>JAEZDP010000005.1 GCA_023418055.1 Acidobacteriota bacterium
CGCTTCGACTTGCCCGCCAGACGGCACCTGCGGCGGCCCTGCCCTGGCTGGGCCTGGCGCTGTCGTGTCTGGCGTTCCCCCTCACCTACTGGCCGCTGTGGGTGGATCCGCGCCAGTTCTCCGTACACATCGTCGTCCTGGCCCTGCTGTCCGCTCTGGTGGCTGCGACCTCCCGGCGTTCCCCGGTGACACGCGCGGTGTTGGCGGCGGCGGCGTGCGTGGTGGCGTCGTTGTCCTACACGCCCGGCCTCTTCACGTGGCCGTTCGTGGGCATGGTGCTGTGGGGCCAGCCGGCGAGACCGCGGGCGCCGGCGATGGCGGTCTGGGCGGCAGGCGCCATGCTGCTCATCGGGCTGCACGGCGTCGACCTGATGAACGGCCCGACGCAGGCGGCTTCGGCCGCCCCGCATCCGCTGGCCGCGGCCAATGCGGCCCTCGCAATCGCCGGACTGCCGGTGGCCCCAGCCCTCCTGCTGCTTGCGTACCTGCCGACGCGACTCGTCGGACTCTGTGGTGTCGGGGCGTTGGCGTGGCTCGCCCTGGCCGCCTGGACGCGGGATGGGACCGCCCGCCTGCACGCGTTGCCGTGGATCGCGCTCGGCGGTTGGGGCGCCGCCTACGCCCTTGCGTCTGGATGGGCGCGAGGTGGACTGCCGCTCGGCGCTCTCCACGACCCTCGCTTCGCGTACCTCGCGGCCCAGATCTGGCTGGCTGTGGCGGTGTTGCTGGCACAGTACACCGCTCTGCCGCCGCTGGGGTCAGGACGGCCGCGGCGCGCGCGCCTGGCGGTGGTTGCGAGCGTCGTCCTCGCGTTCAGCTACGGCGTCGCCAGCCTCCGTCCCTTCCTGGCACCCGGCGGCATCGGCCGATTCACGGCCACCCTCGAGGCCGGCAGGGAGTGCCTCCTGCGCTTCAGGACGGCCGATTCGGACTGCCTCGCCCTGCTGTATCCCGAGCCGTCGCGTCTGCGCGAGATCGCGGCTCGGCTGCAAGCGCGTGACGCCGCGTTCCTGCCACTGCCACAACCAGACGAGGCCACCGGCCCCACATCCGAACCCCGCGAGCAGCAGCAGCCCGAACAGTGACGTCGCCTCTGGACGTGTCGCGCGGGTCATGGCAGCGGCGCCGGCGAGAACCGCGGCCCCTCCCAGAGCCATGTAGCCTGGCAGGCGCGACCACTCGACGACGATGCGCCACACGAAGGCCATGAGCGCGACAAGTGTGTAGCTGCTCTCGCCACGCACACGCGCACGGTGAACGACGGGCACATTTGCCGGTGACCGGCTCGCGAGCAGGGCTTGTCCGCGGATGTACGGCACTGGCCCGTCGTAGCTGCACAGGGCCTCGACGATGTCTCGCCGCAGCACCCGGAAGCTGCTGACCGCCAGGTCTCGCGGCGCGCCGAACACCCGGCGGTCGAGCCATCGCACGACGGCGCTGCCCGGCCGCCGCCATGCCGCGTGGTGCGGCGTGCCGAACTGCGCGAACACCACGTCATGGCCCTCCTGGGCCTTCCGCACCAGCGCCGGCAATGCCTCGGGTGGATGTTGCAGGTCGTCGTCCAGACAGACGACGAACTCGCCGGCCGACGCTCGCAGTCCGGTGAGCAGCGCGGCATGCTGCCCGCCATTGCGCGGCAGCGCGATCACCGTGAGACGCCGGTGAACGGCCGCCCGCTGCCGCAGGACAGCAAGGCTGCCGTCACGGCTGCCATCGTCGACCGCGATCACCTCGTGCGCCCATCCTTCCCGCTCGCACGCCTGCACGACGCGGTCGATCGTCTCGCCGATCACCTCGGCGCTGTTGTAGACGGGGATGACGACGGAGATCACGGAAGCAGCGTAACGCGGCCCGCAGCGCCGAGTCACAGGGCATGGCGCCGAGCCGCGCAAGGCGCAAGGCGCAAGGCGTAGGCGTAAGGCGTAAGGCGTACGGCATGAGGCGTGTACTATCCTCCTCCCAATGGCCTCCCTTATCGAAGACTACGCGCTCATCGGCGACTGCGAGACCGCGGCGCTCGTCTCGCGCACCGGGTCGATCGACTGGCTCTGCTTCCCCCGCTTCGACTCGGGCGCCTGTTTTGCCGCGCTTCTCGGCACCCCCGATCATGGGCGGTGGCTGCTCGCGCCGGAGGGCGAGATTCGCAAGGTGACGCGCGCGTATCGTGGCGACACGCTCGTGCTCGACACCACGTTCGAGACCGCCGACGGCGTGGTGATGGTCACCGACTGCATGCCGATTCGCACCTCGGAGCCAGACCTCGTGCGCCTGGTGCGCGGCATCAGCGGGCGTGTCCGGATGCGCACCGAACTGGTGGTGCGCTTCGACTACGGCAGCATCACGCCGTGGGTGCGGCGCGAGAACGGCGGCGTCCGGGCCATCGCCGGGCCAGATTCGCTCGAGGTGCGTACGCCGGTGGCCCTTCGCGGTGAGCACTGGACGACGATCGGCGAGTTCGAGGTTGGCCCCGGCGACGAAGTGCCCTTCGTACTCCACTGGCATCGCTCGCACGTGCCCGCACCTCCGCCCATCGACGCCTCGGCCGCGGTGCAGGCCACGGTGGACTGGTGGGAGGAGTGGTCCGCGCGCTGCACCTATGAGGGCGAGTACCGTGAGGCCGTCATCCGGTCGCTCATCACGCTGAAGGCCCTCACCTACGCGCCCACCGGCGGCATCGTCGCCGCGGCGACGACGTCGCTGCCCGAACACATCGGCGGCCCGAGGAACTGGGACTACCGCTACTGCTGGCTTCGCGACGCCACCTTCACGCTCATCGCGCTGATTCAGTGCGGCTACACCGACGAGGCGCGGGCGTGGCGCAAGTGGTTGCTCCGGGCGGTGGCCGGGCGTGGCGAAGAGCTGCACATCATGTACGGCCTGGCCGGCGAGCGCCGCCTTCCCGAGAGCGAACTCCCCTGGCTGCCCGGCTACGAGAACTCGCGCCCGGTGCGTGTGGGGAATGCCGCGTACGCACAGTTCCAGCTGGACGTCTTCGGCGAAGTGCTCGACTGTCTGCACCTGGGCCGCCACTACGGTCTCACCGACGGAATGCAGGACTGGCGCATCGAACTCGAGTTGCTCAAGCGCCTCGAGAACGTGTGGCGTGAGCCCGACGAGGGCATCTGGGAGGTCCGCGGCCCGCAGCGCCACTTCACGCACTCGAAGCTGATGGCCTGGGTGGCCTTCGACCGCGCCGTCAAGGACGTGGAGCGGTTCGGCCTCGACGGGCCCGCAGACCGCTGGAGGCAGTTGCGCGACACGCTGCATCACGAGATCTGCACACGCGGCTTCAACCACCACCGCAATACGTTCGTGCAATCCTACGGGTCCACCGAAGTGGATGCCGCGCTGCTCGTCATGGCCGAGACGGGGTTCCTTCCGCCGGACGACCAGCGCATCGTCGGCACGGTGGCGGCCGTCGAAGCGGACCTGATGCGCGGCGGCTTCGTGGACCGCTACCGCTCGGCCAGCGGCGTGGATGGCCTGCCCCACGGTGAGGGCGCGTTCCTGCTGTGCACCTTCTGGCTGGCGGACAACTACGCGCTCATGGGCCGGAAGGCCGAGGCCAGGGACGTGTTCGAGCGCCTGCTCTCCATCCGGAACGACGTCGGCCTGCTGGCCGAAGAGTACGACCCGCACGACCGCCGCCAGTTGGGCAACTTCCCGCAGGCCTTCTCACACCTGGGTCTCATCAACACGGCCCTGAACCTCAGCGCCGCCGACGCGCCGGCCCGATTGCGCACGCGCGTCTGAACCCCCCCCGCCCCCGGCCCCGGCGCACGGCCCACAGGCCCACGGCGCCGTCTGCCGCTCTCCGTTCGCTGGTGACGGGCAGGGGTCACCGGCCACCGCCCGCGAACCGCGGGGCTACGCTTCCGCTAGAATCGGCGGATGGCTCGGGCCCGCACCGGGTGGTTCATCGCTGGCCTGTTGCCGCTCGTCGTGGCGAGCGCGAGTGTCGTGGCCTCGGCGGGAGGCCAGGTGGTGCCACCGCCCGACCGCACCGAGCCCCGTTCAGAGAACCCCAGGCCCATCCGTGTCGGCGTGCTCACCGACAACTACCCCTTGTCGTTCACCGACGGCGACCAGCCCGTTGGCTTCGTCGTGGACCTGCTGGCGGCGATCGAAGAGGTGATGGGCCTGCACTTCGAGCGCGTGCCCGGGACGACCGACGTCATCACGCGCGCGTTCGTCAGCGGTGATCTCGACATGCTGCAGACCTACGCCGACGATCCCGCACGCGAGTCGTACGCCGATTTCTCGGTGCCCTACCTGACGATGGCCGGGTCCATCTTCGCCAGGCGCGACCTGCGCGGCATCGAACGACTCGAGGACCTGCGCGGGCGCCGTGTGCTCGTGCATCGCGGCAGCGTCGGCGAGCGGCTGCTCATCGAGGCGGGGCTTGCGGACACGGTCGTCCACGTGCCGTCGGTGGAAGCGGCGCTCGAGCGGCTCGAGGCTGGCGAGGGCGACGCCACGCTCGTCACACGGCTGCGCGGCCTGATGACCGTCCATCGCCGCGGCATGCGCAACGTGGTCGCCGTCGGTGAGCCGGTGCCGGGGTACGAGGTGCGCTACGCGTTTGCCGTGCGCGACGGCGATCGGCACCTGCTCGCGCGACTCAACGAAGGCCTGGCGATTGTCGAGCGGACGGGTCGGGCCAGCGAGATCTACCAGCGATGGTTCGGCCCCGTGGAGCCCCGGCGCTACAGCCCCTTCCAGATTGCGCTGGCGGTCAGCGCGGGGCTTGCCGTGGCCCTGGCGGTGGCCGTCTGGAGCATGAAGCGTCAGCGAGTGCTTTCAGACAGGCTGCGCGAGCAGGAGCAGCAGATGCACCGGGCCCAGAAGCTCGAGGCCATCGGCACGCTTTCGAGCGGCATCGCGCACGACTTCAACAACATCCTGACCACGATCATCGGAAACGCGGAGCTATTGCAGGCCGACCTGCCGCGTGGCGCGCCTGCCGCCGAGGCTGCCGGTGACATTCTCTCGGCCGCCGAGCGCGCGCAGCGGCTCGTGGCCCAGATCCTCACCTTCAGCCGCCGGACCGAGCCCAGGCGCGAGGTGCTGAACGTGTCGGCCGTCGTCGAGGACGCCGTCCGCTTCCTGCGCGCGACGACGCCGACGACGATCGCGATTCGCCATCGTCGGCCGGACGAGGCGTTGCACGTGGATGGCGATGCCACGCAGCTGCACCAGGCCCTGATGAACGTCGGCACGAACGCGGCGCATGCGATGCGCGACGCGGCGGGCGGCAGCATCGACATCTTCGAGCAGCGGATCACGCTCGACGTTGCGGCCGCAGCACGCGTGCACGTGCCGCCTGGCGAGTATGCCTGCGTGACGCTGCGCGACACCGGGTGCGGCATTGCGCCCGACGTGCTGCCGAGGGTGTTCGATCCGTTCTACACCACCAAGGCGCCGGGAGAAGGCACCGGACTCGGGCTGGCCGTCGTGCTCGGCGTCATGCAGGCTCACGGAGGCGGCGTGGCCGTGTCGAGCGCGCAGGGGCTCGGCACCGAGGTCCGGCTCTACCTGCCCCTGGCACCGGCTCCCGAACGTCCGCCAGAGGCACAGGTCCCGTCTCAGGCGGCGCCTGCGCGGCCGACAGGCCGAGGCCAGCGGGTGCTGCTTGTCGACGACGAAGAGCCCATCGTCCGGAGCATGACGCTCGTGCTGAGGCGACTGGGGTACGAGGTGTCAGGCCACACCGAACCCACCGAGGCGCTGGCGCAGTTTGAGCTGCACCCGCAGACCATCGACGTGGTCATCACCGACCTGACCATGCCAGACCTCGGAGGGCTGGACGTGGTGCAGCGTGTGCGTCAGCGACGACCCGATGTGCCCGTGCTGCTCGTGAGCGGGTTCATTGCTGAAGGCGATCTCGCGAGGGCACGGGCGCTCGGCGTCGACGCCGTCATCGACAAGCCGCTGTCGGTGGACGCGCTCGCCCACGCACTCGACCGCTGCCTCACCGCGCGGAGGCCCGCGCCGAGTGCCCCGGCGACCTGAGCGACAGGCGGTCGGCAGGCTCGAGCTGCCGCAGGTCTGACCCCAGCACCACACGCGGCAGGTCTGACCCCGGGACGACGCGCGGCAGGTCTGACCCGGGACGACGTGCCGCAGGTCTGACCCCACGCCCCCCCACGCCCACCGGTGCGATACTGTGGCGTCCGGCCATGCACCACAAACGCCATCGACCCAAACATCGCCGCGGGGGCTGTCTCTACTGCAAGCCGCACAAGGACGACCGCGCCGTGAAGACCACGCGTTACAAGGGCTTGCGTGTGCCGCGGGTCGTCTCGCGTATGGCGCGCGATGCCGACTGACCGCTGGCAGCGCCGTCGGCGAGGATGCGCGACGCGGTGAGCGTGACGTCGGCGCGCTGCCAGGCGCGCTCGAAGCGGGTGCGGACGACGGCGGCCTCGTCGTGGCGGCCCTGTGCCTCGAGGCTCTGCATCAACCCGAACAACGACCAGCCGTTCTCGCGAAAGCGCACCAGATCCTCGCGGTAGGCGCGTTCGGCCTCAGGAGCCCGTCCGGCCTCGAGCAGCAGGGCCCCGAGCACCTGCCGGGCGGCCTGGTGCCAGACGGGCGGCTCGTTGTAGGGCAGGCCGTCCTCGAGCGCCACGGCATCGGTCGCGAGGCGCACGGCCTCGGCGTGGTTGCCGCGACGGCCAGCGAGCTCCGCCTCGACGATCCGCGCGGCGATCTCGAGGTTCACGTGCAGCGGTGAGCCCTCGAGCGTGGTCGAGAAGGTTTCGTGGCCCATCGCGGTGGTCAGGGCCGCGAGCTCGCGATCGGCGCGGTCGAGCCGCCCCGTCGCGACGTACGCCAGCCCGCGCGCGTAGTGCCAGATGCCGGTGGGGTATGGCTGGTCGGTCGGCGGCGCCGGTTCGGTCAACACGTCCCGCCAGCGTCCGAAGCGCACGTAGGCGAGCAATGGCGTCACGGGGAAGTCGGTGTTCCAGGCGACGGCCCCCGCGTGGTGATGCGGCACCTTCGCGGCGACGCTGCGCGCGGCGTCGATGGCCACCCGGCTCCGGCCCTCGAAGGTGGCCGCCGCCCACAGGAAGTGGAGGTTGTGCGGATAGTAGCTGAGCGGATACAACCCCTGGGCCTGGCACTGCGACAGGTAGTCCTCGTCGGCCTCGATGGCGCGCTCGTTGGCCGCGGCCGCGTCCGCATAGCGTCCCACCCGGATGTAGATGTGCGAGGGCATGTGCACCATGTGCCCGGCGGCCGGCATCAGGCTGCCGAGCCTGTCGGCGCTCGGCACGGCGCGGTCGGGGTCGTTGGACGCCTCGAGCAGATGGATGTAGTAGTGATGCGCGCCGGGATGATCCGGATGTGCGGCCATCACCCGCTCGAGTGTCGCCAGGACGCGTGTGGTATCGGACTTGGGCGTGCCGTCCTTCTGCCAGTAGTCCCACGGCATCGTGTTCATCAGCGCATCGGCCAGGAGCGTCTGGATGTCCGGATCGTCAGGATGAGCCTCGGCGGTGCGCGCCATGGCCTCGGCATACGCCTTGCCCGACGCGGCGGCATCGCCAACGCCATCTGCGGGCAGACGGCTGGCAAGGGCGTCGATGAGCGCACGCTCTTCGGCGGTGGCCGAGGTGGCGAGCGCTCGCGCTCGCTCAATGGCCGCATGCGCGAGCCGTCCGTTCTCCGGCGTCATCGGCGCATTGAGGTTCGCGCTGAGCGCCATCGCCTGTCCCCAGTACGCCATGGCGAGGGTCGGGTCGAGGCGCGCGGCCTCCTTGAAGGCGCGCAGCGACTCGGGGTGGTTGAACGCATACAGCAGGCGCAAGCCCTGGTCGAAGAACTGCTGGGCACCCGAGTGGGACGTCGAGACCCGGTGGTGCAGCGTGCCCAGCCCCGTCAGCGCCGGGGCGAGGGGGGCGTCCTCGGCCGGCGATGCCGAGAGACGTGCGGCGTCGGTCTGCGCGGGCGGCACCAGTCCGAGCAGCGACGTGAAGACGAATTGGAGCAGGAATGACGACAACATGAAGACCTCCGGCGCCCCGTACCGGGGGCGCGAACGAGGATGATGGGGCAAGTGCCTGCCGGCGGTCTTGAGAGCGCGCTGAAAGCTCCGTGAATCGCGCGATCGGCCCGAGCCGCGGCACGGCTGGCCGCGTGCGACCATGGAGCGATGAACGCCAGCCTGTCGCGACGCGCCTTCCTCGGCACCCTGCCGCTGGCTGCCGCCTTGCGGCCCGCACGCGCGCATCAAGCGGCATCGCCGCCCCTGCCCGGCGCCTCGGCGGTCCGGGCCTCGGCGATCCGGCCCTCGGACCGCAGCCCGTGGTACTGGCAGTACAAGGGGCAGCCGCTCGTCCTGCTCGGCGCGAGTCCCGACGACAACCTGTTCCAGGTGCCCGACCTCGACGCGCACCTCGAGGCCATGGCCGCCGCCGGCGCGAACTACGTCCGCAACACGATGAGCGACCGCCGCGACGGCGGGTTCGAGGTGTATCCCTTTGCCCAGGCAGCGGACGGCACCTACGACCTCACCCGCTGGAACCCCGAGTACTGGCGCCGATTCGACCATCTGCTGGCCGCCACCGCCGCTCGCGACATCATCGTCCAGATCGAGGTCTGGGACCGCTTCGACTACTCACGCGACAACTGGGCCACCCATCCCTACAATCCGGCAAACACCCGGACCTATACCCACGAGTCGAGCGGGCTGGCCGCCGCGTATCCCAATCATCCCGGGAGCAACGAGCAGCCGTTCTTCTTCACCACGCCCCGCCAGCGGCACAACCCTGTGCTGCTGCCCATCCAGCAGCGGTTCGTCGATGCGATGCTCGACCGCACGTTGCGGTACGGCCATGTCCTCTACTGCATCGACAATGAGACGTCCGGTGACGAGGCATGGGCGATCTACTGGGCCGATCACATCAGGCGCCGTGCGACGGAGGCCGGGGTCGAGGCCGCCATCACCGAGATGTGGGACGCGCACGACCTGCGCGACGAGCAGCATCGCCGCACGTTCGACCATCCCGACCGCTACGCGTACGTGGATGTCTCGCAGAACAACCACCAGAAGGGGCAGGCCCACTGGGACAACTTCCAGTGGGTGCGCCAGCACCTGGCAGCACGGCCGCGGCCGATGAACACCGTCAAGACCTACGGCGCGGACGGAGGTCCGTATGGCACCGATCACGACGGGCTCGCCCGCTGGTGGCGGCACCTCATCGGCGGTGCGGCGGCCGTCCGATTCCACCGCCCGCCGTCCGGTCTCGGCCTCTCCGCCAAGGCGCAGGCCTCGGTGCGGGCGGCACGTGGGCTCACCGGGCGGGTCGCGCTCTGGGACATGGCGCCGGCCAACGCCCTGCTGAGTGGCCGCGAGGAGGACGGGGCGTACCTGTCAGCCGAGCCGGGGCGGCAGTACGCGCTGTTCTTTCCGCGTCCGGGCAGCGTCGGCCTCGACCTGCAGCCACACGGCGGCGGGTTCCAGTTGCAGTGGTGGGACATCCAGACGGGCGAGGCAGGTCCGGCGCAGCCGGTGACGGGCGGTCGCGTGATCACCCTGCTCACTCCCGGCGCGGGGCTGTGGGCCGCGACGCTCACCCGCGGTTGACGCGGAGCAGCGGCCCTCGGGGCGTGACGTGGGTGAGCGGGCCGTGCCCGTTCAGAAGCTGATGTCCCACTGCAGGCGCAGCCGTATGGACGACTCTGCGTTGCCGTGCAGGGTGTCGAAGCGGATGCGTGAGGCGTCCATCGACAATTTGTTGCGGTGCCCGTTGAAGAACCAGTTGGCGCCGACCGCCAGTTCCTCGCGCTGGTCCTCGAAGTCGTCCACGTCCGGGTCGACGGTGGCGTAGCGCGCCGTCAGCTCGAGCGGACGTGGAAGCGACCGCGCGAACTCGTGCGGGAAGAATCCGCCCTGCACGTAGAAGCCGGTGAGCTGGCGCGCCAGCCCCGTCGTGCGGTCGGCCACCTGCTTCCAGTGCACTTCCTGCTGCACCGAGATGCCGCCCCACATCAGCGCCCCTTCGCCAACCCACTGCGACAGCCGGTACTGACCGGGGGCGCCCTCTGGCAGATCCTCGACCTGGCCGGCGCCGTCGCTCGCGAAGCGACTGTAGGCACTCTGGTTGCCGCTGGCGCCGACCGCCAGGATTGCCCGCACCTCACGCGTCCGATCGAGATCGACGCCGGCGAAGTCCTCGAGCCCGCCACCGGCCACGTTCCACTGGTAGCGCGCCACCCACAGCGGTTGACGGTCGTCGTTGCCGCGGCTGCGTCCGCCCCCGTTGAACACGCCCACCCAGTAGGTGGAGTCGAGGCGGCGCCCCTCGCCGACACGGCCGTGCACCATGGCGCCGTTCTGCCTGTCGATCGTGAACACGCGATTGACGATCGAGCGCTCCACCATCTGCTGCTCGCCCGACGAGGCCACGCGTTCGCGGTTGTAGTCGGCCTTCCACTGGCCTACGCGCAGCTGCAGCCAGGGCCGCACCTCGTAGTTGAGGCGCGCGTCGAGCAGCCAGGTGTTCACGAGGTCGTATTGAAAGTTGTAGGTCAGCTTCGGGCTGAACAGGTGTCCGGTCGACTTGAAGCGCGCCCGGCGGATCGAGGTGAGCGTCTCGCGTTCCCGTCCGAGTTCCTCAGGGTCGAGGGGGTCGTCCTCGAAGGGCGACGCATAGCGGAACTGCACGCGGCCCCCGAGCACGAACCGGAAGCGGTTGCCGTCATCCCGCACCTCGAGACCTTCGTCGCCATAGGTGATGACCCGATGCCCGCCGGATTGCCCGTCGGCGGAGTCCTGCGCCCTGGCCTCGCCGGCCCACAAGGCGATGAGCAGCACGATGGCGGCACGGGCAACGCGAGAGCGGCAGCTGATGGTCACGAGAACGGCACGAACTCCAATCGACCATTGTACCCGTTTACACGGTCGTCACATCGATGCCCTCCGCGGCGGAACAGGTCGTCACGCGTCGTGGCGTGGGCGACCTGAGGCATGATGATGCGCGTGTCCTCCATCAGCGAACGCGTCCAACGGGCCCTTGAGGATTCCGACAGGCCACATGTCCTCTCCTCGCTGCTGGCCTGTTTCCAAGAGGCGCACTGGGGCGCGAGCCGCCGGCCGGGCACCTGGCGTCCCACGCCCGGAAGTGACCTTGCGCGCGATGTGGCCCTGCCCTCGACCTTTGCCGACTGGGCCGCGTCGCACCGCGACGAGCTGACCGCCCCACCTGCCAGCGCCGAAACCCACGTGCACCTGCCGTGCTGCCTCGAGACGGACACGTTCGTCCTTGCCATCGAGGACGCCACCGGCGGGCCCCTGCCGACGGGAACGGCCAGCTATCCGGCACGTCACAGGCTGTCGCTCGTCATCGAAGCCGTGCGCGCACTCGCCGACGGGAGGCTCTATGGGGTGGGCGTGGTGGCCCGCGAGGGGTTCGACGAGCCCAGGCGCGCGGCGATTCTCGAGGGGCTGCCGCACCTGGAGCGTGAGGAGGCCGAGGATCTGTATGCGGCCTACTGGGGCTGGTGCACGCCGACCCGCCTGAAGGAGGCGCTCGATGCCCGGTGAGCCGTCCGCCGCCTTCGTCCGCAGGCTGCTGACCGCAGTCGCCGTGACCACGGCGGCCGTGGTGGTCCTGGTGCTGGGCTGGTATGCCGTCAGCGTGCTGCTGACGCTGTTTGCCGGAGTCCTCGTCGCGGTGCTGCTGCGTGGACTCACCACGTGGCTTGCCTCTCGTACGGGCTGGTCGGCGGGACCGTCGCTCGCAGTCGTCTGCATCGGCCTGGCCCTCGCGATTGCGGCGCTGCTCACCTTTGCGGCAGCGTCCATCTCGCAGCAGTTCTCGGAGATGCTCGACCAACTGCCCGCGGCGGTCGAGCAGGCGCGCAGCCGCATCGAAGCCAATCCGCTCGGCGAGCGCATCCTCGCGCCCTTGTCGCAGGCGCAGGAGAACGGCGGCGGCCTGCCGATGTCACGCGTGCTCGGCGTGGCCACGGGCACGGTGGGCGCCTTCGGGACGCTGGTGCTGGTGATCTTCCTCGGCATCTTCCTGGCCGCCGACCCGGACGTCTACAGGCGCGGTGCGCTGCTATTGCTGCCGCCCGCGCGGCGTCCGCGCGTCGAGGCCGTCCTCGACGAGACAGGCGAGACGCTCTGGCGCTGGCTCGGTGGCCGCCTGCTGCTGATGGCGGTCATCGGCCTGCTCACCTGGGTCGGACTGCTGTTGCTCGGCGTGCCGCTCGCGCTCGCGCTCGCGATTCTCGCCGGCCTGCTCTCGTTCATCCCCAACCTGGGCCCCGTTGTCTCGGTCGTGCCCGCCATGCTGCTGGCCGCCACGCAGTCGCCCATGGACGCGCTGTGGGTGGGCGCGCTCTACCTGGGCATCCAGAGCGCCGAGAGCTACATCCTCGAGCCGTTCATCGTGCGACGCACCGTCTCGCTGCCGCCAGCCACCAACGTCGTGTTCCAGCTGTTCATGGGCACGTGGCTGGGGATCATGGGGTTGACGCTCGCCACGCCGCTGCTGGCGATGCTCACCGTGCTCGTCACGCGCCTGTATGTGGAAGACGTGCTGGGCGACCCTCAGCCCGACACGGCCGACGCCTGACCGTTACGCCCTCAGCACGCCGCCGTGCGGGTGACGAGCGTCCAGCCGCGCGCGTCGAGGCCGTCGGCCAGGGCTGTCACCCACGCGTCCGTGGAGGTGCTGTGCGACGCGGCACCCGGTGCGGCGGCAGCCAGCACGGCTGGGCGCGCCTGCGGCAGGCTGCGAATGGCGGACGGACGAACGCGGACGAGCGATTCGGGGCGAGGGTCGAGACACATGCGGGACTCCTGACGCGTGCGTGCGCCACGGAGGCGGACGCGGGTTGAGGAGTGGCGTGCTCGTGCGAGACACGGACTTGCCACAGCATCGGGCTGCGGCCACATCGAGGTGGGCCGAACGGCTCTCACCTCCTGGCACCCTGGCGTGTCTGCCGGGGTTGCCGGGCGCGACGTTCGCGCCACTCCGGATGTACCCGCAGAGCATCGCATGGCCCACACG
>JAEZDP010000095.1 GCA_023418055.1 Acidobacteriota bacterium
GGTGGGGACCACGGGAAACGGGTAGCAGGATCGGGGATCGGGGAGCGGGGATCGGGGATCGCGGAGCGGGGATCGGGGATCGGCGATCGGGGATCGGGATCGGGTCGAGGCTTGGGGGACACGAAAAATGGCCAGCGCTCCCGAAGGAACACTGGCCACTTCTGGTGCTTCGTCAGTGCGCCTCGCGAGAGGCGGGCCGACTAGCCGAGACGAACGACGTTCTCGGCCGCCGGGCCCTTGGCGCCCTGGACGACGTCGAACTCGACGCGCTCACCCTCGTTCAGGGTCTTGAAACCCTGGCCCGAGATGGCCGAGTGGTGGACGAAGCAGTCCTTCTGTCCGTCCTCCGGCGTGATGAAGCCAAAGCCCTTGGTCTCGTTGAACCACTTGACGGTACCGGTCGTACGCATGTTGCGAACTCCTATGCTGCTGTGAATCGGAGTGCGGGCGTGCCGAACGGACCGACTACAACTGCTGGGGTGCTGCCGTGGATCCCCACGGCCGGGTGTCCCGCTGCGCCTTCTCGCGGGAGCCCCTCGCGGGGCCTTCCGCATGCTCTGTGCATACGTGGCGCGAAACTTACCTTACAGACCTGCTCGACGCTTGGCAAGCGAAAAAAATGACGGTCACGCGTCGAAGGCATCCGACTCGACATAGGCCTCAATGAGGCGCCGTTCGCCGTCCTTCCCGGGATGAGCGTTGCCGTGCTCCATGCCGAACACGAAGTCGCGCCCGGTGGCCTGCATCTTCCCGTGCACGTGCTTGAAGATGTTGCGGTAGTTCAGCTCGCCTGTCGTCGGTTCCTTGCGGCCCGGATTGTCGCCGATCTGGAAGTAGGCAATCTCGTCCCATGCCCAGTCGATGTGCGGGATGACGTGCCCCTCGTTGCGCTGCATGTGGTAGATGTCGAACAGGATCTTGCAGGCAGGGCTGTTGACGCCGCGGCAGATCATGTAGGTCTGGTCCGACGTGCGCAGGAACTGGTCGGGGTTGTCACTGAGCGGCTCGAGCACCATCGTGAGATTGTGCTTCTCGAGCACCTCGGCGCCCGCCCGCAGCGTGTCGATGACGTTGCCCGTCTGGATGCCTATGGGCAGCCGGCGCTCGAAGGCGCCGGGCACGACGGTCATCCAGCGGGCGTGCACACGCTGCGCCACCGGCACGGCGGCCTCGCAGGCCTTCACGAACAACTCGCGGTTCTCGGGCTTGCCCGGCGTGAACCGGTCGCTGTTGTTACCGCCGGTCTGGATGACGAACACGCCCATCGTCATCCCCAGCTTCGCGAGCAGATCGCCGATCTGCTGCTGCACCTCGACCGGGCGCCCCATCATGCCGTTGTCTTCGAAGGCCGTGAACCCCTCGTCGGCCATGAAGCGGATCTGATCCAGCAGGTCCTCCCCGGCGTGCTCCTTGAACATGCCGAAGTGCGGCGCATACTTCAGCTTGAAGCGCTTCGCCGCCGCCGACGCCCCCTGCGCCGATGCCGCACTTGTTGGCTGGGCCCGCGGCGTGGCGGTGGCGGCAGCGCCAAGGACAGACGCCATGGCCGTCTTCTGAAGGAACTCGCGTCGTTGCATGTGGCCTCTCGTGTTGAAGCGGATGGCGAGATTCTACCCGAAGCCCTGAGGAGCGGACGTCACCCGTGTTGCCTTGAGCCGGGGCGCCCCCCGGAGTAGCATCCTCCGTCCCCATGAAGTATCTGCCGAGCCAACTCGCCTACCTGATGACGGAGCGCGAGAACCGCGCCAACCTGCGTGCGCTGGCAGGCTACCTCGCGTTCCTCACCGCACTCGTGGCCGTGTACACGGTGCTGTTCCACGTCATCAAGCTGTACGTGGAGCACGAGCAGCATTCGTGGATCACCGGGCTCTACTGGACGCTCGTGGTGATGAGCACGCTCGGCTTCGGCGACATCACCTTCACCAGCGACATCGGACGCTTCTTCAGCATCGTCGTCCTGATGTCGGGGGTGGTCTTCCTGCTGGTGATGCTGCCCTTCCTCTTCATCCGGCTCTTCTACGCACCGTGGCTCGAGGCGCAGATGCGCCTGAAGGCCCCGCGCGACGTGCCGGCCACCATGACCGGCCACGTGATCCTCACCGAACTCGACGACCTGGCGGGCGTCGTCGTGCAGCGGCTGCGCGACGAGGGGGTGCCGTACGTGATCATCGAACCCGACATCCCGCGCGCCGTCCAGGCTTCCACCGACGGGCTGTCGGTGATGCTCGGCGAAAGCGACAACCGCCTCACCTACGAGCGGGCCGGCATCCACCGCGCCCGGATGGTGCTGGCGAACCGCGAAGACACCATCAACACCAACATCACGCTCACCGTGCGCGAGATCGCCCCGGCGGTGCCCATTGTCACGATCGTCGAGGAGGAAGACTCGATCGACGTCCTGCAGCTGGCCGGGGCCTCGACGGTGCTGCCGCTGAAGATCCAACTCGGCGAGTACCTGGCCAATCGCGTGGATGCGGGGAAGGCCGAGGCACACGTCATCGGACACTTCCGCAATCTACAACTGGCGGAACTGCCCGCGCGCGACACGCCGTTTGTGGGCGAGTCCGTCAAGAACACCCACCTGCGCGAGCGCACCGGTCTGAGCCTGGTCGGGCTGTGGGAGCGCGGCACGCTCAAGCCGGCGTACCCCCACACCGTCATCGACCACGACGCCGTGCTCGTGGTGGCCGGCACGGCTTCGCAGGTGATGGCGCTGAACGGCCTCGTCGACCAGACACGTGACACGTCGGGACCCGTGCTGGTAATCGGTGCCGGCAAGGTGGGACAGGCGGCGGCCCGCGCGTTGCGCCGCAAGCAACTGCGTGTGCATGCCATCGACCGCAGCGCCGCGGCCCTCGGCCCCATCACGGGCGAGGTGGACGCCGTCTTCGCCGGAGACGCGGCCGACCGGCGCGTGCTCGAAGAGGCGGGCATTCACCAGTCGCCGTCCCTGCTGCTGACGACCAACGACGACGCGATGAACATCTACCTGGCGGTGTACTGCCGCCGGATCAACCCCGCGCTGCGCATCATCAGCCGCGTGACCCACGAGCGGAACGTCGAGGCCATCCACCGCGCAGGCGCCGACTTCGCCCTGAGCTACACCACGCTCGGCGCCGAGGCCCTGTCGTCGTTGTTGCGGGGCCACGCGCCGGTCCTGCTCGGCGAGGGCGTCGAGCTGTTCTCGATCAAGGTGCCGCCGTCCCTTGCGGGGCGCACGCTGCGAGAGTCGGCCATCGGCTCACGCACCGGGATGAGCGTCGTCGGCGTGCAGCGCGCCGACGGCGACGTCGGTCCCGTGTCGGCCGAACTGGCGCTGACCGACGACCTGGAACTCGTCATGCTCGGCTCACGCGAACAACGCCGCGAGTTCGCCGAAGCGTACGAGGGGTCACGCACCAGCCGCTCGTGACCCCCCCGGCCCGTGACCCGTAGACGGTAGACCGTGGACCGGTGGACCGTGGACAGGTCTACTTGATCTTCGAGTAGTCCACGGCTTTCATGAACACCGACTCGACCTTCTCGACGATCGGCCCGTTGGCTTCGGAGGCGGTCCGCACCTTCTGCCACGCGGGGTCGCTGCGGAAGGCCTTCCAGCTTGCCTCCGCGGCCTCGCGGCTGTCGTGCGACACGATGTAGATGAGCGTGTTGTCGGCGAGGGCGCCATCGGTCGGCTGCCAGTAGCCGACGTTGGTCATGCCGTGCTTCTCGAACAAGGCGAGCGTGTGGTTGCGGAACCTGGTGTGCAGGTCACCGAGGCGGCCCGCCGGGGACGTATAGGTGCGCAGCTCGAACACCTTGGTGGTGGCCTGCGCCGCCACCGGCTCAGGCTGCAGCCACTGCCCCCCCGCCACTCCTGCCGCAAACACCATCCCGATACCTGCTGCACGTGTGAGCATCCTGATCATCGGTGTCCCCTCCAAGGTGCGTGGTGGTCCATGGGCTGTCAGGCCCTGTCGAGTCCGGTCATGGCGTGAGGCACCACCCACGCCTCGAACTGCCCGGCCGTCACGTGACCCGAAGCAAGCGCGGCCTCGCGCAGCGTGAGCCCCTCGTGATGGGCGTGTTTGGCAATGGCAGCGGCCCGGTCGTAGCCGATGTGCGGGTTGAGCGCCGTCACCAGCATGAGGTTGCGCGCGAGGTTGGCCTCGATGCGTGCGTGTTCGGGTTCGAGGCCGGCGGCGCAGTACGCGTCGAACGCGTGGCTGGCGTCGCCCAGCAACTCGATGGACTCGAGCACGTTGTGCACCATCACCGGCTTGTACACGTTCAACTGGAAGTTGCCCTGCGAGCCGGCAAACGCCACGGCAGCGTCGTTGCCGAACACCTGCACGCACACCATCGTCAGCGCCTCACACTGCGTGGGGTTGACCTTGCCCGGCATGATCGACGACCCGGGCTCGTTCTCGGGAATGCGAAGCTCGCCGATGCCGCAGCGCGGCCCGCTGGCGAGCCAGCGGACGTCGTTGGCCATCTTCATGAGGCCGCCGGCCAGCGTCCGCAGTGCCGCCGACACCTGCACCAGCGCGTCGTGCGCCGAGAGCGCGAAGAACTTGTTGGCCGCCGAGCGGAACGGGTGGCCCGTGAGCGTCGCCAGATGGTGCGCCGTCCGCTCACCGAAGGCCGGGTGGGCGTTGAGGCCCGTGCCGACGGCGGTGCCGCCAATCGCCAGGTCGTGCAGTCCGTCGAGCGACTGCCTGACGCCGGCCACGCCGAAGTCGATCTGCGCCACCCAGGCGCCGATCTCCTGGCCCAGCGTCACGGGCGTCGCATCCTGCAGGTGCGTCCGTCCGGTCTTGACGATGTCGCGGTAGGCCTCGGCCTTGGCCGCCAGCGTACTCCGTAACTGCTCGACGGCCGGCAGCAGGTGACCATGCACCTGCTCCACCACGGCCACGTACATGGCGGTCGGGAACGTGTCGTTGGACGACTGCCCGCGGTTGACATGGTCGTTGGGATGCACCCGCCGGGCATGGCCACGCGTGCCGCCGAGCAGCTCCGACGCACGGTTGGCAATCACCTCGTTGGCGTTCATGTTCGACTGCGTACCCGATCCGGTCTGGAACACGACCAGCGGGAAGTGGTCGTCGAGCCGTCCGTCGATCACTTCGTCGGCCGCGCCGACGATGGCTTGGCCGATCTCGGATGGCACCTGTTCGAGATCGACGTTGGCGAGCGCGGCGGCCTTCTTGAGCAACCCCAGCGCGCGAATCATGGGGCGTTGCCACCGGAAGCGGCTGACGCCTATCGGAAAGTGGTGGACGGAGCGTTGTGTCTGTGCGCCCCAGTAGCGGTCGTCGGGCACCTCGATTGGGCCCATCGAGTCGTGTTCGGTCCGTGTGGTCATGGCGAGAGTCTCCGAGGGGTCGGCACCAGGCATTCCGCCGTCAGCGTCGCGCGAGGCGGGCATCGAGGCTCCAGCGCCCGGCGCCGACGCACAGGAAGGCGAAGGCGATGAAGCCGAACAGCAGCGCCTTTTCCTTGCCGGCAAACGGGTCGGCCGCATGCTGGAAGACGACAGCCGTGGTCATGGTGCACAGGATGAAGAACGAGGCAGGGCGCGTCAGCACCCCGATGGCCAGCAGCACGCCGCCGACGATCTCGGCGCCCGTCGCGGCCCACGCAAACAGCGCCGGCATCGGAAACCCGAAGCCCTCGACGCGCGTGACGAAGGTGGCCGACGGCGGCAGCTTGGCGAGCCCGTGGCCCAGGCAGAGCGCCAGTCCCGCAAAGAGCCTGAGGGGCGTCAGCCCCAATTCGAACAACACCGAACTGCTTCGTACCCCTCCAAACAACAGCCCCCGCACGCATGCCTCCTCACGACGGCGCCGCGCCGTCTGCGCCCACTATAGACTTGATCGGACACCGTGCCGATGGCGACGGCAGTGGTGAAGCGTCAATTCCCAGTCGTCACCCCGAAAGGCTGTGCCGTGCTTCGCGTGTGTCGTGCCCTGCTGCTGGTGCTCTGCCTGCCGGCCGCATCCGTGGCCCAGTCCACCGTCGACCCGCAGGTGTGGACGCTGCTGCTCGCCACGGTGCGCCCCGACGCCGACTGGCGCGTGCACCTCGAACTGCAGCCCCGCGTGGGAGAGGCCGCATCGGGCCTCGACCAGTCCATCGCCCGGTGGGCCATCGGCCGCCAACTCACCCCGCGCGTCTCGCTGTGGGCCGGCCACGCGTGGATCGCCAATCCACCCGGCCCCGGCACGTGGCACGAGCAGCGTCTCTGGCAGCAGGCGAGTGTGACCCTTCCCCCGGCTGCCGGATGGGCGCCCTCGCTCCGCTTCCGTCTCGAACAGCGCTTCGCCGACCGATGGAGCAGCACGTCGCACCGCGCACGGGCGCTGGCCAGGGTCACTCGCCCTCTCGATGCCGAGCGCCGCTGGTCGCTGGTGGCGTGGGACGAACTATTCGTCACGCTCGACGACACGACAGTCGGACCCACCCGCGGGGTGGATCGCAACCGCGTGTTCGGCGGCGCGCGTCGGCAGTTGTCGACGGCGGCCGCCCTCGAAGCCGGCTACCTGTGGCAGGCCGCGCTCCCGCGGAGCGGTCCACGACAGGACGTGCACGCCGCCTTCGTGTGGCTCGATCTGCTCTTCTGATCCCGCCGCTCGACGCGCCTCCCGGCACATAACGGGCAGAAGGTAACATCGCGCCCATGACGACGCTGCTCGTCGGGGGAGGCCATGCGCACATCGAAGTGGTGCGCCGCCGCGGCGTGCGGACGGTGGGCGAGCGCATGGTGCTCGTGAATCCGTCACGCTGGTTCACGTACTCGGGCATGGTGCCTGGCGTGGTGGCCGGCCACTACGCGCTGTCGGCCTGCCGCATCGACCTCGCCGCGTGTTGTGAGGCGGCAGGCGTGCAGTTCATCGAGGGCGTGGTGACCGGTCTCGATGCCGACGCGTGCGTGGCGCGCCTCGCCGACGGCCGGGCCCTCCCGTTCCGGCAGGTCTCGCTCGACGTCGGTTCGACTCCCGATCTGGACGCCATCGACGGCGCTCGCGCGAACGCGGTGGCGGTGCGGCCCCTCGGCGCCTTCGTGGAGCGCTGGTCCACGTGGCATGAAGGTCACACCGACGCGGGCATGGTCATCGTCGGAGGTGGGGCCGGAGGGGTGGAACTGGCGCTGGCCGCTGCCCACGCTCTGCGCGGCGACAAGCGCCAGGTGACCGTGATAGGCGACCAGTTGCTGCCCGAACATCGTCCGGCGGTTCGGCGCCGCATCCGCCGGCACCTCGAGCGCTGCGGCGTGCGGCTGGTGGATGACACGGCCACACGAGTGGACGCCGACGGAGTCGCGTGTGCGAGCGGCTGCGTCGTCCCGTCCTCGTTCGTCGTGCTGGCCACCGGGGCGGTCGCGCCAGCCTGGGTGCGTCAGAGCGGCGTGCAGACCGACGCCGCCGGGTGTGTGGTTGTCGAGCCGACACTCCGCTCGGTGTCGCACGCCCACGTCTTCGCCGCCGGCGACGTGGCGTCGCTGGCCCCGGAGCCGGTGCCGAAGGCCGGGGTGTTTGCCGTGCGCCAGGGCGCTGTGCTCAGCCGCAACCTCGCTGGCGGCGACATCGGCGGGGAACTCGTGGCCTATGTCCCGCAGCGCCGATGGCTGTCGCTCATCTCCGTGGGCGACCGCCGGGCTGTCGGATCGTACGGGCAGTGGGCGTGGGAAGGGCGCTGGGTCTGGCGGTGGAAGGACCTGATCGATCGCCGCTG
This sequence comes from Acidobacteriota bacterium, assembly GCA_023418055.1. Lineage (GTDB taxonomy): Bacteria > Acidobacteriota > Vicinamibacteria > Vicinamibacterales > Vicinamibacteraceae > JAEZDP01. Next base: position 7,717 of record JAEZDP010000095.1, read on the forward strand.
GATCACCACCCCGTGTGCGGCAGGCGGGCCGCGCGGGCGTCGAGGAGCGCTGCGATGACCTCCCGCGCGCGTGCGCTCGTGGGTCCATCGGCATCGTGCGACGTGCCCTTCTGCTGATTGCAGCGGGCGCAGGCCACCGCGAGATTGCGCACATCGTCCTGTCCGCCGACTCGTTCGACGAGGGGCCGCGCCGCGGTGCGGCGAAACCAGCTGCGCGGCACGATGTGTTCGAGGGTCGCCGCGCCGAGAGGCACGCCGGACAGCGTGACGGCCAGCGTGGAGCGGCAGTGCAGGCAGGGCGCCACCCAGCCGTCTTCGCGTCGCATGGCCTGGGTGTCGGTCTCCATGACCCTGAGCAGCAGGGCATCGCGGTGCACAGTGGATCGATTCTGTCGCATCACCCGCTCCAAGAGATGACAACGCCGGCGTCCTGCGGGAGGACGCCGGCGAGTGGTGCCGCCAGAGGAGAGCCGTCGATGGGTGGACGGCTCCGACAGCCGTCCCTACCTAGGCACAGCCGCTCGTCGTGCCGCAGTTGCTGCACTTGTAGCAGGCGCCGCTGCGCACCATGATCGAGCCGCAGGTGCTGCAGGGCGGCGCGTCCTCCTGGTTCTGGATGGGCGCAAACTGCGTCCCGGCAGACCCTGCCGCCGGGGCGGCCTGTGGCGGCGCCGCGGCGGGGGTCCCGGCCGTCGGCACCGAGGGATCGGCCATGTTCACGCCCGCGCGAAACCGGGCTTCGGGCGAGAGGAACTTGGTGGCCATCCAGCGGAACACGTAGTCGACGATGGACTTCGCGAAACGCACCTCGGGGTTGCGCGTCATGCCCGACGGCTCGAAGCGCGCGTGGCTGAACTTGTCCACGAGCACCTGCAGCGGCACGCCGTACTGCAGCGCGTACGAGATGGCCTGCGCGAACGCGTCGGCAAAGCCCGAGATGGTCGAGCCTTCCTTCGCCATCACGAGGAAGATCTCGCCGGGGGTGCCGTCCTCGAACATGCCGACCGTGATGTAGCCCTCGTGCCCGGCGATGTCGAACTTGTGCGTGATCGACTGCCGCTCGTCGGGCAGGCGGCGGCGTACGGGCTGCGCGACGAGGCCCTCGGCCAGCTCCTTGACGGTGGCCTTGGCGTCCTTCGAGGTGTTGAGCGGCTGCGTGCGCTTGCTGCCGTCGCGGTAGATCGACACGGCCTTCGCGCCCAGCCGCCACGACTGGATGTAGGCCTCCTGGATCTCCTCGACCGTGGCGTCCTTGGGCACGTTCACCGTCTTGCTGATGGCGCCTGAGATGAACGGCTGGGTGGCGCCCATCATCTTGATGTGCCCCATGTAGTGGATGGAGCGCGTGCCCTTCGATGCCTTGAACGCGCAGTCGAACACCGGCAGGTGTTCGGGCGTGACGTGCGGCGCCCCTTCGATGGTCTCGTGCTCGTCGATGTAGGCGATGATTTCCTTCACCTGCGCGGGCGAGTAGCCCAGCTTCTGCAGCGCCATCGGCACCGTGCCGTTGACGATCTTCATCAGCCCGCCGCCCACCAGCTTCTTGTACTTGACGAGCGCGATGTCGGGCTCGACCCCGGTGGTGTCGCAGTCCATCATGAAGCCGATGGTGCCGGTGGGAGCCAGCACCGTCGCCTGCGCGTTGCGGTAGCCGTACTGCTCGCCGAGTTCCACGGCGTCGTCCCACGCCCCCTGTGCGCCGTTGAACAGGTCGTCGGGCACGTGGGTGCGTTCGATGTCGCGCAACGCCGCCCGATGCTTCCGCATCACGCGGAGGAACGGCTCGCGATTCTTCGCGTACCCCTCGAACGGGCCGCCGTGGTCACGCGCCACCCGCGCCGACTGGGCATAGGCCTCACCAGTCATCACGGCCGTGATGGCCGCCGCATAGCCACGCCCGGCATCGCTGTCGTAGGGCAGGCCTCGCGACATCAGCAGCGCGCCGAGATTGGCATAGCCCAGGCCGAGCGGCCGATACGCGTGGCTGTTGCGCTCGATGGCCCGCGTCGGATAACTCGCATCGTCGACGATGATCTCCTGCGCGGTGATGAGCACGCGGCAGGCCGCCCGGAAGGCCTCGACGTTGAACTCACCGCGCTCGTCGACGAACTTCATCAGGTTGATCGAGGCGAGGTTGCACGCCGAATCGTCGAGGAACATGTACTCGGAGCACGGGTTGCTGGCGTTGATGCGCGCCGTGTTCGGGCACGTGTGCCAGTCGTTGATGGTCGTGTCGTACTGCATGCCGGGGTCGCCGCAGATGTGCGTCGACTCGGCAATCATGTGCATCAGGTCGCGGGCCTTGTAAGTGTCCATCGGTGCGCCATCGCGCACCGCCCGCGTCGTCCACTCCTTGTCGTCGAGCACCGCGCGCATGAAGTCGTCGGTCACCCGCACGCTGTTGTTGCTGTTCTGGAAGAAGACCGACGCATACGCGGGCCCGGTGAACGAGCCGTCGTAGCCGGCGTCGATGAGCGCCCAGGCCTTCTTCTCTTCTTCGACCTTGCAGGTGATGAAGTCGACGATGTCGGGATGCTCGGCGTTCAGGATGACCATCTTCGCGGCGCGACGGGTCTTGCCGCCCGACTTGATGACGCCCGCAAACGCATCGAAGCCCTTCATGAACGAGACGGGGCCCGACGCGGTACCGCCGCCGGCCAGCAACTCCTTCGAGGAGCGGATGGGCGACAGGTTGGAGCCGGTGCCCGAGCCGTACTTGAACAGCATGCCCTCGGTGCGCGCCAGCGTGAGGATGGCATCCATGGTGTCGGCCACCGAGTTGATGAAGCAGGCCGACACCTGCGGCTGGGGCTCGATGCCGCAGTTGAACCAGACAGGGCTGTTGAAGGCCGCCTTCTGATAGACGAGCAGGTGCTTCAGGTCGTCGCTGAAGGCTTGCAGATCGTCCTCGCTGGCGAAGTAGCGACGGGTGCGGGCCCAAGCGGTGATCGTGTCGACCACACGGCCGATGAGTTGCTTGACGCTGCGTTCACGTTCCGGCGTGCCGAGGGTGCCGCGGAAGTACTTCGAGACGACGATGTTGGTGGCCTGCTGCGACCAGAACTTCGGAATCTCGACATCGCGCTGCTCGAAGACGACCGTGCCCTTCTCGCTGCCGATAACCGCCGCGCGCAGTTCCCACTCGATCTCGTCGAACGGGTCGATCTCCCCGCTCGAGAAGTAGCGCGGGAACTCGAGTCCCGCAATGGCCACGTCTGCCGTCGCCTCGATCGTGGTGTCCACGGCGGCAACGCCCGCCATGGGTGTGGGGGCGGTCGTCTCGGCCGCCGGTGCAGACCCTCGCTGCATTCCTACCTCCTCATTGGCCAGCCCCAGACCGCCCCGGTCCGGGCCCGGCAATCCTTGCATCAACGTCAGCTGTCCGACACGGCGCACGGCGCGCGCCGCCCGACGGCCATCGCGGGGATGGTCGGCGGGACAGACGCATCTACCGTCCGGGCGACGGGCGCATGCCTCGAACGCTGCATGTCCGCGACGCCCTGAAGGAGGCTGGGAGCTCCTCGTGACGGGCCTCGGCGTTTCGGACCCTCACTATGCGCCCGGGCTGCCGCGTTGTCAAGCGGGTTTCTACCACATCTAGGGCGTCCCCTCGCGGGGACACCCAACATATAGGCATTCAGCAGAATCTCTCCCAACTCGTTCTGTACGAGCGCTTTAGGCGGATCCGGCTACCGGCTGAGGCCGCGCGCGAGCGTTTCGGCCTTGTCGGCCAGATACGAGGCGAACACGAAGTTGCGCTCGATGAGGGCCTGGTTGGACTGGTCGATGAACCGGCGGGCCGTGTCCTGCTGCATGCGCGCCTCGCGCGTCAACGTGTCGGCCTTGACCTGGTCGAGCAGCTCGGTGGCGCGGGCGAGCACCACGCGGATGCGCCGGTCCGATTCCGACTCGTCCTGCGTCTGCGGCGTGCGCAACAGGGGCGCGGTCGGCGCGGGCTCTGCGACGCGCTCGGCCGGCGCCTCACGGGCGGCGCCGCGTCGGTCTCGGCGGCCTGAGC
>JAEZDP010000130.1 GCA_023418055.1 Acidobacteriota bacterium
GGAGGGCGTGGTCCGTGCGGCAGCGGGCGTCACGATGAACGGACTGGTGCGATGGCTGATCGGCCGCGGGCTCGCCGGTCTCGAGGCGTGGGCGGGCACGCCGGGCACCGTTGGCGGAGCCATCTACGGCAACGCGCACTTCCAGGGGCGCCTCATCAGCGAGTCGGTTGCCGACGTCCGCGTCCTGCGGCCCGATGGGGCGCTCGTGGACGTGCCGGCCGCCGAGATGGGGTTTGCCTACGACTACAGCCGGCTGCATGCGACAGGCGAGATCGTCCTGTCGGTGCGATTCACCGTCTCCGAAGGCATCCCCGAACGTCTGCGCGAGACCGCGCGAGCGTCGCTTGCCTTCCGCAAGCGCACGCAGCCGCTCCACCTGGCCAGCGCCGGATGCGTGTTCCAGAACCCCTCGCCAGAGGAACCGGTGCCCGCCGGCGTGCCGCGCTCGGCCGGCGCGCTGGACGACCGGGCCGGGCTCAAGGGCGCCCACGTGGGCGGCGCGGCGGTGTCGGACGTGCACGCGAACTTCATCGTGGCCGAGGGCGCCGCTTCCGCGCGCGAGGTCCGCACCCTCATCGAGCAGTGTCGCGAGGCCGTCGCCAGCCGCTTCGGTGTTCACCTCCGTGACGAGATCGTCTACCTCGGCGAGTGGGCCGCCGACGCACCGCAGGAGCCACGCTGATCATGGCCGTACTCCGTGTCGAAGGCAGACGTCCGCTCGAGGGACACATTCGCGTCGGGGGCAACAAGAACGCCGCCCTGCCGCTCATCGTCGCGTCGTTGTTGTCGTCCGAGCCGGTGGTGCTGCACAACGTCCCGTCCATCCGCGACGTGGACGTCCTGCTCGACATCCTCGAGAGCCTCGGCGCACGGGTGCAGGGCCGTGGCAGCACGACGCTGACGCTGCAGACGCCTGCCATCACCTCCGTCGAGCCAGCGGCCGATCTCGTCGGGCGCCTGCGGGGCTCCGTCCTGCTGCTCGGCCCGTTGCTGGGTCGGGCCGGCGCGGCGCGCCTGGCGCAGCCGGGCGGCGATTTCCCGTCGCGGCGCACGATCGCCACGCACGTCCAGGTGCTGTTGTCGCTGGGCGCTGCGGTGCAGCCCTCGACGGTTCACAGCTTCGAGGCGCCTGAGGGCGGCCTGCGCGGCGCGTCGTTCTACATGGACGAGGCGTCGGTGACGGCCACCGAACTGGCGCTGCTGGCAGCCGTACTCGCACGGGGCACGACGGAGATCCGCCATGCCGCCACCGAACCGCACGTCGTCGAGTTGTGCGCCCTGCTCTCGGCGATGGGCGCGCAGATCGAGGGGGCGGGCAGTTCGCGCCTGCGTGTGCACGGCGTGGACCGGCTCGTCGGGGCCGAGCACACCCTGCGCGGTGACTACATCGAGGCCGGGTCGTGGGCCGTCGTCGCGGCCGTGACGGGCGGGGCGGTGCAGGTGGCCGGCGCCGAGTGGGACGACCTCGAGCCGATCGTATCGGTCCTGCAGCGGATGTCGCTCGACTGCCGCCTCGACGGCGGCGTGCTGGACGTGGCGCCGTCACGCTGCCGGGGCATCGGGCGTCTCGTCACCGGCCTCTGGCCGGGCTTTCCGAGCGACATGGTGAGCCTGGTCACGGTGCTCGCGACGCAGGCCGAGGGCCGCACGCTCATCCACGACTGGATGTACGAGTTGCGGCTCTTCGCGCTCGAGCAACTGAGTGGCATGCACGCCGACATCTTCCTGTGCGACTCGCACCGCATGGTGGTGACGGGCCGCACCCCGCTGCGGGGACGCCTGCTCGACACGCGTGACCTCCGGTCGGGCATGGCATTGATTGCGGCGGCGCTGGCCGCGGAGGGCGAGAGTGTGGTGGGCCCGCTCGAGACCGTGGAGCGCGGCTACGCGCACGTGGTGGATCGCCTCACCGCCCTCGGCGCACGGGTGCACCGAGAAGCGTGAGGGATCGCTAACGCGATGGCGAGGGTGGGGTCGGCGGACGGCGTGGGGACGTTTGCGGCTGGGCCTCGCCGTCGTCGGGAGGCGGCGGGATGAAGGGGTCGGCTTGGCCCTCGGGACTGCGCGGCATCTGCCGCGGTGCTGGAATCGAGGGCGTGGGGGTCAACTCCGTCGCCGCCGCCGCGCTGTTGCCGCGTCCGACGAGAAACGGCCGCAGGTCGTCCTCCGAGACATCGAGCACGCGGATGATGCGGGGCGTGAGCATCAGCACGATGTCGGTCTGCTGCGACTCACGCTCGTTGCTGGCAAACAGCCGCCCGAGCAGGGGGATGTCGCTGAGCCCGGGCACGCCGCGCATCGCGGACCGCTCGTTGTCGCGGATGAGCCCGGCCAGCAGGTTGGTCTCGCCGTCCCGCAGCCGGATGTTGGTCGTGATGGACCGGGTGCCGAAGATCGGCAGCCCGTTGAAGCCGGTGGCCGGCGACAGGCTCGAGATCTCGATCTTCACCCCGAGCGACACGTCGTCGTCGTGATGGGTGCGGGGGGTGATGTCGATGTTGACGCCCACGTTCCGGTACGAGAACGACGTGATGGGCTGCTGGTTGACCCCGCCGGCGGCGATGGGCGAGAAGGTCACCTGCGGCACGGGCACCTCCTCACCGAACTTGGCCTGCGCGGGCAGGCCGTCCGACGTGCGCAGTTGCGGGTTGGCGAGCGTGCGCGTGTTGGTGTCCCGCTTCAGCAGGCGGTAGTAGAGGCCGGGGAGGTTGGTGAAGAAGATGTCGCCCTGGCCGAGCGACCGCAGGTCCTGCAGGGTGAGGCCGCCCTGGCGGTTGACGTCCACCTGCCCGCCGATGCCGGCGTCGTTGCCGGGCGAAAGGATCTGCGCGCCGTACTGCTTGAAACGGGTGCGATCGATCTCGAGCAACTCGACGTCGATGACCACCTCGGCACGGGCCTTGTCGATCGCGGCAATGAGCCGCCCGGCCGCCGCCATCCGCTCGGGCGTATCACGGACGGAGATGGCGTTGGTCGCCGTGATGGGCGAAATCCGGCGCGCGTCCACGACAATGCGCAGCAGGTCGATCGTCTCCTTGACGTCGGCGTTGCTCAGATAGAACGTGCGGATGATCTCCTCGTCGTACTCGCGGCGCTTGGCCTGCGATTCGGGCACGACCGTCACAGTGCGCGGGGCGGTCACCCGGTAGAACGTGGCCGTGCTCTTGGTGAGCGCGTCGAGGGCGTCGCGCAGGCTGGCCCCGCGGAGATCGATCGAGAGCGGCGCACTGCGGAACTGCGGGTCGAAGATCACGCTGATGCCGGCAAACTGGGCCAGCGACGTGAAGATGTCGCGGCTGCCCGCATTGCGGAAGACCAGCGAGTCGGGCATCGTCACATCGTCAGGGAGATCCTGGCCGAGCGGCGCGAGTTCGCGGGCGCGGGCGATGAGCGACTCGAGCTGCGTGCGTCCGTCGCGCTCGACGGCCATGCGAGTGCGCTGCTGCGTGCGCGTGTCGCGCAGCAGCCGTGCGATGTCGGCGCTCTCGGGGTTCATGTCGAGCGCCAGCTGCAGTTCGACCAGCGCCTCGTCGAACCGGCCCACCCCGTGCAGGCGACGACCGCGGGCAAAGTGGGCGTCGGCGGACCGGAGGCGGGCGCGCTGCAGCGCGGAGCGGACGCCCGGGTCGTCGGGCTGTTCGACCGCCGCCTGCGTGTAGGCGACCACGGCCGCGTCGAAGTCGTCGCGACGTTCGGCCTGCAGCCCGGCCTGGAACGCGCCAGACGTCGTGGCGCACCCGGCGGCCACGGCGAGCAGGCCCACCACCAGCCACAGTGCGGCAGACGTCCGGCCGTCAGCCCTGGTTGATGACATCGACTCCACGAGGAATGCGGAAGGTGAAGCGATTGTCGGGCACGCCCGTGTTCTCCCGGAGATTCCTGAAGGTGAAGGTGGACGAGCCGCCCTGGGTGTCGACCACCACGAGTTGTCGAAGCTGGAATGTCGTCGTGGCGACCACGAGCGTCAACGACGAGTATTCGGGTTCGGGCTGCGTCGGTTCGAGGCGCAGGGCCCGCACGCCGGTGGCGCCCGCCGGCGGTGTCGTTTCTTCGACGCGGAAATCGCGCAGCAGGTTACCGCGCCCGGCCAGAAAGAGGATGGGCGTGGGAGCGCGGTCGTCGGCAGGCATCGGGCTGACGCGCACCTGCCGGTCGGCCGGCACGTAGAAGTAGATGCGTTGTCCGTCCGAGATGAACTGCTTCGGTTCCGGCGCGAGGTAGTCCCACCGCATGCGCCCGGGCTTGCTGATGGCCACCGTCCCGCTTTCGACGGTGCGCCGTTTCAGCGCGCCGCCGACGTAGGCCTGCTCGAAGTCGGCCGTGAAGTCGCGGACGGTGTCGTAGTGCCGTTGGATGGCACGGGCGAGGGCTTCCCCCTCGAGCGACGGCTGTGCGGGTGCGGACCGCAGGGCGAGCAGCGGCAGGACGAGCGTCAGGGCGAGCACCACGAGGCGGCGGGTCATGCTGGATAGGACACGATACTACCAAGGGCGGCCGGCGCGTTTGGCGGCGACAAAGGCACGCACGCCGTCGACGTCCTGCGTGTTGAGCACCTGCGCGGGGCCCAGGCACGCACGTCTCGCGAGCGCGACGCCAAAGGCCATCTGCCGGCCGAGCCGCTCGGCGACGTGGCAGTCGCTGTCCACGGCAATCATCGCGCCGGCCGCGGCGGCCGCTTCGGCCAGCGGCGCATCGAGGTCCAGGTGGCCCGGCGCGCCGTCCACTTCCACCGCGGTACCCGTCCGCGCCGCTTCCTCGAAGAGCGCGCCGAAATCGAGGGCGTAGCCGTCCACGCGACCGGGCGAGCGGTTGGCGGGGTGCGTGATGACGTTGACGAGCGGATGGCGCATCGCCGACACGTACCGCGTCAGCAGGCGGTCGGGCCCGTGGCCGTGATGCTCGTGCAGCGACGCGAGGACGATGTCGAGGGTGGCGAGGACGGGGTCGGGCACATCCACCGAGCCATCGGCCTGGATGTCCACCTCGATGCCATGGAGGATCGTGATGTCGGGATGGGCCTCGCGCATCGCAGCGACCTCGTCGGCCTGCCGCGCCAGCTTGTCGAGCGTCAGCACCCGGGAGGCGCGGGCCGTGGGCGAGTGATCGGTGATCGCGATGTACCGATACCCGAGCATCCGCGAGGCATGGACCATGCTCGCCATGCTGTCGCGCCCGTCGCTCCACACGGTGTGCATGTGAAGGTCGCCGCGGATGTCCTCGATGTCGACCAGGCGGGGGAGGGTGCCCGACACCGCGCGCTCGATGCTGTCGGGACGATGCCGCAGCTCGACGGGGATGGGCGGCAGGTCGAGCGCCCGGTAGACGTCCGCTTCGTCCCGCAGCGGAAGCGGCGTGCCGTTGCGGTCGATGCCCTCGGCGTGCAGGTGCAGACCGTGGCGCGTGCCTCGGTCGCGCAGGCTGGCGACGTGGGCACGTGGCCCGGTGTACCAGAGCAGGGCGGCAGGCAGCGCCTGGGGCGTCACCGCGTGGACGACGAGCGGCTCGGGGTCGGTGGCCAGGGCGAGGGCCGCGGTGCCCGCAAAGCCGAGGGCCGCTTCCGGCAGGGCGGTCACGACGTCGCGCACCCATTCACGAGGCGACGGTGTGGCGGCCAGCAGCACGAGGTCGTCGGGGACGGGTTCGCCCCGCCGCATGGCGCCGGCACGTTCCCAGGTGACGCTGGCGGTGGAGAGCGCGGTCAGTTCGTCGATGGCCTGGCCCGACTGGAGCCAGGCGCGTCCGAGGGGGACGGCACCCGGAGCGATCTCCGAGAGCAGGGCGTCGAGATCGGCCATCGCGTCGCCGGTGCCGGGTCGCCGCGCGCTCATCCGGTCGATGTCGGCCGGCAGGAGCAGGTCGTGGGCGTCGAGCGTCGTGGCCAGGGCGGGGTGGTCGAGCGCGGCCCGGGCCACGGCCCGTGTGAGCGCCGGCAGGCCGCGCAGCGCCGCTTCCACCTCGTCGATGCCTGGAATGCGGACGTGCTCGACGAGGTCGCCGAACTGGCGCGGCAACGGGGTGGGCCGCTGCATCGCTTCGCGCAGCGCCCCCCAGGTGGCGCGGCGATTGGCGCGGAGCGCCGTGCGCAGCCGTTCGACCATTGTCTCGAGGTGTGCGGCGCGTTCGTGCCGTCGGCTCCACCGGGCGAGCAGGGCGAGTTGCGCGAGGATGGCGGCCACCTCTTCGGGGTGGCGGCGGCGCGGGATGAACAGAGGGCGCCCCCCGGTCAGTTCATCGAGCAGCTGCCGGCGCCGCGCGGATCCCCGCACGTGCCGCAGGGGCCAGCCGCAGCGCGCGTGGCCGCGGCGCCTGGCACGTGGGTGGCAAAGGTCGACAGCTGCTTGTCGAGGGTCGTGGCTGCGCAGGCCGGACACGCCGGCTGGCGCCCTCCGAAGACGATCGCCTCGAACTCGTGGTCGCACTCCCGGCAGCGATATTCGAAGATCGGCATAAGGATGAGTATAACGAAGGAACGAAGGAAGGCAGGAACCAAGGAACCAAGGAACCAAGGAACCAAGG
>JAEZDP010000023.1 GCA_023418055.1 Acidobacteriota bacterium
CCGCGTTCGCTCGTCCACAGCAACGCGCGGCCCCCGTCGATCCACCGCATGTCGTCCATCACGTCGACCCACGTGGACGACGTGTCGCGGAAGAGGCGCTGGACGCGACCGCTGCGGGCGTCGCCGAGCAGCACGTCGTTCTGGTTCTGCAGCCGATTGAGCTGCTGCATGACGACGGTGTCGTCGTCGACCCACTCGAGCCGTGCCAGGTAGGTGTCGCGCGGATCGCCGGGGGTCTCGAGCCAACGCGTGGCGCCGCCGGCGGCCGGGACGATCCCGATGCGGACGGCGGAGTTGACGGTGCCGACCTTCGGATACGGGATGTGGGTGACCTCGGGATACAAGGTGTCGGTGTTGTTGACGAGGGCGAAGCGCCCGACCTCGGTGGTGTCGAACTGCCAGTAGGCGAGGTGGCGGCCGTCCGGGCTCCAGCGGAAGCCGTCGCGCACGCCGAGTTCTTCTTCGTACACCCAGTCGGAGGTGCCGTTGACGGTGGTGGCCGACCCATCCGTCGTGACTGCGACGGTAGGGCCTTCGGCGAGCGGCTCCACGTACAGGTCGTTTTCGCGCACGTACGCCACGCGGGTGCTGTCGGGAGCGAACTTGGCAAACATCAGCGACGCCTCTGGCGCGTCGCCGCCCAGCCTGCGCAGCCGTCCGCTCGACAGGTCGAGCACCCAGTAGTCGCCGCGCGTGTGGTCGCGCCACACGCGGCGTGTGTTGGTGAACACGAGCAGGTGTCGTCCGTCGGGAGACCACGTGTAGTCGGCAATCGTCAGGCCTGCCGACGCCCCCGCGGGCACGAGCCTCGTGCTGGCTACGAGCACCTGGCGTTCACCCGAGGTCGTGTCGTATCGCACGATGTCCGAACCTGCGCTACGTTCGGCGGCGCGTTCGACCGTCGTGTAGCCCGAGCCATCCGGCAGCCAGCGCGCCGGACCGAACCGCGGCACCTCGTACGCGCGGTCGTCGAAGATGCGGTCGAGCGCCGCGTCGAGCGCCTGCGCACGGTTGTCCTGCTGGGCGAGCAGGAGCGGGGGCGAGCCGGCATACGCGACGAGCGTCAGGGCGAGCAGCAGGATGCGCACGCGCGTAGTCTACCGCTTGCCTGACGCGCGCTCAGCGCGCGACCAGGGTCAGCGCGAAGCGGGCCTCGTCGTCCACCCACGCGTGTCGTCTGCTGAAGCCCGCGGCCTCGAGGCTGGCAAACACCCCATCCACCGTGAACTTGTACGAGCTCTCGGACCAGATGGCCTCGCCGGCCGCCAGGGCGACCGTCAGCCCTGCCGCCGGGATGTCCACGTCTTGTGCCCGTTCGCTGACGAGATACGACTCGATGCGCGAGGCCTCGGCGTTCCAGACGGCCCGATGGCGGAAGGCGGAGACGTCGAAGGTGGCGCCGAGCTCACGGTTCATCCGCACGAGCAGGTTGCGATTGAACGCCGCCGTCACGCCGAGCGGGTCGTCGTAGGCGCGCACGAGGTCGGCCTCGGGCTTCACGAGGTCCACGCCCATCAGAAAGAGGTCGCCGGGCTGCAGCGCGTCGTACATCTGGCGCAGCAGGGCCGCGGCTTCGGGCGGGTGGAAGTTGCCGAGATTCGATCCGAGAAACAGCGCGAGCGTGCGGCCGTGGCCCGACTGCTCGCGGCTCACGTCGGCCAGGCCGGCCTGGTAGGTGGTCTGGTGCGTCACCACCTGCACCGCGTGCAGTCCCGAGACGAGGCCGGCGGCGAGTACCAGCGCCGCGCGCGACACGTCCACGAGATGCACCCGCAGCGACGGTGCCTCGTCGGTGCGGGCCTGCAGCAGCGCCATCAGCTTCTCGCCGTTGCCCGGACCGAGTTCCACCAGGTCGGTGAGCGGCGCGCTGGCCTCGAGAATCGCGGCGCCATGCCGCTCGAGCAACTGACGTTCGGCACGGGTGAGGCCGTACCAGGGCAGCCGGCAGATCGCGTCGAAGAGCGCCGATCCCAGGGCGTCGTAGAGATACCGCGACGGCAGCTGTCGCGGCGAGCGGGCCAGCGACTCCACGACGTCTTCGGCAAACTGCCGCGTGGACACGTCGTCGGCTGGCGGCCGCGACGAGACCCGCGTCGTGACAGACGTCATCGTCCGCCCTCGTCCACGCAGCGGAACGTCGCATAGACGTACGGGTAACGGGCGCGGAACCAGTTGCGGAACGACGGCCGCAGCAGCTCGCGCGCGGTCACCGGCGAGGCGCCTTTCATGACGAAGTGTTCGTTGTCGAAGAACTCCGCCGAATATTCGGGATACGAGGGCAGCGGCTCGAACCCGGCAAACGGCGCGAACGGCGTGGAGGTCCACTCCCAACCATTGCCGACGAGATCGTGGACGTCCCAGGCGCTGCGGCCTGCGGGATGGCTGCCAGCGGGCTGCGGATCCCAGGTCTCGAAGTCGAACACCCCATGCGCCGGCGTGGGCTCGTCGGCGCCCCAGGGGAACGGGCGGCTCGCGTCGTCCGGGGCCCCGTATGCCGCGCGCTGATACTGCGCCTCGGTGGGCAGCGTCGCACCGCGCCACGCGGCATAGGCGCGGGCTTCGGCCTGGCTCACGTAGACGGGCCAGGCAAGCGGCAACGGCAGGACGTCGAACATGCCGCGCCAGTACCACGTGCCTCCATCGCGCTCCCAGAACGCGGGGTGGCGTACGTGTTCGGCCTGCAGCCACGCGAAGTCTTCGGGACGCCACCACTGCGCGTCCTCGTAGCCGCCCGCCTCGACAAACGCCAGGTACGCGGCGTTGGTGACGTCGTGCTGCTCGATGCGGAAGGCCGGCACCTCCACCTCGTGTGCGCGCCTCTCGTTGTCCCAGGAGAAAGGCCGTGCGCCACGATCTACGCCCAGCGTGACGCGTCCCGCGGGCACCTCACACCAGGCCTGCGCGGGCACCGCACCGTCGGTCTGCGGACGATAGCCGGACGGGCGCCGCTTCTGGTCGAGCGGCAGCCGATGCCACATGTACATCAGCGTCTCGAGATGCGTGGCCTCGTGTTCGATGATCGTATAGACCGCTTCGCTGGCGTCGAGCAGCGGGTGCCCGGGCTGGTCGATATCGCCGTGCAGGATCGCGTCGCGCACCTGCCGGTCGGCCTCCTCGCCAAAGGCTCGGACCTCCGCGCGGCTGGGCCACAGGTCTGCCTCGTTGCCGCGTGCCCGGCGGTCGTCGGCCGACTCGTGCGGGTCGATGCCGCGCGCAAACAGCGCCTCGAGACGGGCGTCGATGCTCGGTCGTCCGAGCGCCTTCTTCACGAGCGTGTTGAAGCTGAAGGCGGGGATGTGACCCTCGTAGAACACGATGGGGTTCCGAAGGGCGATGGGCCGCGAGAAGTACACCTCGTCGGTGACCATGTCGAAGATCTGCGTCGCCCGACGACGGTTGCGTTCGTACCAGGCGAGCAGCGCGGCGCGGTCGGCGGTGCGGACGGGCGAGGCGGTGGGGGTGGACATGACAACTCTCCAGTGGACGGCGGCTACAGCATGTACTTGATGTCCGACCCGCTGGTCGGATAGACGAGGCGCGTCCGCTTCAACGCCGTCGCCGACAACCCGGCCTGCATGGCCACGGCAAACACGTTGGCGACCTCGTCGGCGCCGGGGCCGAGCAGGTGCGCCCCGACGATCTGGTCGGTGGCTTCGTCGATGAGGATCTTGAAGGCCGACGCCGGCTGCTGCAGCCGGCGCGACGACAGCCATGACGCGGTGTGCTCGTGTGTCGTCCGCACAGGGCGCCCCGCCTGTTCGGCCTCAGACGCGAGCAGACCGACGCGAGCCAGCGGGGGAATCGTGAAAACGGCACTGGGTACGAGCGCGACGTCGGCGGTCCGCCCGGCGTCACGGAGCAGGTTGTCGGCGAGGCGTGCGCCTTCTTCCGCGGCCATCGGGGTCAAGGGTGGCGCGCCCGTCGCGGCGCAGTCGCCCGCCGCCCACACACGCGGGTTCGACGGGCTCCTGAGGTGCGCGTCCACCTGGATGCCGTCGGGCCCGAAGGCGACCTCACCGGCGGCGCAGTCGAGGTCGTCGATGTCGGGCACGCGCCCGGCGCCGTGCACCACCAGGTCCGTCTGGATGACGGACGCGTCACTCGCGCCTTCCAGATGGACGTCGAAGCGGCCCTGCCCGCGGGGCGCCACGCGGGTGACCGAGGTGCCGAGGTGCATCTCCACGCCCAGCGCGCGGGTGCGCTCGACGAGCAGGTCCACGAGGTCGGGGTCGAACTGGCCGAGCGGACGGGGGCCCCGGTGGACGATCGACACGCGGGTGCCGGTGCGCGCCGCCACATGGGCGAATTCCATGGCGATGTAGCCCCCGCCGACGAAGGTCAGCGAGGCAGGCAGCGTCGGGAGGGCCAGGAACGCGGTGCTGTCGATGACATGACGTCCGCCGTCGAAGGGGAGGTCGGTCGGCCGGGCGCCGGTGGCGAGCACGATGGCGCGGTCGGCCTCGAGGACGTGGTCGTCCACGGCGAGCGACGTCGGGTTCAGGAAGCGCGCGGTGCCGTGCCACACGTCGATGCCGGCGGACCGGAAGCCGGCTTCGCGCGACGCGGGGACGGGATCGGTGAAGGTGCGGACGAACCGGGCGAGCGGCGGCCACGCGAGGTCGGTCGTCGCCGTGGGGCCGTGGCCCTCGAGCCGTCGCACCGCATCGACGGCCGCGGCCACCCCGACCATCACCTTCTTGGGGTCGCAGCCGCGGTTGGCGCAGGTGCCCCCGAGCGGACGCTTGTCGATGACGGCGACGCGCCAGCCGGCCCGGCGTGCGGCGGAGGCGACCGTGCCAGCCGCGGAACCCGACCCGACGACGATGAGGTCGTATGTCGGCATTGGCGTGCTACAACCGTACCATGTCGGTCAGGCTCATCCGTGCAGGGTCGGAGGCACCTGGGTCGACGTGCGCAGGTCTGACCCCACGACGACGAATCGCAGGTCTGACCCCATGACCGTCACCGCGCAGACCTGACCCCAGGGTTCCCCCATGGCGCTTCGCATCGTGCAGCTCGGCTCGCCACGGCTCCCAGACGAAGGCACGCGCATCGGCACGGTGCGGCGTCCGCCACGCGGCGTGCCGAAAGACGAATTCGCCTCGGGCAACTGGTACGACGTCTGGTTCCCGACGCTGGCGCCGTCGGTCGAGACGATGACGCTCGGGCGGCAGGCGGTCGTGCCGACGGAGTGGGCGACGTTCGTGAAGGCGTACCGCGCCGAGATGGCCCGGCCTGACGCGCGCCATGCGCTTGCGCTGCTGGCGGCGCTCTCGCTGACGGGCAACCTGTCGGTCGGCTGCTACTGCGACGACGAAGACCGGTGCCACCGGTCGGTGCTACGTGAGCTGCTCGTCGCACACGGCGCACACGTGGTGTGAGCCTTGGTCGACGGCGCCGCGCGCGTCAGCGCTGCTGCTCGCGACGTACCCACCATCCGGCCACGAGGGGCAGCGCGACAGCCTGGACGAGTGCGATCGGAAGACCGGGCGCCAGCGCCACGCGCGCGTACGCTGCCAGAGGGCCGACCACGGCGCCGGTCGCCAGCATCACGCCCACGAACGCCAGCCGTCCGCCCACGAGCGCGGCCAGCGTCGCCGTCACCCAGCCACGCCCGAGTCGCTCACGCACGGCTCCCGCCACGCCGCCGTAGGCCGCAAGCTCGATCGTCATGGGCAGCAGGACCGCCGGCGGTGGCATGCCCGAGAGCAGGAAGCTGACAAGAGGGGCCGCGGCGCCGACGACGAGGCCGGAGCGCCACCCGTAACAGAGGCCGGCCAGCACGACGGGCCAGTGCATCGGCAGCCAGATGCGGACGGGCAGCCCGAGCAGGTGCGCCACCGAGGGCAGGAGCCATGCGGCGGCCACGAGCAGCAGGCCCTGCGTCGTGAGAGCCCTGACGTGGACGGCCGGCAGCGTGCGCAGGCCGACCGCGGACGTGGTGGCAGAGAAGGTGATCACGAGCGGGATTGTGCCATACGGCGGCCGTCCACGATGGTTTACGATGCAACGCTATGACTGGCCGCGATCCTTCTGTGCCCCTCGCCGTCAATCCGCACCTGCTTCGCTGGGTGGAGAAGATGCGCGCGCTCACCACGCCGGCCGCGGTGCACTGGGTGGACGGCTCGCAGGCGGAGTATGACGCGCTCTGCGCCGACATGGTCGCCTCGGGCACCCTCATCCGGTTGAACGAGGACCTCTGGCCGGGCTGCTACTACGCGCGCTCCGATGCATCCGACGTGGCGCGCGTCGAGCAGCGCACCTTCGTCTGCTCGCTGTCGAAGGAGAGCGCGGGGCCCACCAACAACTGGGTCAACCCGTTCGAGATGCGCCGCACGCTGCGCGGGCTGTTCAAGGGCGCGATGGCGGGACGCACGATGTATGTGCTCGCCTACAGCATGGGCGAGGTCGGGTCGCCCATGTCGCAGATTGGCGTGCAGCTCACCGACTCGCCCTACGTCGTGGCGAGCATGCGCATCATGGCGCGCATCGGCCTGCCCGTCCTCGCGGAGATCGATCGCGACGTCAAGCGCGTGGTGCCCTGCATGCACACGCTCGGCGCGCCGCTCGCGCCCGGCCAGCAGGACGTGCCCTGGCCCTGCAACCAGGAGAAGTACATCGTCCACTTTCCGGAGACGCGCGAGATCTGGTCGTACGGGTCGGGCTACGGCGGCAACGCGCTGCTCGGCAAGAAGTGTTTCGGCCTGCGGATTGCGTCGGCCATGGCGCGTGACGAAGGCTGGATGGCCGAACACATGCTGATCCTCGGCGTCGAGGACCCGCAGGGCGAGAAGACGTACGTGGCCGCCGCGTTTCCGAGCGCCTGCGGCAAGACCAACCTGGCGATGCTGGTGCCGCCCGCCGAGATGACCGGCTGGAAGGTGTCGATCATCGGCGACGACATCGCGTGGCTCAAGCCCGACGCCAACGGGCGGCTGCGCGCCATCAACCCCGAAGCCGGGATGTTCGGTGTGGCGCCGGGGACGTCGATGACGACCAACCCCAACGCCATGGCCACCATCTCGCGCAACACGATCTTCACGAACGTCGCCCTGACCCCCGACGGTGGCGTGTGGTGGGAGGGCATGACCGACACCCCGCCCGACGAGTGCCTCGATTGGCGCGGCACGCGGTGGACGCCCGAAATCGGCCGCGCGGAGGGCGTCACGGCCGCGCATCCCAACGCCAGGTTCACCGCGCCCATCACGCAGTGCCCCATCATCGACCCGGCGTTCCACGACCCGGAAGGTGTGCCCATCAGCGCCATCCTGTTCGGCGGGCGGCGGGCCAGCACCATGCCGCTCGTGTACCAGTCGTTCAACTGGACGTCGGGCGTCTACACCGGCGCCACGATGGGGTCGGAGACCACGGCGGCCGCGGCCGGGGCGATCGGCAAGGTACGCCGCGACCCCATGGCGATGTTGCCGTTCTGCGGCTACCACATGGGCGACTACTTCCGGCACTGGATCACGATGCAGCGGTCGCTGTCCGAGACGCCGAAGATCTTCCACGTCAACTGGTTCCGCAAAGACGACGACGGTCGGTTCCTGTGGCCCGGCTTCAGCGACAACATGCGCGTGCTGCGCTGGGTGGTGGACCGCGTGCGCGGACGCGTGCCGACCCGCGAGTCGGCGCTCGGCTGGATGCCGCGTTATCAGGACATCGACTGGCGGGGCCTCGACTTCCCCGAGTCGCGGTTCGAGCAGATCCAGCGCGTGGATCCGGCGGAATGGCGGCGCGAGGTCATCGAGCACGAGGAGCTGTTCCTGCAGCTCCACTCGCACCTGCCCAAGGAGATGATCTACGAACGCGAGCTGCTGATCTGCCGGTTGTA
>JAEZDP010000232.1 GCA_023418055.1 Acidobacteriota bacterium
GCACCCACGCCTCGGTCTCAGGGCGCGAGGCGGTGGCAATCACCTTCAGGTCGGTCAGGTGGCGGACCATCTGGATGGCCATCGATGCGACGCCTCCGCCTCCGCCGATGACGAGCACCGCCGGTGCCGCGCCAGGCACCGGCTTGCGGACGTCGAGCCGGTCGAACAGCGCTTCCCAGGCCGTGATGGCCGTGAGCGGCAGCGCCGCGGCATGGGCGAAGTCGAGCGACGCCGGCTTTCGCCCGACGATGCGGGCGTCCACGACGTGGAACTCGGCATTCGTGCCCTGGCGGTTCAGATCCCCGGCGTAGAAGACCTCGTCGCCGGCCGAGAAGGCCGACACCTCGTCACCGACCTCCACGACCACGCCGGCGGCATCCCAGCCGAGCACCTTCCAGCCGTCGCCCTCGGCGCCCGCCCGTCGCCGCACCTTCGTGTCGACCGGGTTGACCGAGACGGCGCGGACCTCCACGAGCAGATCCCCAGGTCCGGGTACGGGGCGTGGGAGGTCGATGTCGACGAGCGCCTCTGGGGCGTCGATGCTTCCGGGAGTGCGATAGCCGATGGCGCGCATGGTTCCACTCTACCGCGGCCCAGAGCGACACCGATCAGGCCGAGTGGCGTCATAACCAGGAGCGCGGACGATTCCGCAGGCAAGGAGCGACCAGCATGAAAGCCATCTGGAACCACACGGTGATCGCCGAGTCGGCCGACACCGTCGTCGTCGAAGGCAACCACTACTTCCCGCCCGAGTCACTGCAGCGGCAGTTCTTCGTGCCGAGCGACCACACCTCCACCTGCCCGTGGAAAGGCGAGGCGTCCTACTACCACGTGGTGGTTGACGGTCGGGAGAATCGCGACGCCGCCTGGTACTACCAGACGCCGAAACCCGCGGCTGCCGAGATCGCCGGGCGGGTGGCGTTCTGGAAGGGGGTGCGAGTGGAGCCGTGAGCTGGCGGGAGCCTGGCCGGCACGCGGCAGTGCCGGGCGGTGGATACTACTCCGATGACGCTCGTCCGACTCGCCCTGCTGCTCGCCGTCCTGACACCCGCGCCCGCGGTCGCCCAGCCCGACGAAGCCGAGGACTTCGGCGCCGTCCGCTGGCACACGGTCACACCAGCGGTCATCGAAGGCAAGGCCTGGACAGACACCGACGGCGACTTCGACCGCTTCCCGGCTCGGGCGAAAGACGACGTGCGCAAAGCGGTCTGGGAGCTGTCACGCCAGTCGGCAGGCCTGAGCGTCCGCTTCACCAGCAACGCCACGCGGATCAGGGTGCGGTGGACCGTGACGCTCGACCGCCTCGCGCTGCCGCACATGCCTGCCACGGGCGTCAGCGGCCTGGACGTCTACGCGCGTGAGGGCGACACCTGGTACTTCGTCGGCGGCGCCCGCCCCGTGGAGTCGCCGACCAACGACGCGGTGGTCATCACCGGCCTCACAGCGACATCGCGCGACTACCGCATGTACCTGCCGCTCTACAACGGCGTCTCGCGCCTGGAAGTGGGCGTTCCCGAGGAGGCGACCTTCCGCTTCACGCCGCCGTCCACGGCGCGTCCCGTGGTGATCTACGGCACGTCCATCACCCAGGGGTGCTGCGCGTCACGTCCCGGCATGAGCTACCCGGCGATGCTCGGCCGCCGACTGGACGTGCCCGTCGTGAACCTCGGCTTCTCGGGCAATGGCCGGGGCGAACCCGAGGTGGCGCGGCTGCTGGCGGAACTCGACCCCGCGGTCTACGTGATCGACTCGCTGCCGAACATGTCCATCGAGGACGTTGCCGCGCACATGCCCGTCCTGCTCGACACCATTCGCGCCGCACACCCGCGCACGCCGATCGTGCTGGTCGAGCACCTGCCGTATCCCAACTTGAGGTTCCGGCCGGCAAAGGCTGCCGAAGTCGCCAGGAAGAACGCGTCGTTGCGGCAGGCTTACGAGGCCAGGCGCAAGGCAGGCGACAGGCGCATCACGCTCGTGCCCGCCGCGACGCTGCTCGGCAAGGACGGCGACGGCACCGTGGACGACAGCCACCCGACGGAACTCGGCTTTGCCCGCATGGCCGACGGGCTGGCGCCGTATCTGCGCCATGCCTTGATGACGGCGCGCTGATCCCGCACGGTCGTCCTCCCATGAGGATCAGCCTTGCGGCGGCAGGGTGATCGTCTCGAGCAGGCGGCCGTCGAGGGCGTGCACCTGCAGCGTCAACTGACGCCCGTCGGCCGTCCCGTGCATCCAGGTGGCGGCCTCCATCCTGGGCCCTCCCCCGACGAGTTGTCCGTAAGGAAAGGCTTCCGTCGGCGGCAGCCACGCATGCCTGTGCGTATGGCCTGAGACGACGACCTGCGTCTTCCACGCGACCAGCGACTCGTGCCACGCGTCGCGGCTGCGCCCGCTGTGGCGATCGAAGCCCTTGCCCGCGTAGTCCTGGGGACTCTCGTCGAGCCACCGGAGCGGAATGTGGCAGAAGACCACGCGATACGGCGCGTCCCGGAAACCCGGCGACGTGACCACCTCGGCCAGCCATTCCGCCTGCTCACGGCGCAACGCGTCGAAGGACACGCGGCCGGCAAAGCTCGGATGGTCGTCTGGCTTGTCCTCGCCGGTGTGCAGCGAGATGACGGCCACGGGGCCCGAGCGGAATGCGTAGAAGGGCCGACCCGACGGGGTGGCCACGACGTCGGGCATCTCGAAGGCCCGCGGCCCGCGCACGTCGTGGTTGCCGAAGGTGAGCAGCAGGGGCCGCCCCTCGGTGATGTCGCACGCACCGGGATGCAGCAGCGTCGGCACCAGCAGGTCCCTCGACGTCCAGTCGTTGCAGGTGTCGCCGTTCCACAGGAGGAAGTCAGCCTCGGGCGTCACGTCGTGCAGCCGCTGGATCGTCGCGTCGTGGATGTGGGTGTCGTTCCACACCACGAACGTGGACGTCGCGGCGCCAGGATCGAGCGTGCGGAACGACTTCCAGGCGCTCGTGATGTCCTCGGTGGAGCCAGCCTCACGGGTGACGCTGCGCATGCGGTATGTCGTGCCGGGCGTGAGATTCGACACGCGCACGCGCAGCACGTCGTCGCCCTGTGGCACGAAGCCGTGGGCGTCGGTCGTGACCGTGCCGCGCTGCCCGTCTGACGACTCCCATTCGAGACGTCCCGTGCAGAGCCGGGACACGGCCCAGATGGCCTCGACGCCGTCGGCGCGTGGCGCCATCAACACGAGTGGCGTGCGTACGAGCGGCGACGGCTGGGCGGGTGACGCCGCGCGGATGCGCTCAGCCCCCAGTGTGCCCGCAAGGACGCCCGAGGTGACGGTTCCGATGAATTGACGACGTTGCATGCTGGTCTCCGGTGAGGGGTCGCGGCGCCAGTCTACCCGACCGATCCGCTGCGCCCCGGGGAACCGCCTGTTCCCCTTCGTGGGATGCGACGTTGTTCATCCGAGAGATTCTGCCGCCCCATCATCAACACGTCTCCGCCGCCGATTCCTTCGACATGCCCAGACGCCCGATCGCCACGAGCCTGCTCGTCGTCCTGTCGGCCCTGCCCGCGGGAGCCCAACCTTGTCATCCGGTCACGCCGGAGCTGCGAGCGGCCATGGCGCGGGTGGACGCGTTTCTCGAAGACGTGCCGCAGCCCCGTGCCGTGACCGCGAGCGACAGGCGCGACGACCGGACACCCGTGCTCGTCGGCGGGCTTCCCGTGCACGTGATGGGCGTCTCCGACAACGCGCAGGTGCGCGAAATCAGGGGCAGCGTCCGCCGGCTGGCTCCGGCGCTCGACCGGGCCATCGCCGCGCTCGGGCCAGGTGCCGACCAGCGGCCTGTGTACCTCATCCCCTTCGAGCGCGGCGCATACGATGTGCCCTCGGGCGGAACGACGCTGGCCGAGACGCGCTGCTACGACCAGGCCACACCGGTCTACGGTACGCCGGACGATCCGGCCGTTCCCGGTCGCGCCTGTGTCGTTGTCGTCTTCCCCGACGCGATCGTGGACGACGCGGAACTCGACTTTGCGATCGCGCACGAGTGGTTCCACACCATCCAGCACGCCACCTATCCCGATGCCGATCACACGTGCCGGTCGGCATGGTGGCGCGAGGGCGCCGCCGATTGGTTCGGTCACCTGGCTGTCAGCACCGATGCCAGGGCGGGCGAGATCAGGACGTTCCTGCGAGACATCGGCCGCAAGGGCCTGACCGAGTGGTCCTACGAAGCGTCGGTGTTCCACTTCTGGGCGGCCGACAAGTTCGGCGCGCTCTGGGTCTTCGGGCTCGGGCGTCGCAGCAACGCAGCGTTGTCGACGCCGGCATCGGTCGCCGGCCTCATGACGGAGGACGACTGGCGCGACTGGGCCGAAGCAGTTGCCGATCGCGCCATCACCTATCCCGATGGGCGTCCGCTGCCTGGCTTTCCCGCGAAGTCGGTGATCCGGAACGTTGCCGGCGACGGCTCATTCGCGATCGCCGGACCGCCGTTGTCGGTGCAACTCGTCTCGCCGAGTTTCCGGCAGGGCGGCACCTATCAGCTCGACTACGCGCCCGGCGGCGGCCTGCTCAGCGTCGGCGACGACGTGCCGTTCCTTCGCTCGTGGGCGCGGCTGGCGCCATCCGGCGAACAGCGCACGGTGGAAGCAGACTGCAGTCGCCCCTCATCGCAGATCGCGGCGATCGCGGCAGGTGGACGACCCCTGGCAGCCAGTGTCCGCTTCACGTCGTCGGGCGGCGGCGCATGCGACGCGTGCTACTACGGCACCTGGGACGAGGTCGTCGACCGAACGCAAGACGACATCGAGATCCGCACGCCTGGCCAGCCCATCGTGATCAGGCACGTCATGCCCACGCCGCACGAGATCGTGACGCACATGCAGGGTGGCACGACGATCGGGCG
>JAEZDP010000237.1 GCA_023418055.1 Acidobacteriota bacterium
CGTGGTGATACCCAAGCCCGACTCGCATCTCACGCTGAACGACTACGAGAAGGCCCTCATCATCCGGTGGATCGATCAGGGCGCCGAGTGGAAGCCCCACTGGGCGTTCACGCCGCCGGTGATGCCTGAGATTCCCCCGCTGCCCGCGCACGGAGTGGCGCGCAACCCCATCGACCACTTCGTGCAGACGGAGTTGGCGGCGCATGGCCTGACGCCGTCACCCGAGGCGTCGAAGGCGTCGCTCATTCGGCGTGTCTCGCTGGCGCTCACGGGCCTGCCCCCCACGGTCGAAGACGTGGACGCCTTCGTCAACGACACGTCACCCGATGCCTACGAACGGGTGGTCGACCGCCTGCTCGCCTCGCCGGCCTACGGCGAGCGCATGGCCGCCGACTGGCTCGACATCGCACGCTACGCCGACTCGCACGGCTACCAGGACGACGTGATGCGCGACATGTCGCCATGGCGCGACTGGGTCATTGCCGCGTTCAATCGCAACATGCCGGTGGACCAGTTCATCACATGGCAGCTGGCGGGCGACCTCCTCCCGAACGCGACCCGCGAGCAGAAGCTCGCCACGGCGTTCAATCGTCACCACATGCAGAGCCAGGAGGGCGGCATCGTTCCCGAGGAGTACCGTGTCGAGTACGTCGCGGACCGGGTGCAGACGTTCGGGTCGGCCTTCCTCGGCGTCAGCCTCGACTGCGCGCGTTGCCACGCCCACAAGTACGACCCCGTGCTCCAGAAGGAGTACTTCGAGCTCTTCGCCTTCTTCAACAACATCAACGAGGCCGGCCAGGCGCCGTATTCGGGTATGCCCAGCCCCACGGTCATCCTTCCGGACGCCGACGCCGAGGCACGGCTGGCCGAGTTGCGCAACGAGCGCGCCCCGCTCGAGGCCGAGGTCGCGGCGGACGCGTCGCTGTACGACGCAGGCTTCGAGGCCTGGCTGGCCGGACCTGCACGGCGAACCGCAGTACCGTCGCGCGACGGGCTGATCGTGCACCTGCCCCTGGACGAGATGCGCTCGCGGATGGTGCGGCCGACCGGCAGGCGTGCCGGTGCGACGCCCGTGCCCGAACTGACGTTCGAGAACCTGGCGCGTCCCCGCGAGACCGCGTTCGTCGGCGGCGACATCGATCGCGCCCCTGAAACGGTGCGCGGCCATCGCGGCGGTGCCCAGCGCCTTCGCGGCGACAGCGAGATTCACGCGCGCGACGGCGTCGGCTTCTTCGATCGCCACCAGCCGTTCTCGCTGGCCGCGTGGTTCCGCATCGACAAGGCAGGCACGCACGGTCCGCTCATCACGCGCTCGGGCAGCTTCGCCAACGGCTATCGTGGCTACCTGCTGCGCATCGAAGCCGACGGCACGCTCAGCGCCGCGCTGCATCACGTGGCGCCGGACGACTCGATCCTCATCCGCACGACCGCGCCCGTCGCACCCGACGAGTGGCGGCATGTCACCATGACCTATGACGGCTCCAGCCGCGCGGCGGGGCTGCGCCTGTATCTCGACGGGCGTCCCGTCGAGACGCGGACGGTGGTCGACAACCTGCACCGCAGCATCTTCAACAGCGGCATCGAAGGCAACCAGATGTCGGGCCGGCCTCTCAGTCTGCGCATCGGCGGAGTCGGGGAGCTGAGCAAGGAAACGCTGCGTGACGTGTCGGTGGACGAGTTCCACGTCTACGAGCGTCAGCTGAGCGATATCGAGGTGCACGCGCTGAGCGGACACGCCTCGGCACTCGACGAACTGCTGGCGGTGCCGGCTGCAGAGCGCACACCGGCGCAGCGCGCGGCGTTGCGTCAGCACTACGTGTTGCGCGAGGCCCCGGAGTTCCAGGCGCGCCTGGCCCGACTGACGGCGCTGCGCGACGAAGAGAACAAGCTCCTCACGGCGCAGCCGAGCGTGATGGTGATGCGTGAGCTGGAAGAGACGCGGCCGACGTTCGTCCTCGCACGTGGCGCCTATGACGCGCCGACCGACCCCGTGTCGCCCGGCACACCAGACGCGATTCTGCCCTTCCCCGACGACCTGCCGCGCAACCGGCTCGGCCTCGCGCGCTGGCTGCTCTCGAAGGATCATCCGCTGACGGCGCGTATCTTCGTCAACCGCTACTGGGCGATGGCCTTCGGCCGCGGCCTGGTGGCGACGGCCGACGACTTCGGCAACCAGGGCGCGCTGCCCAGTCATCCCGCGCTGCTCGACTGGCTCGCGACACGGTTCGTCGAGAGCGGCTGGGACACCAAGGCGCTGCTGAAGCTCATCGTCACGTCGGCCACGTATCGGCAGTCGTCGGTCGCGACCGCGTCGGCACGCGAGACCGATCCCGACAACGTCTGGCTCGCCCGCGGCCCGGGCTTCCGGATGCCCCTCGAGCAGATTCGCGATGCGTCGCTCGCCGCGAGCGGGCTGCTCGTGCGGGCGATCGGTGGCCCCAGCGTGTATCCCTATCAACCGCCGGGGGTGTGGGAGGCGCTTGCGGCAGGCCCGGGCTATCGCCAGTCGAGCGGCGACGACCTTTACAGGCGGAGCCTGTACACCGTGTGGAAACGGGCCGCCCCGCCTCCCTCGGCCATCAGCTTCGATGCCGCCGAGCGCCTGGTCTGCACGGTCACGCGGCAGCGCACCAGCACGCCGCT
>JAEZDP010000290.1 GCA_023418055.1 Acidobacteriota bacterium
GACGTGCGCGACGTCGGCGCGCTGCTCGACGTGCGCTCGGGTCCATTGCTCTACCAGGTGGGGTACTTCCGCGGAGAGTCCCTGTTTGTAGAGGGCGGGCGCCGGGCCGTGGTCGGCCGCGTGCAGCTAGCCGTTCCGGCGGCCACGTGGCTCAGGATCGGCGGGTCGGCGGCCTCGGATGCGGGGGGTGGCGACCGGAGCCGGCACGCCAACCGCATGGGCGGCGACCTCGCCATCGCGCTGTCACGCTGGACCTTCATGAGCGAGATCATGAAAGGCACCGACGATGGCATCGACCGTCTGGGGCACGCCACGCTCGCTGAGTACCGGCTGACCTCCAGCGTGCGCCTCGCGGGACGCGTCGAGATGTGGGATCCCGACACGACGCGCGAATGGGCGCGAAGCGACACGCGCGAGCGTGCCGTGACTGGCGGTGCCACATGGCAGGTCCCTGGCCGTCCCGTCCGCCTCCAGGCGAACTACGTCCGTCGTTGGGCGCGCCTGGATACCCGTCCATCACACGAAGTCCGGACGGGTCTCCAGACCAGCTGGTAATCATCCGGGCTACTCTCCGCATTCCTCCAAGAAGAAGGTCACGTCATGAACTGGTTTCGATCCTTGCGACTGCAGGTGCGCCTGCTCCTGAGCTTTTCACTGGTGCTCGTGCTCACCGCGACCTTGAGCGCCTTCTCGTACACCACCACCAACTCCACCCGGAAGTCGGCCGACTGGGTGGAACACACGCATCAGGTGATCGAGGTCGCCAATCAGGCGCTCGCCGCGCTCGTCGACATGGAGACCGGCTACCGGGGATATCTCGTCACCGGACGTGACGAATTTCTCGACCCCTACCGCGAGGGAGAGAAGAGCTTTCTCTCGAAGCTGGCGCAACTGCGCGAGCTGACGGCCGACAATGCGACCCAGGTCGGGCGGTGGCGCGATCTCGAGTCGCGGGCTCAGGCCTGGATCGCCCAGGTGACGGCGCGCGGCATCGAGTTGCGGAAGGCCGTCTCGGCCGGATCACAGCCGATCGAGGTGCTGACGACCTTCGAAACGAGCGGCGAGGGCAAGCGCCATTTCGACGGCATCCGCCGCGTGTTTGCCGAGGCCATCGGGGCCGAGCGGGCGCTGATGGAGGCCCGGGTGACCGAGAGCCGCGCCGCGTCGGCGCTGCTCGGCCACCTGACGTTGTGGGGGTCGCTGGCCACCATCGCCATCGGCCTGATCACCGCCGTGCTGCTGTCACGCGATCTGTCGTCGTCGCTCTCGCGCGTCACGACGGAGTTGTCGCAGTCGTCCCAGCAGGTGGCCGCCGCATCGGCACAGGTGGCCGGAGCGTCGCAGTCGCTGTCGCAGGGGGCCACCACGCAGGCGGCCTCGCTCGAAGAGACGTCGGCGTCGATGGAGGAGATGGCGTCGATGACCCGCCAGAATGCCGACAACAGCCGACAGGCCGCCGCAATGATGGCCGAAACGGCCCTCCTCGTGACCAACGCCAACAGCGCGCTCGCCGACATGGTGTCGTCGATGACGGCGATCAAGAGCTCGAGCGATCACGTGGCAAAGATCATCAAGACGATCGACGAGATCGCGTTCCAGACCAACATCCTCGCGCTCAATGCGGCCGTGGAAGCGGCGCGCGCCGGTGAGGCGGGCATGGGGTTTGCCGTGGTGGCCGACGAAGTGCGTGCGCTCGCGCAGCGGTCGGCCCAGGCCGCCAAGGACACGGCGGACCTCATCGAGGAGTCGATCGCCCGCTCCACCGAAGGCCAGGAGCGGGTGCAGACGGTGACCGCCGCCATCGACTCGATCACGTCGAGCACCGCGAAGGTGAAGGGGCTCATCGATCAGGTGAACGACGCGAGCCGGCAGCAGACGCAGGGCATCGACCAGGTGTCGCACGCCATCGCGCAGATGGAGTCGGTCACGCAGAACACCGCGGCGACGGCCGAAGAGAGTGCGGCGGCCAGTGAAGAGCTGAGCGCACAGGCGGAGACGTCGATGCAGGTGGTGCGGCGCCTGGCCGCGATGGTCAACGGGAGCGGTGCCACGGTGCCGCTCGTGCAGGCGCAGCAGGCCATCGCTCCGGCGACGACGAAGGTCGTCAAGATGGCGGGCCGTCCTGGCAAGCTCCCGGGGCAGCCGCGTGTCGAGGCCCAGGATGGCCACGACTACACGGGCACGTACGGGTCCTTCTAGACGCGGCGTGGCCTGAAGGCTCGTCTGCCATCAGCAGGGGACGGGGGGCTGGCACGCGCACGCGCCGACCCCAGCCTCACGACTCTCGCTCAGGTCGAGACAAGCAGCAGCGCCGCACCCGTCGCCAGCAGCATCAGTCCCAGGGCGCCTCCGGCAATCAGGCGGAACGTCGGAGCGCCCAGCACCACCGCGAGTCCGAGCTTCATTGCGGTGTTGGCCAGCACGCCCACCGCAATCGCCGTGGCCGCCACGCCTGGTGAGGCGGCGGTCGCCACCCCCCGCGCCATCGACATCGTCAGCGCGTCCACGTCGGTGAGGCCGAGGACGGCTGCCGACGTGAACACCCCCGCCTCGCCCCACACCGCGCCGACGACATGCACGGCCATCAACACCACCTGGAACAGCAGCGCCATCTGCAGCGCGGCGCCGAGTTGCAGCGGATTGCTCGCGGGCACCTCAGGGGCGCCAGCCGCAGGCGACCGCAGGGCCCCGGCGAGCGCCACGAGTACCGCCACGACAGCCGGCGCGACGAGATAGGGCACGAGCGGCGGCACCACGACCGAGTTCAGGATGGCCGTCGCCATGAGGACTCTCGGATACAGCATCGCGTTGGCGGCCACGGCGCCGAAGGCCAACGCGCGCTGCGTGTCCTGGTCTGCGCGGCTCGTGCGGGCAAACGTGAACGTGACGTTGGTGGACGAGACGAGGCCGCCGAGCAGGCCGGTCACCAGATAGCCTCGGCCCGGCCCGACGATGCGGCGTGCCACGTAGCCTGCGAAGCTGAGTCCCGAGAAGAACAACACGAGCGCCCAGAGTTCTCGAGGACGCACCCCGCCAAGCGGGCCGTAGGGACCAGGGGGCAGCAATGGCAGGACGACCAGCGCCATCACGGCAAAGCGCACGCCCGACCGCAGCCCCACGTCGCCGATGCGCTCGACCATGGCATGCAGCCGGGACTTCTCGACGAGCAGCAGCGCGAGGAGCGCGATGATGCCGCTCGCGAGCCGTGTCCATCCCAGGCCGGCGGTCACGCCCGCGGCCAGGACCACGAGCGCTGCCGCCTCCGTGGTGCCGTCGATGTCGTGACGGCTGCCGGCGGCGTAGGCCGCAGCCACGAGCGCGACGGCGCCGGCAAGCAGGATGGCGGACAGGGTGGTGACGCCGGTCGTCCACAGCCACCCGCTCATGCCGCCGACCGCGCCAAGCATCGTGAAGGTGCGGATGCCGGCAAAGCGGGCTCCCGGCCCAGCGGCATGCCCGGACCACTGACGCTCGAGGCCTACGGCCGCGCCGCCGAGCGCGGCGATGAGAAGCGCGACGATGTGCGACGTGTCCATCCCGGACCCGCAGGTACGTCAGCGCGAGGGCGCCGAACGCCGGTACAGCACGTAAGTGAAGCGGCCCAGCAGCCAGGCCTCTCCCGTCGCGTGGTCGTGGCGTGGCTCGATCGTCTCGTCGAGCACGTGGGCATAATCACCACCCAGCCTGGCAATTTCCTGAAGCAGGCGTGTCTCGGCGTTCGCCATCAGGTCGCGATAGCACTGGTCCCATAGCTCGTCGCGGTGGGCGAGCGTGCCAGGCACGCGACGGCTCGAGGCCTCGACGGAATGTTCGGCCATGAGGTCGGCGGCGAGCGGGGGCATGTCGCGATGCCAGAACACGGCTGTGGATGCGCTGTCACCCATGAGTGCGCCTCACGAAAAGGGGGGCGTTGACGAGGCCGCTCCGGGGACGCGGCGGTCGAGGGCATGATACCCGGCTCTGATATGGTCCGCGCGTGGACCCTGTGACCCACGCGCTCGTCGGTGCCGTCGTCACGCGAGCCGTCGCGTCGGAACGACTCGGTGACACGCCCTCGGCACGCACGCTGATGCTCGCGGGGGCCATAGGCGCGCTGCTGCCCGATCTCGATCGCCTGATTCACAGCGGCGCCGACCCGCTGCTGCACATCGAGTTCCATCGACACTTCACCCATGCGCTGGCGTTCGTGCCGGTGGGCGGCGTGCTTGCGGCGTTGCCGTGGCTCCTGCGGCGCGACCTCCGTCCCAGATGGCGGGTCCTGCTCCTCGCCGCGACGCTGGGATACGCGACGCATGGCGTCCTTGACGCGTGCACGACGTACGGCACGCTGCTCTTCTGGCCGTTCAGCCATCAGCGCGTCGCGTGGAACCTGATCTCGATCATCGATCCGCTGTTCACGGGCGCGCTGCTGGTCGGGCTTGCGATCGGCGCCGTGTTTCGTCGGCAGCGGCAGGCGGCGCGGGTAGTGGGCGTGGCGTGCCTCATGTACCTTGCCCTGGGCGCCAGGCAACGCGACCGTGCCTTCGACGCGCAGCGTCAGATCGCCCGCGCGAGGGGCCACGTGCCCGAGCGCGCAGCGGTCTTCCCGGGGTTCGCCAACCAGGTGGTGTGGCGGTCGCTCTATGAGGCCGGCGGCACGTTGTACATGGATCGCATCCGTGTGCCGTGGGTGGGCGAAGGGTCGTGGCGCGAGGGCGCACGTGCGGAACCTGTCGCTCTCGCTGAGCGTCTGGCTGCCGTGGTGTCGCCACGGGTTGCAGGCGATGTCGCGCGCGTCGCGTGGTTCGCGCAGGGCTGGGTGGCGCGCGACCCAGGCGATCCCACCGTCATCGGCGATGCCCGCTACTCGCTGACGCCGGACGTGTTCGCGCCGGTCTGGGGGGTGCGCGTCACGGAGGGGACGGACCCACCGGTGCAGTGGGTGGATCACTCGCGGGGCCGTCGGGTGGACTTCCGCGAGTGGAGGGACGAGGTGATGGGGCGCGCGGCGTCGTTTCGGAGGCTGCCCTCTGACGCCGGGCGCTGACCTCCGCGCGTCTGACACGCCACGCTACGCGGGGCAACAACCACGGCGGCGGCGCCCCGTCAGGGCGTCGTGCGCTGAAGTGCCTGACATCGCGTCCCGAAGCTCGCGAGGTCACCGCGGCCGAGCGTTGCCT
>JAEZDP010000295.1 GCA_023418055.1 Acidobacteriota bacterium
GGGATGACCCGGCTCAGACGGATGATCTCGGGACGGGTCCCGACGATGGTCAGGACCTTCATGCCTTCAACTCGTCGGGCACCGACGACAGATACGGCGCCAGCAGCTCGCGCAGCCCCGCGACGTCGAGCGTGATGTCGGCCGACGAGTACTCGCTCGTGAGCAGCGTGCTGTCCACGCTCTCCGGCTCGCACTCCGGCAGCATCGGGCAGATCACGTAGTAGCCGTTTCGCTCCACGGTGCGGTGGCACTCCTCTTCCGACACCATGATCTCGTGGATCTTCTCGCCTGGCCGGATGCCGGTGACCTCGACGGGAATGTCGCGGCCGTTGATGAGCGCCGCGGCGAGGTCGGTCATGCGCGCGGCCGGGACCTTCGGCACGTAGATCTCGCCGGGCTTCGCTTCGGCGAGCGCTGCCAGCACGGTGTCCACGGCACGGTCGAGCGTCAGCAGGAACCGCGTCATCTCCTCGAGCGTGATGGTGAGCGGTCCGCCACGCCGGATCTGGTCGAGGAAGAGCGGCACCACCGACCCGCGTGACGCCACGACGTTGCCGTAGCGCACGCACGCGAACCGCGTGGCTGGTTGCCGGAGGTTGGCCTCGACGAAGATGCGCTCCATCACCGCCTTGGTCATGCCCATCACGTTGATGGGCTTGCAGGCCTTGTCGGTGGAGATCGCAATCACGCTCTCGACCTTCGCGCCGGCGTCGAGCGTCGCACGCACCAGCGCATCGGCGCCCATGACGTTGGTACGCACCGCTTCCACCGGGAAGTACTCACACGCGGGCACCTGCTTGAGCGCCGCCGCATGGATGA
Source organism: Acidobacteriota bacterium (assembly GCA_023418055.1). Taxonomy (GTDB): domain Bacteria; phylum Acidobacteriota; class Vicinamibacteria; order Vicinamibacterales; family Vicinamibacteraceae; genus JAEZDP01. The sequence goes on from JAEZDP010000295.1 coordinate 820, forward strand.
CGATGTCGGTGCCGCGCACGGCTTCGACCAGCGTCTCGTAGTCGCGGACGTCGCCGATCCGGAACGCCAGCCTGTCGCGCGCATGTTCGTAGATGACGTCGTCGGTGGCTGCGTCGCGCTGCAGGAAGCGGAGGCGCATCTCGTGCTGTTTGGCTTCGTCGCGCGACAGCACGGTGACCTTGTCCGGACGCCCGATGGCCCCGTCGAGCAGCCGTCGTACCACACGCTGCCCGAGTGACCCGGTACCGCCCGTCACGAGAATTCTCTTGCCGTCGATGGACACGCTCATTCGCTACGTTCCTGTCTCGCCAGCGCACCGCCGGGCGGGCGCCGCGTCACGTCACTGATGCTGTTGGATGAGCCGATGGTAGCGTGCGGTCACCACCTGCCGGCTGTAGAACTCTTCCACGTGGGCACGACCGCGAGCCCCCATCTGGCGCCAGCGCTCCGGGTGGTCCGCGGCCTCTCTGATCAGGGCCGCAATGGCCGCTGGATCACCGGCCTCGACACAGGCTCCTGCGCCCGACTCTCGTACGAGCGACGCCAGGTCGGATCCCGACGAGGTGATGGCCAGCACCGGCAAGGCCGCCCCCATTATCCGATAGGCCTTCGAGGGCACCGCATCCGACGTGGTCGTGGCCGACTGCGACACCACACACATGTCGGAGGCCCCGTAGATGTCTGGCACCACGTCGAAGGGTTGATGCGGCAGCAGCAGCACGTTGTGCAACTCTTCGGCCGCAATCCGCGCCGCAAACGCGTCCCATAGAATACCGCCCCCGACGATGACCAGGCGGATATGCGAGGCATCGCGCAGGTACGCCGCGGCGTCGAGCAGCGCCTCGAGCCCCTGGGCCGGCCCCACGTTGCCCGCGTAGCTCACCACGAACACGTCGTCGAGCCCATGCGCGCGGCTGAAGGCGTTCGGACGCGGATTGGACAGCCGCGCGTCGGTGTCCACGAAGTTCGGCACCAGGCTGATCTTGCTCGCGGGTACGCCCTTCTCGAGCATCCGGGTGCGCATGGCGTTGGCGATGACCGTGAGATGCGCCGCGCGGCGGTAGACGAACCGCTCAAGGGCGTACAGCATCCGGATGAGGATCGGCTGGCGCACCAGGCCCAGGCTGATGGCGATGTCGGGGTGCAGTTCGAGGACACTGTAGACGAACGGCGCCCGCTTGAGCCTGCCGAGCACCCAGGCGGCCAGCCCCATCGTGAGCGGCGGCGACGGCGCCAGAATCACGTCCACGCGCCCCGCCATCGTCACACCGGCCAGGACGCTGAGCTTGTGAAACAGCGCCCACGCCATCACGCGCAACACACTCGACCTGCCCTTCGGCGGCATGAGGGTGTGATAGACGGGCACGCCGTGGTAGTCGCTGCGCTGCAGCAGCGGTCCCCACACCCACCGCAGGGGCTGCGCCTGCCGCGCGACAGGGTCGGGGTTGTAGTGCGGCGTCGTCGTGATGACGGTCACGGTGTGCCCGGCCGCGGCGAGATCTCGGGCGATGTCGCCCATGAGGTGTGCCGTCGACACGTTGTCGGGCGGGAACACCAGCGTGAGCACGAGGACACGGGCCACGGGGCTACCGGGCCTCGCGCACGGCGTCGTAGGGCGTGCGGTCGCTGGCCATGTCTTCGATCATCGACGGCCAGGACGGCGCCTCGATGCCGGTCGCCTCGCGGAAGCGCTGGCCACTCAGGCTGCGGTCGATCCTGGGCTCGTCGCGCGGCACGATGGCCACCTGCGTGCCATAGGCCGCATCCAGCAACTGCAGCAACGCCAGCTTGTCGATGGGAGTGGCCGCCACCTGGTACAGGCCCTCGAGCGCCGTTTCCCTGGCGATCAGCCGGACGATGACATCCGACAGCGCACGTGTGGTCAACCCCGAGAAGATGGCACCGGCATAGCCATCGGCCGTGGCACCGCGGCGCGACAGGAACCACTCGACCAGTCCCGAGGCTCCGGACAACTCGCGCCCGATGATCGACGTGCGCAGCGTGAGGCACCCAGGGCCCGTGACTTCGCCCATGGCCTTGGTGCGGCCGTAGAGGTCGGTGGCGTTGGGGACGTCCGCTTCGGTGTAGCCGCCCCGCACCCCGTCGAACACGCAGTCGGTGCTGATGTGGATCAACCGGGCACCCCGGGCCGCACACGCGCGTGCCAGCAGGTGCGGGTGCAGGGCGTTGATCGAGATCGACGTGACCGGGTCCTTGGCCGCCGCCAGTTGCTTGATGATGCCGATGCAGTTGACGACCACGTCTGGCCGCGATCGGTCGAGGGCCGCGTCGATCGCGCCGGGGGCCGTGACGTCCACGTCCGTGAGCGTCCGTTCGTCGAGCAGCCCGAGGTGCTCGAGGGCCGGCGTGGCCGACCGGATGGTGGCCCAGGTTTCGAAGGACGCGCGGGCCGTCTGCCAGAGCTTGTGCCCCAGCATCCCCGCACCGCCCACAATCAGCACTCGTGTCATTCAGCCTGCTCCTTGGAGGGCGAGCGACGCCCGTGACGCGTGACGGGTGACCCATCAGGCCCATCGGCCGGACCGGCAAGGCTCGACACGAACGACGGAATCGCCTCCGACAGCACGCGATGCACCTCCAGCCCGTCACCCTGTTCGGCGGCCAGCGCCAACGCCGCGATGGCCTGCTCGAGTCGCGCCCCCGAGAGCGGCGGATCGGGCTCCTGCACGCGGAACACGTCGCCCTCCCCCACCGGCTCCACCTGGCTGCGCTCCTCCCACAACTCCTCGGCCAGCTTCTCGCCGGGACGCAGCCCCGTGAAGACGATGGGAATGTCCTCCGCAGTCAGCCCCGACAGCCGAATCAGGTCGGTCGCCAGGTCCACGATGCGCACCGGTTCGCCCATGTTCAACACGAAGAGCTCGCCGCCGCGCGCCAAACCGCCGGCCTTGAGCACCAGGTACACCGCTTCGGGAATGGTCATGAAGAAGCGGGTCATGTCCCGGTGCGTCACGGTGATCGGACCACCCCGCTCGATCTGCCGCCGGAAGAACGGGACCACGCTGCCGCGACTGCCGAGGACGTTGCCGAAACGCACGGCGAGGTACCGATGGCCGGTGCGTCGTGCCGCGTCGCGGACGATCATCTCCGCGAGCCGCTTGGTGGCGCCCATCACGCTCGAGGGGCCCACCGCCTTGTCGGTCGAGATGAGGACGAAGCGCGTGACGCCCGCAGTCACGGCCGCCTCGACGAGCGTCGCCGTACCCAGCACGTTGTTGGTCACCGCCTCGGCCGGGTTGGCCTCCATCAACGGTACGTGCTTGTGCGCCGCAGCATGGAAAACCACCGTGGGCCGGTAGTCGGCAAAGACACGGGCGAGTCCCCGCGTGTCGCGGATGTCCGCGATGACCGCGTGCACGTCCACCGCCGGAAACGCCTGGCGTACCTGATTGCTGATGTCGAAGATGCTGTTCTCGCCGTGCCCGACGAGCACCAGGGCGTTCGCCTCGGCGTGGCAGATCTGCCGACACAGCTCGCTGCCAATCGACCCGCCCGCCCCGGTCACCAGCACCACCTGCCCGCGCAGGTACCGGGCCGTGTCCGGCGCGGCGACGATCTGGCGGCGCCGGAGGAGATCGGCGATGTCCACATTGCGAAGCCGACTCACGCTGACGCCGCCATCCAGCAGTTCGAACATGCCAGGCACGGCCTTGGCCGGCACGCCGGCATCACGTGCACCCTCGACCAGGCGCCGCACCGTGTCGCCGGGCGCCTTCGGCATGGCAATCACCACTTCGTCCACCCCGTGGGCCGCCACGACCTCGGCCAGGTCGTCCAGTCGCCCCAGCACCCGTACC
>JAEZDP010000297.1 GCA_023418055.1 Acidobacteriota bacterium
CCGTAGCGGCGCCCCGCCGAAAACGTGGTGGTGACCTCGTCGAAGAGCACCTTCGACCCGTATCGCATGGAGACGCCGTGGACAGCAATCATGACAACAAACCTGTAGGGGAGAAGAGATACGCCGGGAACAAACTTCCCATTGTAGCAGAAGGCCCGCGTAGAGAGGGGTCCGCCCGGCGCGACCTACGGATCAGCGATGAAGCGGTAGCCCACCCCTCGCACCGTGAGCAGGTGTCTGGGGCTGGCAGGCTCGTCCTCGACATACTTGCGGAGCCGCGCCACGAAATGGTCGATGGCGCGGGTGTCGGTGTCTTCGTGCAGGTTCCAGACGTCCTCGAGCATCCGCTTGCGCGAGACGATGCGGCCTTCGTGCTGCACGAGGTACTGCAGCAGGTTGGTCTCCATCAGCGTCAGCGGGTGCTCCACCTCGCCCACCCGGAGGCACTGCCCGGTGTAGTCGAAGACCTTGTCGCGGAACACGAAGGGCCCCGGCGCCTCCTCCGCGTCATCGGCCGCAGCCGCCGACTCGGCAACGGCCGGTGGGGGCGAGGCGTGCCAGGCGTGCCTCCGCAGCAGCGCCTGCACGCGCGCCACGAGGATGGCCAGGTCGAAGGGCTTGGGCAGGTAGTCGTCCGCACCCGCCTCGAACCCCCGGAGCACGTCCTCGGCACGGCCTCGTGCCGTCAGCATCAGCACGGGGCGAAACCACCCGCGCGCCCGCAGGCTGGTTGCGACGTCGAAGCCGTCCATCCCGGGCAGCATCACGTCGAGTACCACCAGATCGATGTCGTCGGGATGCGACGCGACGACCTCGAGCGCCGCTTCGCCCGTCTCGGCCACATGGACGTCGTGTCCTTCCACCTCGAGATTGAAGCGCAGGCCCGAGGCAATGTGCGGCTCGTCCTCGACGATGAGCAGCGACGCCATGGCCGTCAGTCGATTTCCGGATGGGGCGCCAGCGGCAGGCGCAGGCTGAACGTGGATCCGAGACCGGGCCCGTCGCTCGACGCCTCGGCCGTCCCGCCATGCCGCCTGGCGGTGGTCTGCACGATGAACAGGCCAAGACCCGTGCCCTTGACGCGCTGGGTGCCGAGGCCGGGCACGCGATAGAACCGCCGGAAAATGCGGCGGTTCTCGGCGGCGGGGAAGCCGATGCCGCGATCGCGCACGCTGAGGACGGCCTCGCCATCCACCTGCTGCACGTCCACCTCCACGTCCACGCGGCCGTCGGAGTATTTCACCGCGTTGTCGAGGAGGTTCATCACGGCGCCCTGCAGGTCTTCTTCGTCGCCGAGGACGATCACGGGGTCAGCGCGATGCGGCTGCGCCATCCGCACCGACATCTCGGGCAGGTGGCGGCGGGAGCGCATGCGCTCGACGCAGGCGTCGGCCAGCGCGCGCACGTCCACGGGCACGGGATGCAACGGCGTCTGGCCGGCCTGTCCCGTGCGCAGCACCTGTTCGATGGTGTGCATGAGGCGGGCGCTGTCGTCGAGCATGACGTCGTAGAACTCGCGCCGCTTCTCGGCCGGAATGGTCTGCTCGCGCGCCTTCAGGGTCTCGAGATGCAGGCGGATGGAGGTGACGGGCGTCTTGAGTTCGTGCGTCACCGCGTTGACAAACGCGTCGTGCTGCGCGTTGCGCCGGACTTCGCGGACGAGGAACATCGTGTTGAGAATCAGGCCGGTGATGATGGCGGCAAAGACCGGCACGCCGAGCAGCAGCGGCACCATCTCGCGCCAGTTGAGCACCACCCAGCCGACGTTGAGGGCGGCGGCCAGGGCCACCAGCGAGACGCCGAACGTGACGAAGAACGCGATGGCGCCGCGACGACCTGGGGCGCTGGCCATGAGCCCAAGGATAGTCCACGGCGCCGTCGGGGAGGGCCGATGCGCGACGTCAGGCGGCGGCTTCGACGTCCAGCGCGCTGTCGACGCGGGCGCGCCGTACCTGCGTGGCCAGGCCTACCAGTTCGAGCGCGCGGATGTGGAGGTAGGTGATGTCCACTTCGTACCAGGCCAGCCCGTGGGCGGCCGAGGTCGGATGCGCGTGGTGGTTGTTGTGCCAGCCTTCGCCGAAGGTCAGCAGCGCCACCCACCAGTTGTTGCGCGAGTCGTCGGTCGTGATGAACCGACGGCCGCCCCAGAGGTGGGTCGCCGAGTTGACCAGCCACGTCGCGTGCAGGCCGAGTGTCGTGCGCAGGAACACGCCCCACAGCACCCAGTTCCAGCCGCCCAGCGCCATCAGGATGAGGCCGAGCACCGTGAGCGGCAGCCAGTGATAGGTCGTGAGCCAGACGTGGAACTTGTCCTTCGCCAGGTCGGGCGCGTACCGCGAGGTCATCTTGACGTTGTTGTGCTGCGGGTCGCCGAACATGATCCAGCCCATGTGCGCCCAGAACGCCCCGTGGCGCGGCGTGTGCGGGTCCTGGTCGCTGTCGGAGTGCTGGTGGTGCTTGCGGTGCGTGGCCACCCAGAAGAGCGGACCGCCCTCGAGGGCCAGCGTCGCGCAGATCGTCAGGAAGTACTCGATGACCTTCGGCGTCTTGTAGGACCGGTGGGTCAGCAGCCGGTGGTACGACATGCCGATGCCCAGCGCGAGCGAGATGTAATAGGTGACGAGCAGCACCACCACACCCGACCACGTGAAGTCGATGAGCGCCCAGATGGCGCCGATGTGGAACAACGTCATGAAGAAGGCCGTGACCCACGACAACTTCGAGTAGCGGTTGGGCTTGGCCCCGGCCATGCTGCCGCTGCCTCCATCACGTCGTTTCCGGGTCGCTGTGGCTGCTTGACTCACGCGTCGTGTCCTCCTCGATCCGCTCGCGCCTGATGCGCAAGCACGGCCCGCAGGCCAGGAGGCACGATATCAAGCCCGCCGGGAGCGGATTGTAAGAGTTGCGTAAGCGGGGGTCGGGGATCGCGGATCGCGGATCGCGGATCGGGGATCGGGGATCGGGGATCGGGTCAGTCTCGCCGCTGCAGGCGATACACCTGGTAGCGCGCAGCCAGCAGTGCGAGCGTGACGCCCGTGAGGGGCGCCACGAAGACCAGCATCATCGTCCGGTACGTGGGCAGCGCGGCGTGGTCGGTCGCGGCCAGGACCAGATAGAGCACGTAGGCGAGGTAGTACGCGACAAACAGCAGTCCTTCCCACCGGGCGATGCGGCCGCCCGTGAAGAAGACCGGCAGGCACGCCGCGGCCACGGCCACCATCATCGGCAGGTCGAGCCACAACACGCTCGACGGGACCGGAATCGGCAACACCATCGCCGTGACGCCCAGAATGCCCAGCAAGTTGAAGATGTTGCTGCCGACGGCATTGCCAACGGCGAGGTCGCGCTGGCCCCGGAGCGTCGCGATGATGCTGGTGGCCGCTTCGGGCAGGCTGGTGCCTATTGCCACGACGGTCAGCCCGATGAGCAGTTCGCTCACGCCCAGCGCCGTGGCCATGGCCGTGGCCCCGCCGACCACCCCCTGCGTGCCCGTCATCAGCGCGCCCAGACCAACGCCGCCCCGGAGCACTTCCAGCGCCATCACGCGGCCCCCGACCGGAAGAGGCGTCGTCGCCGTGTCCGCCACGCGGAGGGCACGTTCCTCGGCGCGGCTCTGGCGAATGGCCTGCACCAGGTAGACGACAAGCCCCGTCGCCAGCACCACGCCGTCGCCTCGTCCGATGGCGCCGTCACTCCCCATGGCCACCACCAGCAGGGAGATGCCGACCATCAGCGGTACCTCACGCCGCTTCACCTGCCGCGAGACCACGAGTGGGGCGATCGCCGCCGACAGCCCCAGCACCAGCAGGATGTTGGCGATGTTCGAGCCCACGACGTTGCCGAGTGCGAGGTCGGACTCGCCAGCGAGCGCGGCCGTGACGCTGACGGCGAGTTCAGGGGCGCGGGTGCCGAGCGACACCACCGTCAGGCCGATGACGAGCGGCGAAATGCCGAGCGACGCGGCCAGAGCAGACGCGCCCCGCACCAGCCACTCCGCGCCGCCACTCAGCAGCACGAGCCCTCCGACGAAGAACAGGACGGTCAGCGCATCCATGGGCACAGCCGTGAAACCGCACGTGCCACGGCGCCACGCGCGGCGGCTGCCGTGCTC
>JAEZDP010000304.1 GCA_023418055.1 Acidobacteriota bacterium
CCACATCGCGGATGTCCGCGGGAAACACGTCGAGCATGGCCTGCACGGCCTCGCTCTGCAGCGCCTGTTGACGAAGTTGCGCCTGGTCGGCGCGGGCCGTCTGTTCGCCACTCGCCGTGGGCGCCACCACACGGGTGTCGATGCGCAGGCGACGGCCACACGCGTCGGCCACCGTCTGCTCGATCCACGCGCGCCGCGCCTCTACGCGCTGCTGCTCGAAGTTGCCGGCGAGCGTGATGACCAATTGATCGTCGGTGGCGTCGAAGCGTGCGCGGGCCAGGGCCGTGCCGAAGAACGTGCGATTGCCCTTGCGCAGCGCGTCCACCAGCAGTTCGGTCGCCACCGTCGGCGCAGGTGCGCCCGCTCCTGGCCGGTCCTCGGCGGTTGCGCCTGCCGGCACGATCGGCGCAGCTACCGTGTCCGGCGCATCCGTCACGACGATGGAGGGAGGCGCGGCAGGTGGCACAGGAACAGCCGTCGCCACGACCGGCGCCGGCGGCGCGGGCGCAGGCGGAACGGCAGCCGGTTCACTCGTCGGACAGACGACGAGTCCCTCGGCCTTGGCGGCCAGCGCCGATGCCCGCTCGGTGAAGCTTCGGCGCGGCGCGGGACTGGCGGAAGACGATGCGCTGGTGGCGGCTGCGCCGGGACGTCCGAGCGATGGACGGCCGCCGCCTCCTGATGGGCCGCCCGATCCACCTAGCGCGGCAAGCACCTCCGACAGCGGACGCAGTTGTCCCAGGTGGATCCACTTCAGCAACGCCATCTCGAGGTGATAGCGCGGCTGCGAGGCGAACCTGAGGTCCTGTTCCGCCTTCGCGAGCACGTCGAAACCACGCAGCAGGTCTTCGCGCGAGAAGCGGGCGGCCAGTGACGACAGCCGCTCGGCATCCGGTGCCAGGTCCACGTCGGTCAGGCGTGACGGGTCGATGTGGACGACGAGCAGGTCGCGGACGAGTGCGCTCAGCTCGCGGCACACGAGCTTCAGGTCCTGCCCGCCCTCCACCAGACGTCCCACGGCGTCGAACACGTCACCGGCCCGTGCGTCGGCCACGATCTCGACGATGTCCATCAGCGCGTCCCTGGCAATGAGGCCGAGGACCGTCGCGACGTCGGCGGCCGTGAGGTGTCCACCCGAAAACGCGATCACCTGATCGAAGGCGCTGAGCGCGTCGCGCATGCTGCCGTCGGCGGCGCGCGCGATGAGCGTGAGCGCGTCGGCATCCACGGTAAGTCCTTCGCGCTCGGCGATGGCGGCCAGCTGGTCGGCGACGACCTTCGTGCCGATGGTGCGGAACTCGAACTCCTGCGCGCGCGACCGGATGGTCTCTGGAATCTTGTGCAGTTCGGTCGTCGCCATCATGAAGACGACGTGCGGGGGGGGCTCTTCGACCGACTTCAACAGCGCGTTGAACGACGAGTTCGAGAGCATGTGCACCTCGTCGATGATGAACACCTTGAAGCGGTCGCGTGCCGGCGCGATCGCGAGGCTGTCGATGATGACTTCGCGGATGTTGTCGATGCCGGTGTTCGACGCGGCGTCGATCTCCGTGACGTCGAGGTCGCGGCCGGCGGCAATCTCGACGCAGGCGTCACAGGTGCCGCACGGGTCTGGCGTGGGGCGTTCGGCGGCCAGGCAGTTGAGTGCCTTGGCGAGGATACGCGCGGTTGTGGTCTTGCCGACGCCGCGCGCGCCCGAGAAGATGTAGGCCTGCGCGATGCGCTGGCGTTCGAGGGCGTTGCGCAGGGTCTGCGTCACCCCCACCTGCCCAATCACATCGTCGAAACGCTGCGGACGCCACTTGCGGGCGAGCACCTGGTAGGGTCGTGACACGGAGCTTGATCTGTAAAGGCCTGGGGCGGAACGAGCGACACGTTGGAGGCGGCGACCGCTCCCACCGCGGCCCGGAGGCCCTGCACACACGGCAGGCTCCCCTTAGCGCTGCTACCTTCCGGTCCTGACGCGGTTCGAGGTCTGGCGTTGCACAGGCTCCGAACCGCGGTGCGAGCGGTCACGACCTGAACGCCGAGTGTACTGCGGGTGGGGTCAGGTCTGCAAAGTGACGCGGCGGGGTCAGACCTGATCCGTGACGTCGTGGGGTCAGACCTGATCCGCGACGCAGCGGGGTCAGACCTGATCGGCGAGCGACCTGTAGAGCTCCGGCCGCCTGAAGCGGAACGTGTACTCGAAGCGCGACCGCGCGGCGAGCAGCGCCGCACGCTCGAGCGTCGCCAGCACCATGTGCGGCCCAGCGGCGTCGGCCTCGTGGCGCGCCAGGACCGCCCCGTCCGGCCCCACCACCATCGCCCCGCCAGGGAAGCGCTGGGTGACGCCGGCAAACGACACCTGGCCTTCGGTGTTGCACGCTACGCCGAAGACGCCGTTCTCGGCACATCTCGCCTCGAGCGTCCTGCCCGCCCACTCGGCCCAGCCCGCCGGGGTCGGCGGCGGAGGGTCGGCCGCGAACGGGAAGAGCACGATCTCTGCCCCGCGCACCGCCACCAGCCGCGTGGACTCTGGCAGGAAGGCGTCGAAGCAGATGTTGACGGCAATCCGCCCGAGCGGCGTGTCCACCACCTCCGGCACGCCACCGCCGTTGTACACGGGCATCTCGAAGAGCGGCACGTGCATCTTGCGCCACGCCCCCAGCAACCCCTCGGCACCCACCACCACGTGGGTGTTGTAGAGGAGGTGCCCCGCATCCTCGAGCAGCCCGGCCGACACCAGCACGCCGGTCGAGGCCGCGACCTGCTGCAGGCGCCGGACCGCCCGCCCGTCGAGGGGCTCGGCCATCGCCCGCGCGCCCGCCAGCACCTCCGCCAACCAGGCGGCATGGTCGCGAGTGGGATGGTTCGGCACGAACCCTGTGACGCTCAGCTCCGGGAACAGGACGAGTTGCGCGCCGGCGTCTGCCGCCTGCCGGCACCACGGCTCCATGCGATCGAGGTTGTCAGTGGTAGCGGCCGCGACCGCATCGAAGGCGACGGCCGCCACCCGGACCTGCTCCAACATCGCGCCATTCTAAGCCGCCGGCACCACACGCACGCGGGTGCCGACCGGCCCGGTGGCTCCCTCACCACTGCACGGCCGAGAGCGAGTAGCCGCACGGCTGCAGCGAACACTCGTACATGCGTACCGAGATGCGGTACGTGCCCGACACCGACGGCGTGAAGGCAATCTGCGGTACATCGTCGGACCGCACGTCTTCGGCCACCAGCGCCCCGGACGGCGAGAACAGCTGCAGGTCCACGTCCGAGCAATCGATGTCGCAGGTGGCACTGAACACGTACTCGACCCCGCGGCGCAGGTACACCGAGTGGCCGCCCGACTCGCCCTGGTCGAGGCTGCCGCTCCACCGGCGTCCCGTGTCCTGGTAGCCCCGCCCCATCAGGCTGACGGTGATGCGTTCGAGCTGGCGCGTCTGGGCGCCGACCGACGCGAGGCCCGGCCCCGACAGCATGCAGACCCCGACCAGCAACGACAGCGGCACGCGAATGTGTTTCATGACAGGCTCCCGGTGACGACGACCACCATCGGTCGTCATCTTGTTACGCGGGAGATGCCGGGCGGAGGGCTCATGCGCGCCGGTGCGCAATGGCGCGGCCGAGGTCGGCTATCATGGGGCGTACCATCAGGCCAATTCTCGTCGGCTGACGGCTCCTCCCACCGTTCTGCAGACACGCTCGTCGAACGACGCAAGGGCGCCCGCGCGCTGGTGCGGCGCCGCTCGCATGCAGACGGCATGACGCCCCATGACTGGCGCGAAGTGCGCCATCATCTCGACGCGGTGCTGGCGCTGCCGCCAGACCAACGCCAGGCCTATCTGGCCGCTCACTGCCCCTCTGCGGAGATCCGCGGCGAGGTGCAGGCGCTGCTGGCGCATGCCGACGACCCGCTCCTCGACAGCGACGCGCTGTCTCGGCCCCCGCCTGCGCCTGTAGAGCTCCTTCCCGGGACGACCCTCTCGCACTACCGTATCGATCGCCGGCTGGGAGCGGGCGGCATGGGCACGGTATACCTGGCCCATGACGAGCAGCTGCGTCGGCGCGTGGCCATCAAGGTGCTCAAGGGACAGGCCGACCCATCGGCCCGCCGGCGCCTGCTGCGCGAGGCCCGCGCGGCGGCCGCCCTCGAACACGCCTCCATCTGCGCCGTCTACGACGTGGGCACCGACCCACAGGCGGGCGACTTCATCGTCATGCAGTACGTGGAGGGCGAGACGCTGGCTGACCGGTTAGCCCGAGGACCCACGGGACGGGGGGACGCGCTGTCCATCGGGCGCCACCTGGCCGAGGCGCTCACCGTGGCGCACGCCCACGGCATCGTCCATCGCGACCTCAAGCCGCAGAACGTGATCATCGACACGCGCGGACGGCCGCACCTGCTCGATTTCGGCATCGCCCGGGCCCTGACGATCGACGACACGCCGGGCGCGGTGCCCGTCACCACGCAACTCACCGAGGCACATGCCGTCGCCGGCACGCCCCCGTACATGGCGCCCGAGCAGATCCTCGGCACGCCGACCGACGCGCGCGGCGACCTCTTCTCGCTCGGGTGCATCCTCTACGAATGTTTGACCGGTTCCCGCGCCTTCGATGGGCAGACGGTGGCCGACGTCTGCCAACAGGTGCTGCAGGTGGATCCGCCGCCGCCCTCGCATCGACGTCCGGAACTCGATCCGGCGGTGGATGCGCTGTGCGCCCGTCTGCTCCAGAAGGCGCCGCAAGCACGCTTCCAGTCGGCCGAAGACGTCACCCTCGCCATCGGGGCGCTCGAAGAGACGCGTGGTGGCCCGCCCCGCGAACGCCGGCGCATCCTCTGGGCCGTGGCCGCGGCCCTGGTGGCCGCGGTGGGCGTTGCCAGCCTCAGCGACGTCGCACCCGAGTTCCTGCCGCGGCTCTCGCGCACCGCGCTGCCCGAGGCACCGGCCGACGCGCGCCACTGGTTCGATCGGGGGCTCGACGCGCTGCGCAACGGCACGTATGCAAGTGCTCGCGAGCGCTTGTTGGAGGCGATTCGCTTGTATCCCGCCTATGCCTCGGCGCATGCCCGGCTGGCCGAGGCCCACAGCGAACTCGACAACCAGCTCGCCGCCTCGCAGGCGCTGCTGCAGGTCAACGTGCTGGTGCCCGATCAGTCGGCCCTTGCCGACGACGACCGGCTGCACCTGGTGGCGGTGCGGGCGTCGGTGATGCGTCAGCATCGCGAGGCGGAAGCCGCGTACCAGGCACTCGCCGACCGCCACGCGGACGATGTGGGCGCGCTCATCGACCTGGCCCGCGCGCAGGAGGCCGCCGGACGGTGGCGTGCGTCGCGCGACACGCTCGAGCGTGCGCTTGCGCTCGACCCGCAGGCCGCGGCCGCGCACCTGCGCCTGGGCGTGCTGGTCGGACGGCTCGGCGAGAAGACACGTGCGTTGGCGGCCATCGACGAAGCGGCGCGCCTGTATCGCACGTCGGGTGACGTCGAGGGGGAGGCGGAGGCGCTGCTGCGGCGCGGCACCCTGCTCAACGCCATGGGGAGTTCCGACGAGGCCGAGGACGCGCTCGGGCGGGTCACCGCGATGACGTCCGACAGCCGGTACGTCTTCCAGAATCTACGGGCACGCTTCGAAATGGCGACACTGAGGTCGTCGCGCGGGCGTTTTGCCGACGCCGAGCGGATGGCACGTGAGGCGCAAGCCGACGCCACGCGTCTGGGCCTCGAGACGCTCGCCGCAGAGGGACTCATCGATCTCGCCGATGCGCTGCTCGTCAAGCAACCGGACGAGGCGTACGCCCGGCTCGAGCGAGCGTTCGAGCTGGCCGTGTCGCGCGGTGCCCCGCGCACCGCCCTGCGGGCGAGGCTGCAACAGGCGTCGCTGCTGCAGTCGGAAGGCAAGCCAGGTGAAGCCGTCGTGCTGGCCGAGGCGCCGCGGGCGTTCTTCGACCTCAATGGGTATGTCCGACTGAGCGCCCAGGCCAAGGGTGTGCTGTCACGCGCGTACGGAGACCTGGGGGAGTACGACATTGCGGCGCGCATGGCTCACGAGGTCCTCACGTTTGCCGAGTCGGCGGGTGACGACGCCCTGGTAGCGACGGCGCTCGAGAACATGGCGTGGATACGTGCCGCGCAGGGCCTCCTGCCCGAGGCGCTGACGGCGCGTGAGCGAGTCACGCACATTCACCGGACGCAGGGCGACCACTACAACTTGCCGTACGACCTGCTCAACCACGCGGAACTGCTGGTCCGCCTGGGGCGTGGCACCGACGCGCAACGCCTGCTCGACGAATTTGCGGCAGGTCTCGCCGAAGGACGGGAGTCGTACCCAGGCAGACAACAGAAGCTGGCCGCGTTGCATGCGCTGCGGGCCGCGACCGAGGGCCGTGACGACGATGTGGTCGCGTCAACCGACAGCGAGGTCACCGCAGGCATCGCCGATGGGGATTCTCACGCCATCCTGCATGGCGCGCTGGCCAGCTATGCGAAAGCCCGTACGGGTCGCCGGGCGGCTGCCCCGCCGCGCTTCGACGCCGCCGCGCTGCTACCCGCTCAGCGAGACGAAATCGCGTACTGGGTGGCGAGGGCCCACGCGGAACGCGGCGACGCCGCAGCCGCGCTGGCGCTTCTCGAGCCCGCCCTGACACGAGCTGACGTGCAGCGGAATGCGGAACTGCGGTGGCGACTGGCAGCCACTGCCTTGCTGGCTGGTGGCGACCTCGCTCCCCGAGCCGCAGCCTGGCGTGACATCGCGGCGGGCGCCCTGGCCACACTGCAGGTGGGCTGGGGGGTTCACGCCGAGGCCTACCTGCGACGAGCCGATCTCGCGCCGCTTCACGCGTTGGTTCGGTAGAGCGGCGTCGACCGTTATCAAGACGTCCCTGCACAGCGCACGCGTCCGGACGCGGCGGAAGAGGAGGCACCATGAACAGGTTCATCAAGGGGCTGGTGGCCGTGGGCGTTGCCGTGGCGGTCATGAGGATGGTCAGGGGTGTGACTCGGCGTGTTGCCGAACCAGGGCTCGACATCACCGTCACGGGTGGACTGGGCCTCCAGGTGCAGGTACTCGACGGCCACTTCGCCGCGGGTGCCGACCACTGGCGACACGAACATGCCGCTGGCCAGCCGCGCATCCTGCAAGTCAGGATGACGGGGAGCTCCTGTGACCCCTTCCCTGAGGACAACCGCGTGGACATCCACACCGATCGGGGCGTGCTCGCGATCCAGCGCGAACGGCAGGGCCCAGGCGGCCAGTGGCGTGCCTGTATCCGAGCGAGCGACGGGTCGAGCCCCGACCATCCCTCGCCCGAACGCCTGCTGTTTTGGCCCACGCAACGGGTGGGCATCGCCAAGGTGGTCGTCGGCGACGACGAGTGCGACGCACTGGAAGCGGCGATCGTCGCACAGCTCACGTAGACCGACGGCAAGGCGTGCACCGCGTGCAGCCTGCCGAAGCACGTATTCGTCGTATTCGAGGAAGGGCGGATCACATGAAACCAGACATCACGCAGGCAGGATCGGCGGAGATCATGGGCGAGGGTTTCTGGATCAGCAGGGTCGTTCGATTCTTCAAGTCGTGGCTCCATGGTGGTGACCGCCCGCCGATCCGCATTCGGAACGGGGGCTCCGTGCACGTGAGGACCGCGGTTGGCGAATTTGCCGCCGAGCCCAAGCACTGGCGGGTTCATCAGGAGACTGAGACGCCGGTCAAGGGCCTGAGAGTCGAGGTGCTTGCCGAAGGAAAGACGCTCCGGCGGCTTACGGGCACGTTCGTGCGCATCGTCTACCGCGCGAACGGGCAGGAGCGGCACCTGGTGGTCTGGGTGCGCCGCCCCTGTTGCCTCCCGTGGAAGGGTGAGGCGTACGTCCGAACGAGCAGCCCCGGCGTGCTCGACAGGGGCAGTGAGTTGGTGCTCGACGACAAGGCCGCAACAACACTGGTGTCGGTGTCCGTGGGCCGGTTCGCCGCCGACAGTCACGCCGAAACGCATGCATGCGACAGAAGCGTGGCCACGAAGGTGAACATCTACCCGACGAGTTAGCCAACCCGTTGAAGCTTTCGGCAGAGGTGACGATTGTCTGAGCGACCGGCTCTGCCGCGCATGGGTCGCGAGCGCCGGGCACTCATCACCTCCGCCATCCATCGGATGGCCCTCCGCGAAAGCTGCAATGCGTGTCGTCCTCTGTGTGCTCGTTGGCCTCTGCGCCGGCTCGTCCCTCCATGCCCAATCGCCCGATGCCGGTATCCCTGGCGTCCAGGTCCACGGCCTACTGCAAGGCTGGGTGACCGCATCCAGCGGCGAGAGTGCGCCGGCGGTCCGCCTGAGACGTGCCGAGGTCCAACTCGGGGGCCGCGTGACACCAGCCGCCACCTGGACGGTGATGGTGGACGCCGCGCGAGCGATCGACAACCTCTCGATTCTTCAGGATGCGTTCGTGACGGTGAAGCTCCACGACCGCGTGGGCTTGCGTGTCGGCCGCCTGGTCGTCCCCCTGAGCCTCGAAGGTACACGCCCCGCCGGCGAACTCGAACTGCTCGAGCGGTCGCTGCTGATGACCGATGGCGGCCGCCATGGACGCTACGGTGACGTGCGCGACGTCGGCGCGCTGCTCGACGTGCGCTCGGGTCCATTGCTCTACCAGGTGGGGTACTTCCGCGGAGAGTCCCTGTTTGTAGAGGGCGGGCGCCGGGCCGTGGTCGGCCGCGTGCAGC
>JAEZDP010000424.1 GCA_023418055.1 Acidobacteriota bacterium
TGGAGGACGACCACTTCAAGGTGCTCACCTTCACCGGGTCGCCCGCCGTCGGCTGGGCCATGAAGGCCAGGGCCGGCCGGAAGAAGGTCATCCTCGAACTGGGCGGCAATGCCGGCGTCATCGTGGACCGCAGCGCCGACGTCGCCGAGGCTGCGCGGCGCATCGCCACGGGCGGGTTCGCCTTCGCCGGCCAGAGCTGCATCGCCGTCCAGCGTGTGTTCGTGCACGCCGACAGGTGGGACGCCTTCCTCGACGCCCTCATTCCCGCGGTCTCCGGACTCAAGACGGGTGACCCCAGCGACGCGGCCACCGTGGTGGGTCCCCTCATCACGCCCGGCGACGTCGAGCGCGTGACGGCGTGGGTCGACGAGGCCGTGCAGGCGGGGGGCCGCGTGCTCACGGGCGGCACCGCGCTCGGTCCACGCCTGTTTGCGCCAACCGTGCTCACGGACGTCCCACGCACCGCCCGCGTCTGCACCGACGAAGTGTTCGCCCCCGTCATCGTCGTGGAACGCGTGGCGTCGTTCGATGAGGCCGTGCAGGCCGTCAACGCGTCGCAATTCGGCCTGCAGGCTGGGGTTTTCACGGCCGACCTCGAGCATGCGTTCACCGCCTTGGACCGGCTCGAGGTGGGCGGCGTGCTCGTCAACGACGTGCCGACCTTCCGTATCGACCACATGCCGTATGGCGGCGTGAAGGATTCCGGCCTCGGCCGTGAAGGCCCGCGCTACACCATCGAGGAGATGTCCGAGCTGCGCCTGCTCATCGTGCGGCGCTAGTCATCGGTACAGGCCTTGCAATCACGAGTGGCAGAGGCTGCGACGCGTCTCGGAGACGACCGTGAGCGTACCCTCGAAAGGACACCTGAACCATGCGACGACACATGCGAGGTCTCTCCCTGCTGGGCATCCCGGTCGTGCTGTCCCTGGCCGTGGCATGCCGGAGCGAAGCCCCGCCCGCAGCCGAACAGACGCCCCCCGTCTCAGCCACTGACGCGGACGTGGCACCCATGACCGACGAGACACAGGAGCCGGGGCCCTCTGCGGATTCGTCTGCCGGTAGCCCGACGTTGGCGCCTCCGCCGGTGCGAGACAGTACCCAGGCCGCGCCAACGCGTCCGGTACGCCCTTCGCCCACGATGAGTGCGACACGGCAGGACGAGGCGCCCGCAGTCCCGGACCTGGCCGTCGCCTCGCCGGCTGCGTCTGCCGGGCTGCCTCCCGCGAAGGCCGAGGCACCCCGCGTCCAGATGATCGAGGTGCCGTCTGGCACCGCGCTGCCACTGGAGCTGACATCGTCAGTGGGTTCCGACACGAGTGCCGTCGAAGATCCGGTGTCGGCCCGCGTCACACGCGACGTCGTCGTCAATGGCCGAACGGCCATCCCTGCCGGGTCGACGCTGGCGGGGCGCGTCACCCATGCCCAGCAGAGCGGCAAGGTGAAGGGGGTGGCAGCACTCACGGTGCGCTTCTACACGCTCAGCATCGCGGGCCGCGCCTACGACGTGTCGGCCGAACCGGTGCGCCGACAGGCCGAGAGCACCAAAGGCAAGGACGCCCAGAAGATCGGCATCGGCGCGGGGGCCGGCGCGGTCGTCGGCGGGCTGCTGGGCGGACGCAAGGGCGCAGCCATCGGCGCGGCGGCAGGTGGAGCCGGAGGCACCGGTGTGGTGCTGGCAACCCGCGGCGCGGAGGTGCGCCTCGACGCTGGCACCCCGCTCACGGTGCGGCTGACCGACGCCGTGACGGTGGCGCCCCGCTGACGGCCGTGTCGCGCCGCAGCACGTCGGATCCCAGAGAATCACCGGAACGCGGCCTCATGGCCGTGCTGGTAACGCTAGACTGAGTGGGTCGATGTCGATGACACGTGGGCGGGCGGCGTGGCTGTCGGGCTTGGCGGCGGCCGTCTTGGTCGCGGCGGCGCCGGAGGCGCAGTCACCGCCCGCGCGGCAGCCGGAGCCGCCCCGCGGCCATGGGAGGCTGTTTGCCCCACAGGACCTCGGGATGCTGGAAGGACCCGACCGTGAGGCCTACCAGCGGCCCGATGTCGTGATGGACGCCCTCGGTATTGCCGACGGGTCGGTGGTGGCCGACCTCGGCGCCGGCGGCGGTTGGTTCACGGTGCGGCTGGCCCGGCGTGTGGGCCCCAACGGCGTCGTCTATGCCGAAGACATCCAGCCGCAGATGATCGAAGCCATCCAGCGGCGGGTCCAGCGTGAGGGCCTGGCCAACGTCTCGACCGTGCTGGGATCGGCCGACAACCCGACCCTGCCCGAGAACCGCCTCGACGTCGCGCTGATGGTCGACTCGTTCCACGAGGTCGAAGACACACACACGCTGCTCACCAACATCCGCCGAGCCCTGAAACCTGGCGGACGGCTTGGCATCGTCGGCTTCCGCAACGACGGCGGAGGCGGGCCCGGCCCCGCGCTCGAGGAGCGCATCGCCCCCGCTCAGGTTCGCCGCGCGGCCGAAGCCGCGGGCCTGACCTTTACGGGGCAGGAACAGTCGCTGCCGTACCAGTACCTGCTGATCTTCACGAAAGGCCCTGAGTAGCGGGCCGGTCGCCTATTGCCGTGTGTCGTACGCCGCGAGTTGTCCGCGGATGCTGGCCGCATCCCCCACCACGACGAGTGCCATCTTCCCCGGCACCAGGTACTCGTTGGCGACGCGCTGCACGTCGGCCGGCGTCACCGCCTGCACGCGGCTGACGAACGTCTTGAGGTGATCGTCGCCAAGCCTGTGGAGGCGCGTGAAGGCCAGCTGGTTGGTGATGCCCATCCTCGACGAGTTCTGGAGCACGAACACGCCGGCCAGGTAGTTCCTGAACCCCGCGAGCTCCTCGTCGGACGGCGGTTCGGCCCGCAGCCTGTCGATCTCGGCAAACACTTCCTTCAGCGCGGCGCCGGTGACGGCGGTGGTGACGTCGGCCGTCTGCACCCAGTGCGCCACGCCGGGGTGCGAGGCCAGCTGGCTGGACGGCGAGTAGGTATAGCCCTTCTGCTCGCGGATGTTCGACGTCACGCGCGAGGCAAACGAGCCGCCGAACAACGTGTTGGTCACCTGCAGGGCCACGTAATCACGATGCGACGGGTCGATCACGGGTAGCCCGAGCCGGATGGTCGACTGTGCCGCGCCCGGACGGTCGATGAGGTGGAAGGCACGCGCCGAGACCGGCGTCACAGGCGGGCGCGTGGCGTCTGCGCCCTTGCTCCAGCCTCGAAACGCCTGCTCCACCGCTTCGCGCACGGCGCGCGCGTCGAACTGACCGACCACGTAGAGGTGGCTGCGGTTCGGCACGAAATGGGTGCGGTGAAACGCCGTCACCGCGGCGAGGTCGTAGGTGGCCAGCTGCCCTTCGTCTGGAAACAGCCGTCCGTACGGGTGATTCGGGTAAAGCGTCGCCGCGAAGCGTTCCGTGGCCAGCGACCCGGGCGTGCTACGAGCCACGGTCAGCTGGCGAATCAGGTTGTCGCGCACGCGCGCCACCTCACGTTCCGGCAGCGCCGGACGTGACACCACCTCGGCAAGGAGGGCGATGGCGTCTGGCGCGGCCTCGCTCAGCACGTCGAGGCCGATGGTGGTCTGGTCGCCGCCCACTGCGACCATGAGCGATCCGCCCATGCCACCGGCAGCTTCGGCCACCTCCGCGGAGGAACGCGTCTGCGTGCCCTCTCGCATCAGCTCGCCGGTCATGTCGGCCAGCCACACCTGCTCGGCACTCTCGTGCGCGTTGCCGACGCCGACGACCAGCGTGGCCGTCACCTTGGGCACGGTGCCGTAGGGCACCAGCGTGGCCCCGAGGCCGTTGGGGAGTGAGAACGTCGTCGTGCCGGGCAACACGAAGGGCCTGGGTGCGCCGCCGGGCGGGGGCGTCTGCTTCGGCGCCTGTTGTGGCGCCTGCGCGAGGGCCGGACCTGCGACGAGCGCGCCAGCCATGCACAGGACAATTCCCTGACGAACGAGGCGGAGAGCCATGACAGAGGTCCTCATCGTGTCGGCGCCGCCGCTGGGGCACCGGGTTCGATGGTCAACACGGTGCGGTTCGACTGGCGCAGGTACTCGCGGGCCGTCCGCTGCAGCAGATCAGGCGTCACCTTGCGAAGCTCGCCCTCGAGGCGGTTGATGCGTGCCGGGTCGTCGTCGAACAGCGCGAACGACGCGAGGAGGTCGGCGCGGCCGAAGCCGTTCAGCTCCGTGAGGGTGTCGTAGAACGACGACCGCCACTTGACGATGGCGCGGTCGAGCGCGGCCTGTGTCACGGGCGTGTCCTGGAGCCGCGTGACCACTTCGTCGACCGTCGCCAGCACCTGGTCGGCCGACGTGGCCTGATCGTGGATGAGCGAGGCCATCCACAACATCGGGCCCTCGTAATTGAACATGTTGCCGAGCAGGTAGTTGATGCCGCCGCCGACGTTGCCGGTGTACCCCTTGCGGTTGACCAGGGCCTGTGCGAGCAGGCTGTCGTCACCCTGGACGAGCATCTGGTCCAGCAGCCCCATTGCGTAGTACTCGGGCGTGTTGCGGGCCGGCATGTGATACGCGAAACCCACGGCGGGACGATTGGCGAGCGGGTCCTTCTTCGTGGCCCGCTTCTCTTCGGTCTGCCTCGGCTCGGTGAGGTCGGGCAGCGCCGGCTCGGGCTTCCTGGGCAGCGACTCGAAGTACCGCGTCACGAGCGCACGGGCCTCCGGCTCTTCGAAGTCACCCACGATGACGAGCACCGCGTTGCTCGGCGCGTAGTAGGTATCGAAGAACGCCTGCACGTCGTCGAGGGTGGCGGCTTCGAGGTGTTCGAGATCGCCGTAGAAGTTGTGCGCGTTGTGCCAGTTGGTGTTGGCGTACTGAGGCAGGTCGAGCCAGGGGAAGCCGCCGTACGGCTGGTTGATGACGTTGACCTTCACCTCGTTGGCCACCACCCCCTGCTGATTGGTGAGGTTCTCCTGGGTGATGTCGAGTCCACGCATGCGGTCGGCCTCGGCCCAGAGCGCCGTCTCGAGCTTGTGGGCGGGCAGCACCTCGAAGTAGTTGGTGTAGTCGAAGCGGGTCGACCCGTTCATGACCCCGCCATTGCGCTGCACCAGGCGGATGAACTCCATCTTGCCGAGGTTGGCCGACCCCTGGAACATCATGTGTTCGAAGAGGTGGGCGAAGCCCGTGCGGTCGCGCGGCTCCACCCGAAAACCGATGCGGTAGTAGACGGCCACCACCACCGTCGGCGCCGTGCTGTCGGGCGACAGCACCACGCGCAGGCCGTTCGGCAGGCGGTAGTACGTGACAGGCACGTCGGCCGCCCGCACCGGCGGGTCGAAGGGCCCGGCCAGCACCGCCAGCACGGCAAGACAGACGGTCAGCATTCCACGTCTCACGCACACCTCCAGACACGCTGAGACGGGAAACGGTAGCCGACGGGTTCCGCGTTCGTCCACGCGATGTGACGAAGCGGTGGCCTCAGGCCGCAGTCAGCCCGAAACCGTAGACCGTGACCTGTAGACCGTAGACCGTGGACCGTAGACCGGTAGACTTCCCCCATGCCTTCCGTTCCTCCCGTCGCGCTCACCATTGCCGGAAGCGACTCCGGTGGCGGCGCCGGCATCCAGGCCGACCTGAAGACCTTCGCGGCGCTCGGCGTGTATGGCACCAGCGCCATCACCGCCATCACCGCGCAGAACACGCTGGGAGTGACCGCCGTCGAGACGCTGTCGCCAACGATCGTCCGCGCCCAGATCGACGCGATCGTGGACGACATGGGCGCCGCGGCCGTCAAGACAGGCATGTTGTCCACGCGCGTCATCGTGGAGACAGTGGCAGCCGCACTCGGTGACCATCGCCTCGCGCCAGTGGTAGTGGACCCGGTCATGGTGTCCAAGAGCGGCCATCGTCTGCTCGACGATGGGGCGGTGGAGGCGATGGTGCTGACGCTGTTGCCGCTGGCGCTCGTGGTGACGCCCAACGCCCATGAAGCCGAGGCCATCACGGGCCTGCCGGTACGGACCGAGGCCGACGCGCATGAGGCGGCGGCGCGCATGCTCGCCCTGGGCCCGCCATACGTCGTCCTGAAGGGCGGGCACCTCGAGACGGCCGACGTGGTGGACCTGCTGGTGTCGCGCGAGGGCACGGTCGAGCTGCGCGGACCCCGACATCCGGGCCACCACACCCATGGGACGGGCTGCACGTTTGCGGCAGCCATAGCCGCCGGGCTGGCCCTGGGCCGCAGCGTGGAGGACGCGGTGCGCGAGGCGCGCGCCTACGTGGACGGCGCCATCCGCCGGGCGCCCGGCATCGGCCGCGGCGAGGGGCCGCTGCACCACTTCTGGCGGGTATACTGAAAGGCTAGGCCATGGACCGTTTTGCCATCACATCGGCCCCGCTGGCCACCGAGGCGCTGATGCAGGTGGTGAGCGCCGCCCATGCGGCCGCCGCCGACGGCGCAGAGGCCGAAGGGCCCGGTGCGGTGTCGGTGTTCGTGGGCCTGGTGCGCAACAGACACGCAGGACGCGTGGTGCAGCACCTGACATACGAGGCCTACGAGCCGCTGGCGGTGCGCGCATTCGCCCGCATCGCCGACGAGATCTCGCGGAGGCTGCCCGACGTCGTGGTGGCGGTGCACCACCGCGTGGGCACGCTGGGCGTGGGCGAGGCCTCCGTGGCGATTGCGGCCGCCTCGGCGCACCGGGCGGAGGCGTGCGCGGCGTGCCGCTACGTCATCGAGCGCATCAAGCAGATTGCACCGATCTGGAAACACGAAGTGTTCGAGGGCGGCGCGTCGTGGGTGGAGGGCGCCACGGCCCATCCCGACGAGGACGGCCCCCGAGACGAGGCCTGGAGGCGCGCGTGCCAGTGACCATCCGGCTGTTTGCCGGTCTGCGTGAGATTGCCGGAGCGGGCGAGGTGGTGCGCGACGTGCCGGCGCCGGCTACTGTCGCCGCCGCCTGGGACACGCTGACGCGCGAATGGCCCGCGCTGGCGCCATACCGCACGAGCCTGTCGTGCGCGGTCAACGCCGAATACGCCAGGTTCTCGGACGCGATTGCCGAGGGCGACGAGGTGGCGTTCCTGCCACCGGTATCAGGTGGGTGAGATGTTACAGAAACTCGCGGCGGTGGAAGCCCAGTACGAGCGGTTGCTCGCCCTCATCGCCGACCCGTCGGTGCAGGGCGACCCGCAGGCCTATCGGACCCATGCCAGGGCGATGGCCGACCTGCAGGAGATTGTCGAGCGCTATCGCGAACTCAAGGCGGTCGAAGACCAACTCGCCCAGGCCCGGGAGCTGGTAGCCGCCGGCGACGCCGAGATGGCTGCCCTCGCGCACGACGAGCTGGCCGAATTGCAGCCGCGTCGCGACGCCCTCCTCGACGAGGTCAAGCTGCTGCTCGTGCCGAAGGATCCCAACGACGCGCGCGACGTGGTCCTCGAGATCCGCGCAGGCACCGGTGGCGAGGAAGCTGCGCTGTTTGCGGGCGAACTCTTCCGCATGTACGCCAGGTACGCGGAACGCCAGGGCTGGAAGCTGGAGTTGCTCTCGCAGAGCGATGCCGATGCCGGCGGCGTGAAGGAAGTGATTGCCACCATCGAGGGCAGCAAGGTCTACAGTCACCTGAAGTACGAAAGCGGCGTCCACCGTGTGCAGCGCGTGCCGGCCACCGAGGCGAGCGGACGCATCCACACGTCCACGGCGACGGTGGCGGTGCTGCCCGAGGCCGAGGAGGTGGACGTGCAGATCCACGACAAGGACCTGCGCATCGACACGTTCTGCTCGAGCGGACCGGGCGGCCAGAGCGTCAACACCACGTACTCGGCCGTCCGCATCACGCACCTGCCGACGGGCCTGGTGGTGTCGCAGCAGGACGAGAAGTCGCAGATCAAGAACAAGGCGAAGGCATTGAAGGTGTTGCGCTCGCGGCTCTACGAGATGGAGATGCGCAAGCAGCAGGATGCGATCGCCAAGGACCGCCGCAGCCAGGTGGGCACGGGCGAACGGTCCGAGAAGATTCGCACCTACAACTTCCCGCAGAGCCGCATCACCGACCACCGGATCAACTTCACCACGCACCAGCTCGCGGCCGTCCTCGATGGCGACCTCAAGGAACTCATCGACCAGGTGACCACCTACTACCGGTCCGAGCAGCTGCGCGACGCCACCCGCGGCGAGGCCGCCCTCGCGACGTGACATCCCGAGCGCGTGGCGAGGCGCGACTCCTCCCTCGGCCTCATGGACCAGACGGCCCGCCACACCCTGCGTGACGCCGCGGCGCGGCTGGAGGCGGCGGGCATCGCTGCGGCCGACGCGCGCGTGGACGCCGACGTGCTGCTGCGCCACGTGCTCGGCTGGGATCGCGCCACGCTGCTGCTGCGGCGCGACGAGCCGTTGCGGCGCCAGGACGCCGACGCGTTTTCCACCCTGGTCACCCGGCGCCTCGATCGGGTGCCGGTGGCCTATCTCACAGGTGTCCGTGAGTTCTATGGTCGTCCCTTCCAGGTCACCCCGGCGGTGCTCATCCCACGCCCCGAGTCGGAACTCGTCGTGGACCTCTTGCTCCAGCACGCCGACGATGGGGCGATACGGCGTGTGGCCGACGTGTGCACCGGCAGCGGCATGCTGGCCGTCACGCTGGCGTGCGAGCGGCCGGGGTGGCATGTGGTCGGCACCGACATCTCGCGCGCGGCGCTGCAGGTCGCGAGAGGCAACGTGCAGGACCACGTGGTGGCCCCGCGTGTGGTGCTGGTCGAGTGCGACCTGCTGTCGGCGGTGGGCGAAGGGCTCGACGTCATCGTCGCCAACCCGCCGTACGTGCCGGCGGCAGACGCGGACACCCTGGCCCCGGAGGTGGCGGTGCACGAGCCCGGGCTCGCGTTGTTCGGGGGTGACGATGGCTTGGCCGTGATTCGCCGCCTGTTGCCGGAGGCGAGGCGCTGTCTTCGTCCCGGGGGCCGGTTCCTCATGGAGTTCGGCGCGGGCCAACGTTACGATGTCGTGCACCTGGCCGCGCAGGCGGGGCTCGACGTCACCGACGTCGTGGCCGACCTGCAGGGAATTCCGCGCGTGCTCTGCTGCCGCCGCCCACCGCTTTCGTGACTGCATCTGCCGCCCCGCCCGCTCGTGCTCTCGTCCGTGGGCTCGGCATCGCCGCGACGATCGCGGTCGTGATCAGCAACGTCATCGGCACCGGCGTCTTCCTCAAGGCGCGCGTCATGGCCTGCCACGTGGACACCCCGCTCACGGCCCTGGCGGTCTGGGTGGCCACGGGCATCCTCGCGCTGGCCGGAGCGCTGACCTACGCCGAGTTGTCGGCGATGATGCCGAGGGCCGGCGGCGAATACGTCTTCATCCGCGAGGCCTATGGCCGGCTCTGGGCATTTCTGTACGGATGGATGCGGTTCTTCGTGGGCACGACCGGCGGCCAGGCGGCCCTGGCGGCAGGCTTCGCCATCTTCCTCAACGTGGCCAGCGGGGGCGCGCTCGGCGGCTGGCACCACACGTTTGCCCTGCCTGGCGGGGCGGCGTTCGACGTCACCGCGATCGAAGCCGTAGCGCTCGGCGCCATCGCCGTCGTGACCCTCGTCAACTGCGCGGCGGTGACGGTCGGCGGCACGCTGGGCGTGGTGTTCACGGTGCTGAAACTCACCCTGGTGATGGGCGTCGGCCTCGCGGCTTT
Organism: Acidobacteriota bacterium; assembly: GCA_023418055.1. Classification (GTDB taxonomy): domain Bacteria; phylum Acidobacteriota; class Vicinamibacteria; order Vicinamibacterales; family Vicinamibacteraceae; genus JAEZDP01. The sequence continues at coordinate 9,656 of JAEZDP010000424.1, forward strand.
CCTGCTCGCCGACGGGTCGTGGGCACACTTCACAATGTCTGGCGCCGACGCTACCTGCGAGGGCGTCGCAGCGGCCACGCGAGGCGGCCTTGCCGGTTTCGGGGCGGCGATGATGGCTGCCCTCTGGGCCTACAACGGCTGGAACGAAGTGACCTACGTGGCCGGCGAAGTGAAAGACCCCGGACGGACGATGCCGCTGGCGCTCGTGGGCGGCGTGCTGGCCGTGATGGGCGTGTACGTGTTCGTGAACGCGGCGTATGCGTGGGTGCTCACCCCGGCGGAAATCGGCAGTGTGCCGGCGGCCTCGGCGGTCGCCAGTGAAGTCATGGCCCGTGTCATCGGTCCCGGCGCCGCAGGCCTGATGGCTGCGACGCTGGCCATGTCGGTCTTCACCGCGCTGCACATGGCGACCCTCGTCGGCGCCCGCGTGCCCTACGCGATGGCCGAAGACGGGCTGTTCTTCAAGAGCCTCTCCGCCGTGAGCCCGCGCACCCGGGTGCCCGTGCGCGCGCTGGTCGTCCAGGGCCTGTGGGCGAGCCTCCTGGTGCTGTCGGGCTCGTTCGACACGCTCACCAACTACTCGATCTTCGCCGTCCTGATCTTCGTCGGCCTCGCCACGGCCGCGGTGTTCGTATTGCGCCACCGCCGTCCCGACGCCGAGCGCCCCTACCGCACCTGGGGCTACCCCGTCATTCCCGCGCTCGTCCTGCTCGTCACGACCTGGCTCATCGTCAACACACTGATGACCATGCCCTACGAGTCGTTCGGCGGTCTGGCGCTGCTGGCCCTCGGGTTGCCCGCCTATTGGCTCTTCACCCGGGCGCCTGCGAACGGTCGCTGACTCGCCGGTCGTCGTTCCCTACGTTCCTTCGTTCCTTCGTTCCTTCGTTCCTTTGTTCCTTTGTTCCTTCGTCCCTCCCTCCGACGCGGGGCGGGGCGGGTGCCCGTACAATGGCGCCATGGCGGTGTCTTCGTCTCCTGTGCGTACGGCAACCCGCGTCGCGGAGGATCTCCACGCGATCTTCGGCAGCCGGCTGAGATCGGTGCTGCTCTACGGCGCACATGCCCGTCCGCACATGCGACCCGTCCAGGCGCCGGTGCAGACGGCGGCGCTGGTGGAGGCCATCACCTACGCCGACCTGTCGGCGTGCGCCGAACGCACCGCGGGCTGGCAGCGGCTGGGCATGGAGATGCCGCTCCTGCTGCCGACGCGCGAGTTCGAGCGGTCGCTGGACGCGTTCCCGCTCGAGTACGGCGACATCATCGACCACCACGTGGTCGTGTACGGCGACGACCCGTTCGTGGGCCAGGTGGTGGTGGACGAGGATCTGCGCCGCGCCTGTGAGGTGCAGGCGCGGGGCCACGTCATCCACCTGCGCGAAGGGTTCCTGCTGGCCGCGCACGAGCCAGCCGCAGTCGCGCGCCTTGTCACCGCGTCGTCTGGACCGTTTGCCGCGTTGATGGATGCCTTCGTGCGTGTCACCGGCGGGCCGAGGCAGGCGACACCGGACATGGTGGCTGCCCATGCCGAACGCGTGGCGGACCTGTCGGCGACGCTCGTGCAGCGGCTGCTGGCCATCGAAGAGGACGCGCGGCTCGACCCGGCCGAGGCGACGCAGCTGTTTCCGCCCTACATCGACTTGATGCACGCGCTCGTCGCGTTCGTGGACACCTGGCGCACGAACCCGGCGGACGCCGCCATTCCGGGGGCGCAGCCGCCGGCCGCCGCCCCGCACGCATGATGGCATCGACGCTGGCATCGCGCCTGTGGCGTGGCGGCGTGCTCTGGGTGCTCGTCGTGGGGCTGGCGTTCCTGTCGTCGGTCCACGGCGTGTCGGCCCAGCCGGCCCTGCCCGACCTGACGCAGCCGGTCAACGACACGGCCGGCGTGATCGACGCCGACAGTGCCGCGCGCATCGATCGGCTCAGCCGCGACCTGCAGGCCGCCACCGGCGACGTGATCGTCGTGGCCACGCGTAAGCAGGTGGCGCCCTTCATGGACATCCGCGAACTGGCCGTGAAGTGGTACGAGAACAACGGCCGCGGCATCGGCAACCGCGACACCGACGCCGGTGTGCTCATCGTGCTGGCCGTCGACGACCGCGAGGTCTGGATCGAAGTGGGCTACGGTCTGGAAGGCGCCATCACCGACGGGTTCGCCGGCAGCACCAGCCGGCAGGTGATGGTGCCGCACTTCCGCGAGGGCGCCTATGGGCGTGGGCTGCATGCAGGCGTGGTGGAACTCGCACGGAAGATCGCGGCCGAACGCAACGTGATCCTCGAGAACCTGCCGGCCGCCACGCGGCAGGCACCGGCGACGGGCCCACGCATTCCGCTGTGGGTGGTGGTGCTCGGCATCTTCATCCTGATGAGCATCATCAACTCTGCGGGGGGCGGCGGCGCGGCCAGCGCCCGACGCCGGAGAGGGCGCACCTGGGGCGGCCCCTGGAGCGGGTGGGGCGGGTTCGGCG
>JAEZDP010000428.1 GCA_023418055.1 Acidobacteriota bacterium
GTCGATGTCCTCGCCCGCCAGGCCCGCGGGATACCCCTTCCCGTCCCAGCGCTCGTGATGCTGGCCCACCACCGGCAGCAGCGGCTTGAACGCGGGAATCGGCTCGAGGATGTGGACGCCCTGCGCGGGGTGCTGCCGCATCTCGGCCAGTTCCTCGGGGGTGAGCGCGCCGGGTTTGTCGAGCAGGCGGCCCGGCGTGGCGAGCTTTCCGATGTCGTGCACCGGCCCGCCGCGTCTGATCACGGCGACCTGTTCGGGCGGCAGAGGTATCGCCTCGGCCAGCAGCAGGGCCAGTTCCGTCACCCGGCTCGAGTGCCCGGCGGTCCACGGCGACTTGGCGTCGATGGTGCGCCCCAGGGCTTCGAGGGTGCCCTGGTTGAACGCCTCGAGCTCGGCAAACTGCTCCTGGAGTTCCCGGGCCAGTTGGGCGAAGGCATCGCCGAGTTCCTGGAACTCGTCGCCGCTGCGGATGCGGATGGCCGTGTCGAAGTCGCGTCGTGACAACCGACGCGTGGCCGCGATGAGCAGCGCGAGCGGCTGCAGTTGGCGCCGCACCTGCGTGACGCTGATCCAGGTGACGGCCAGCAGCGTCAGCACCACCACGGTGCCGAGGTTCCAGCGGACGTGCCGCAACGGCTGCAGCGCGGCCTGACGCGAGCGGACCATCGTGATCGACAACGGGCCCGCGCCGAAGTGCACACGCAGCGGCAGCGACCAGGTCTGCACCATCGACGAGGGATCGTCCTCGAGCAGGCCGCCTGCAGGTGGTCCTCCCGGCAGCGGCCGGGCTCCCGGGCTGCACACGAGCGCCGTCTGTCCACGGTAGATGCACATGCCCGCCTCGGGCGGCAGGACGTTCCAGCCTTCTTCGCCGTAGAGGCGCGCGTAGCTGAGCGAGGCGGCGACGTCGCCCCCGCGTTCGCCGTGGCGTACACGTACGACGAGCACGTCGGGGCCGTCGGTGCCGGCTACGAGCACGGTGCCACGGCTGGCGAGGTGGTCGCGCTGATGGTCCGAGAGCGTGGGCGTCAACGCGGCGCCCACAAGCACGGTCGTGGCGCCGCCGACGTCGGACCAGGTGAGGTCCTGCGGGGCGCCGCCCGGGAAGAACGGCGCAAGATGGTCGCCCGCCAGCGCGTCCGCGTTCATGCCCGCCGCCAGCGCCATCCCGACGATGCGCAGCGACTGCGCCTGCAGTTCGAGACGTCCGAGCAGGTCCATGCCGACGATCTTCGCGTCGAAGCGCAGCCGGTCGGCGGCGCCCGCTTCGAGCTCACGACTGGTCTGCGAGAACGTCACGATGGCAAACGCCACCATGGGCAACAGGGCACACGCCACGAACAACGCGACCACGCGCCGCGCCACGTTGCTCCGGAGGCCGCCGTCGAGATGCCAGGTCATCGGCGTACTCAGTACTCGCTGGCCAGGCCGACGAACGCGCCGTCGCCGGCACGAATCACGTCGTCTTCGCTGTGTTTGGCGCCAATCGGGCCCACGCTGCGCCCGTCAGGGCCCATGCTGTAGATGTCGAAATCTGAGTTGATGGGGACGAGGCGCCGGTCTTTCCTCAGGTCGCCGACCTTGAGACACGAGCCCTGGCAGGCTCCACATCTGTCGGCGGGTCCACCACCGTTGTTACCCCCGCCGCCGCCGCCGTTGTTACCGCCGCCGTTGTTGTTCCCCTGGCCCTTGCTATTGCCTCCGCTACTCCCGCCACCGCCGTTGCTGCCTCCGCCGCCCCCGCCACCGCCGCCGCCGCCGCCACCCTGCCCAGGAAATGCCACCACGCCGTATTGGTAGGGCGAGCCCCACGGATCGACCATGTGCCCTGCGTCGAAGTCGTCGAGCGTCGAGGGCAGGCAGCCGTGCACCAACTCGTGCATCTTCGCCGCCCGGGCGATGCTCTGAATCTCGCTGACGGCACGCGTGACGCGAGCCGAGGCGATGGCCTTGCTGTAGAACGGCACGCCGACCGCCGCGAGTGTGCCGATCAGGGCGACGACGATGAGCAGTTCGAGGAGGGTGAAGCCGCCGTCCTTGCGGCGCACCAGTTGCAGAGCGGGCGGCCCGACGGTGGGCGTGACACTCGGGGGCTCCGCGTCGAGCGTCGCTGGCAGCGTCGCGGCGTGGCGTCGAGGTGCGCCCTCGGTCTGGAACCACGCCAGGGCCTCGGCAGCGTCGCGCAGGGCCGCCTCAGCCTGCGACAGCCGATCGGGGTCGCCCGGACGTGCCGCGCGTGCTGCGCTCATCGACGCCGATGCGCGCTCGACGGCCCGTTGGGCAGCCTCGACACGCGTCCGCACCGTGCCGATCATCTTTTCGAGGGCCGCAGCCTCCGCCGTGAGGTAGTCGCCGCGACGCAGGCGCACGCGTTGCGTGAGCGCGCCCCGTGCCGCATCGTCGATCACCTGTCGGAACCTGTAGAGCGGACCCGCCACGCGATGGCTGGTGAGCACCGACACGGCCGTCGCCGCGACCAGGAAGCCTGCAAGCGCCGGCCACACGATCTCGTGCATGGCAAGCAGCTGGTTGGCCGCGGCGGTGGCCGTCTCGGCCGGCCCTCCGAGAACGGCGGTGGCTCGTCGGACGAGCAGCGCGAGGGCCAGCAGTGCCGTCGCCAGGGTGAGCCAGGCCACCTGCGCCACAACGAAGCGCAGATGGAACCCCTCCACGATGACGGAGCGGCGACGAAGGTGCACCCAGCGGCGACCACGGCGCGGAGGGGTTGCGTCTACAGACATGCTGTCCTGAAAATCGGCGGGCACATGCCCGCCATGAGCCCGACTGTGGGCGGCGAGGCCGGTTCCGGAGCCTCAAGGCCCGGCGTGATGGACAATGCGCGCGAGGCTCAGGAGCCTCGACGAGATGCGCAGGTGGGAGCGTTCAGCGGCCTTCGGGTTGACCGCAAAGCGCATCCGCCCGTTGTCCACGAAGAAGTTGGCCACGCCACCGCGTTCGGCGAAGTCGCTCGACGCCCCGACCGTCAGGATGGGATGGCCGGAGGTGGCATCGAGGAGCGGGCCCGTGCGGCGGTTGTCCACATCGCCGCCGTACA
>JAEZDP010000033.1 GCA_023418055.1 Acidobacteriota bacterium
GCGTCGCTTGGAAGGACATGGGCCTTCTGGCGTCCGTCGTGACCCGCCCCACGCCCGTCGAGCGGATGGGCGCCAGGGAACGGCACGAGCGTCAGGACGGCCGTGAAAGGCCGCGCGCCTACGCCGCGCAGTTGCTGCAGCGTCGCGACCGGGTCACCGTGCACGTCGGCGGAGATGCCCCAGAGCGCCACGCCGGTCTCCACCACGAACACCGGGTGCGCCCCGCCCAACGTCCAGCACACGGCTCGGGTAGGCTCGTGGCGGTCCACGGGCGGCACCACCGACAGGCCAAAAGCTCGTGCGGCGAGCCGGCGCTGCCAGAAGCCCACCGGCAGGTGGCTGCAGGTGTTGGCCGCGAGACGCGCCGCCTGTACGTTACGGAGATCGTCGGCCCGACGGGGCTGAAGCGGCAGCCACGTGTTCATCGGACACCTCCTTCCGCCTGCCGGCTGAGGAAGGTGAGTTCACGCGCGCGCTGGCCGAAGACGCGCGACGCGACTGGCCACAGCGCAGAGGCCTCATGGCCCGGGCAGTCGTCATCGTCGGCACAGCAGCCCGCCGGCGGCCGGGGGCCGTGACGACGGACGTGCGCGACCATGCGGTCGTGCCAGCGGGTAAGGTCGTCCGCGAGGGACTGGGCGTCCGGATGGCCCGCCAGACGAGCGAGCATGTGGTACGGGTTGTTCATGGTGCAACTCCTCGCGGCTGGCGAGCAGCCGATGAGCCTCCTCCTGGAGGTGCACCGAGGTGCACCTCAACCGGAGTCCTGGCTCGAACCTGGGATTGAGGTGAGGAGGTGGTCGACGGCCGACGCAGCCGTCTGGCTACGCGATCAGCTCAGCCGCCGACCCGCGAGTGGGAAGATCCTGACTCGCGTGTCGAACGAGCGACGAATGCCGGGGCGATGCCCGAGAAGCTGCAGAGTGAACATGGCGTCGTGTGGAACTGTACTTGATCGACCATAGCCTGAAGTCGCGTGCACGTCAACTGGCCCTGGTTTAGACTGGGCCCCTCGGACTTTCCCGACCTACGGATTTCGTCTCACGGCGCGCTGCGGCACCCGCGCGCAGAGGAGCACAGAGCATCATGGCAGACCCGTTGCGAGTGATCACGCTTCCCGCCGCTCTCGTCGTCTCGGCCAGTCTTGTCGTCTCAGGCTGCGGGGCCCAACCCTCGGCGGAAGAAGGGGCCACGAGCACGGCGGCCAGCCCGGCAGCCGGCGAGGCCGCGCAGCCGCCGAGCGCGCACAACACCCTCACGCCAGCGGAGCAGGCCGACGGCTGGCGGCTGCTGTTCGATGGCACCACCACCAACGGATGGCGCAACGCCCATGCCGAGAGTTTCCCTGACAAGGGATGGGCGGTGCGCGACGGCGAACTCGTGGTGCTCGAGTCAGGCGGGGGCGAGGCGGCGCACGGGGGCGACATCGTCACCGTGGACGAGTACGGCGACTTCGAGCTGCAGCTGGATTTCAAGCTGACGCCTGGCGCCAACAGCGGTATCAAGTACTTCGTCACCGAGAAGGTCGGCACCCCGGGCCGCGGCTCGGCCATCGGCCTCGAATACCAGCTGCTCGACGATGAGCGGCATCCAGATGCCAAGATGGGCATCGATGGCAACCGCACCGTGGGCAGCCTGTACGATCTCATCGCAGCGCCCACCGACAAGAACCTTCGGCCTGTGGGCGAATGGAATACGGCGCGCATCGTGTCGAAGGGCCGCAAGGTCGAGCACTGGCTCAACGGCACCAAGCTGATCGAATTCGAGCGGGGCAGCGACGAGTTCAGGAAGCTCGTGGCCGGCTCGAAGTACAAGGACTTCGAGAGCTTCGGTGAGGCCGCGAGCGGGCACATCCTGCTGCAGGACCACGGCAACACCGTGCATTTCCGCAACATCAGGATCAAGGGCGAGGCGCTGCCCAACACGTAGCCGCGCCGTGCGGGAGGGCGCGTACGGACGCCGGTGAGCGGTCGGCGCCCGCGCGGCGCCCGCTGCCGCAGCGGGTCGCGCACGGCCGTCACCTGCGCGGATCCACAGCGATTGACCGCTCCGCGGCGTCATAGTACGGTGTGACGGTTGTGGCACTTCCGGACCGCGAAGACCGGCCGTGTGCCTCCCCCTGCTGAGGCACATGGCCGACGACACGACTGCGCTGCTGACCACCCCGCTCCACGCCTCCCACGTCGCACTCGGCGCCCGCATGGTGCCTTTCGGCGGCTGGCACATGCCCGTCGAATACAGCGGCATCACGCAGGAACATCTGGCCGTGCGCGAGCGTGGCGGGCTGTTCGACGTCAGCCACATGGGCGAACTCGAGCTGGCCGGGGCCGATGCGCTGGCCGCGCTCCAGCGGCTGGCGACCAACGACGCCTCCCGCCTGCAGATCGGGCAGATTCAGTACTCGGCCCTGACGACGCCCGACGGCACGTTAGTCGACGACATCCTCGTTTACCGCCTGGCCGACGACCACTTCCTGCTCGTCGTGAACGCCTCGAACATCGCCAAGGACGAAGCCTGGATCCGCAAGCATCTCGATGCCTTCGACGACGTGGTGCTGGTGAATGCGAGCAGCCGCTATGCGTTGCTGGCGCTCCAGGGACCGGTCTCGACCGCTGTGCTGCAATCGCTCACCGGCATCGAACTGGCCGACCTGAAGTACTACTGGTGCGCCCACGGCGAAGTCGCCGGCGTGCGCGGCACGGTGTCGCGCACCGGGTACACGGGAGAAGACGGCTTCGAGATCTTCGTGCCGCCAGCTCAGGCCCCACGGGTGTGGGATGCCGTGCTCGACGCGGGCCGCGACGCGGGCGTGGTGCCGGCAGGGCTCGGCGCTCGAGACACCCTGCGCCTCGAAGCCTCGATGCGTCTCTACGGCAACGACATGGACGAGACGACGACGGTCATCGAAGCCGATCTCGGCTGGATTGTCGGCTGGAAGAAGACCACGCCGTTTCACGGAGACGAGGTGCTGCGCCGGCAGAAGGCCGAAGGGGCGCCGCGCCGCCTGGTGGGCCTCGAGATGCTCGATCGGGCCATTGCCCGCCAGGGCTATCCCGTGCGGATCGACGGTGACGTCGCCGGCGTCGTGACCAGCGGCACGCAGACGCCATTCCTGAAGAAGGCCATCGCGATGGCGTACGTGCCGACGGCGGCGGCCGAAGTGGGTCGCGACGTCGAGGTCGAGATCCGTGGACGGCGTGCGGCCGCCCGCATCGTACCCACGCCGTTCTACAAGCGTCCGAGGAGCTAGGCTCATGTATCCAGCAGACCTGAAGTACACCCGCGACCACGAGTGGGTGCGCGTCGACGGCGACCAGGCCACGGTGGGCATCACCGACTACGCCCAGGCGCAACTCGGCGACGTCGTCTATGTCGAACTGCCCGACGTGGGCCGCACGCTGACCCAGGGGGAGGTCTTCGGCACGATCGAGTCGGTCAAGGCCGTGTCGGAGTTGTTCGCCCCCGTCGCGGGTGAAGTAGTGGCGGTCAACGACGCCGTGGGCAGCGCGCCCGAACAGGTCAACAGCGCTCCGCACGAGACCTGGCTGATTCGTGTGCGCCCGAGCGAACCGGCCGACCTCGAGGCGCTGCTCGACGCCGGCGCGTACACGGCGCACATAGGCTGACGGCCCATTCGCCCCCGATCCGCCATCCCCGATCCCCGATCCGCGATCCCCGATCCCCGATCTCCTCCGATGCCTACACCCCCTGCGTCGTTTGCTGCCCGACACCTTGGCCCGCGCCCGGCCGATACCAACGCCATGCTCGCGGCGATTGGCGTCGGCTCGCTCGACGCGCTCATCGATCAGGTCGTTCCGGCCCACATTCGCCGGGAGACGCCCTTGACCGAGCCGCCAGCCGAGGACGAAGCGACGTTTCTTCGCCGCCTGCGCGGCGTCGAGGCGCGCAATCAGGTCTTCCGGTCGTTCATCGGCATGGGGTACTACGGCACGCACACGCCAGCGGTCGTGCAGCGGATGGTGCTGGAGAACCCGGGGTGGTACACGCCCTACACGCCGTACCAGGCCGAGATCGCACAGGGGCGGCTCGAGGCGCTGCTGAACTTCCAGACCATGGTGGCCGACCTCACGGGGATGGACGTCGCCAACGCCTCGCTGCTCGACGAGGCCACCGCGGCGGCCGAGGCGATGACGCTGCTGCGTCGCGTCAGCCGCAAGCCTGCATCGTCCTCGCGGTTCCTGGTGGTGGGGGAGGTGTATCCGCAGACCAACGAGCTGCTGGTGTCGCGCGCCGAGCCGCTGGGCATCCGCGTGGAACACGTCGCCGACCTCGACGCGGTGCCAGAGGATGTGTACGGCGTGCTCGTGCAGTATCCCGACGGCAACGGCCGCGTGATGCCGCTCGGGCCGGTCATCGCGCGGGCACACGACGCCGGAGCGCTCGTGGCCGTCGCGTCCGACCTGCTGGCACTGACGCTGCTCGTGCCGCCCGGTGAACTGGGCGCCGACATCGTGCTCGGCTCCTCGCAGCGCTTTGGCGTGCCGCTCGGCTACGGCGGACCGCACGCCGCCTTCTTTGCGACGCGCGAGGCGTACGTCCGACAGGCTCCGGGCCGCATCATCGGCGTGTCGGTCGACGCGCAGGGCGGGCCCGCCTATCGCATGGCGCTGCAGACGCGTGAGCAGCACATCCGCCGCGAGAAGGCGACGTCGAACATCTGCACGGCCCAGGCGCTGCTGGCCAACATCGCCGGCTTCTACGCCGTCCATCACGGCGCCGACGGCCTCACGGCCATCGCGCGTCGCGTGCACGGACTGACGACGGCGCTCGATGCCGCGCTGCAGGCGCGCGGCGTGACGCAGGTCAACGACGTGTTCTTCGACACGCTGAAGATCACCGGCGTGGACGCAGCGGCGGTTCGCGCGCGTGCCGAAGCGGACCGCCTGAACCTGCGCTACTTCGCCGACGGCGCCGTGGGCATCAGCCTCGACGAAACCGCGACGGCAGGTGACGTGTCAGCCATCGCTGACGCGTGTGCCGGCGCCTCGCCGTCAGGCGGCAGGACAGGGGAGGCATCGGAGGACGCGCTCGCCGTGTCCATCCCTGAGCCCTTGCGGCGGCAGTCGCCGTTCCTCCAGCACCCGGTGTTCACGACGCACCGGTCGGAACTGCAGCTGACGCGGTACATCCGGCAGCTCGAACGCAAGGACATCGGGCTCGACACCTCGATGATCCCGCTCGGCTCGTGCACGATGAAGCTGAATGCCGCGGCCGAGATGCTGCCCATCACGTGGGCGGGCTTCGCCCAGTTGCATCCGTTTGCGCCGCTGGACCAGACGCAGGGGTACCAGCAGGTCTTCGAGGAACTCGAGCGTGCGCTGTGTGACGTCACGGGCTTTGCCGCGGTGTCGCTGCAGCCCAACTCCGGGGCGCAGGGCGAACTGGCGGGGCTGATGGTCATCCGCGCATGGCACCGCTCGCGCGGGGAAGGCCATCGCCGCGTGGCCCTCATTCCCTCGTCGGCGCACGGGACCAATCCGGCCAGCGCCGTGATGGCGGGCATGTCGGTGGTGGTCGTGGCGTGCGACGCGCAGGGCAACGTCGATCTCGACGACCTGCGGGCCAAAGCTGCCGCGCACCGCGACGACCTCGCGGCGCTGATGGTGACCTACCCGTCCACGCACGGCGTCTACGAGGACGCCATCCGCGAGGTGTGCGAGATCGTGCACGCCCACGGCGGCCAGGTCTACATGGACGGGGCGAACATGAACGCGCAGGTCGGCCTCACGAGCCCGGCGCTCATCGGCGCGGACGTGTGTCACCTCAACCTGCACAAGACCTTTGCCATCCCGCATGGCGGGGGAGGGCCCGGCATGGGCCCGATCGGCGTGGCGGCCCACCTGGCGCCGTTCCTGCCGTCGCACCCCGTCGTGCCGACGGGAGGAGCCTCGCCCATTCACGCCGTTGCGGCGGCGCCGTGGGGCAGCGCCAACATCCTGCTCATCTCGTACGCGTACGTTTCGCTGCTCGGCGGGGCCGGCATGACCGAGGCCACGAGGTACGCGATTCTCAACGCCAACTACATCAAGGCGCGCCTCGAGCAGGCGTTCCCGGTGCTCTACACCGGCAAGCAGGGCCGCGTCGCGCACGAACTCATCCTCGACCTGCGTCCGCTCAAGCAGCAGTCGGGCATCGACGAGATGGACGTGGCCAAGCGACTGATGGACTACGGCTTCCACGCGCCGACCGTCTCGTTCCCGGTGCCCGGCACGTTGATGATCGAGCCGACCGAAAGCGAAGACCGCGCCGAACTCGATCGTTTCTGCGAGGCGATGCTCGCCATCCGCCAGGAGATTCAGGACGTCATCGACAAGCGGGCCGACGCGAAGGACAACGTCCTCAAGCACGCGCCGCACACGGCCGCCGTCGTCACCGCCGACGAGTGGACCCGTCCCTACAGCCGCGCCAGGGCGGCCTTCCCGCTGCCGTACCTCCGCGCCGCCAAGGTGTGGCCGGCGGTGGGCCGCGTCGACAACCCGTATGGCGACCGCAACCTGATGTGCGCGTGTCCGCCGATCGACGCGTTCGTCGACGACCCTGTCGCCGTAGGCTAGGCGGCTCGGCGCGCGTCCCTATGGCCCGGCGTTCGTCGTGGGCGTGCGGCTCACGACAAGCGGGTGCCGACGCGCTCGCGGAACGCGTGCATCAGCCGCTGCGTGACCGGCCCCGGCACGCCGAGGCCCACACGACGGTCGTCCACGGCCACCACCGGCACGATCTCGCGCGTCGTGCTGGTGATGAACGCCTCATCTGCCGTGTCCAGGTCGGCCTCGTACAGCGTCTCCTCATGTGCGGTGATGGCCAGGTGTGCCGCCAGCTCCAGGACGAAGGCCCGCGTGATGCCCACGAGCAGCCCTGCGTCGGCAGGCGGCGTCCACAACGCGCCGCCGCGCACGAGGAACACGTTGGACTGCGCGCACTCGCACAACTCGCGCCGGTGGTTGGCCATCAATGCCTCGAACCCGCCGCGACGCAGCGCCTCCTGCATGGCCAACGCGTTGTTCAGCAGGTTGTTCGACTTGATGGCCGGGTCGACGCTGCCCGGATGATTGCGCACCACCGAGACGAGCGCCAGGCGGACGCCGTCGCGCAGGGCGCCCGGCGGCGGATCGACGTGCGGCTTGACGATGACGACGAGGGTCGGGTGCGGACAGGCCGCGGGGTCGTAGATGAGATCACCCACGCCACGCGTGAGGACGATGCGGACGTACGCCTCTCCCGACAGGTCGGCTGCCGCGACGGTCTCGCGAATGCGGGCGAGCATCGCCGCATCGTCGAGCGGGCACGAGAGCGCGATGCGATCGGCCGACGCCCGAAGACGCGCCATGTGTTCGGGGAAGAGGAAGGGCCGCCGATCGTAGGTGCGCAGCACCTCGTAGACACCTTCGCCGAACAGGAACCCGTGATCGAGGGCCGAGACCCGGGCCTGCTCGCCGGGGCTGATCCGGCCATCGACGTTCACCACCGTGGACACGCGTGCTCCTTCGACATGGCGAGCCAAGTATTACACTGACCGGCAGCGGGAGTTCACATGCGAGTGTTGACTGCGGAACAGATGCGCGAAGCCGACCGCGCGACGATCGACGAACTGGGTATCCCGTCGCTCGTGCTGATGGAGAATGCCGGGCGTCAGGTGGTGGCCGCCATCGAGGCGTCGTTCCCGGACATGGCCCTGCGCCGCGTGGCCGTTCTTGCCGGCCGCGGCAACAACGGCGGCGACGGTTTCGTCATCGCACGGACGCTCTTCGAGCGGGTGGTGGACGTCGGGGTCTTTGTGATCGGCCCGCTGGCCGAGGTGCGCGGTGACGCGCGGCACAACCTCGACGTGCTCGGACGGCTGGGCCTCACCGTCGTCGAGATCGGCGACGAGCAGGACTGGGAACTCCACTCGTCGGAGATCTCGGCCTGCGACCTCATCGTGGATGCGATGTTCGGCACGGGCCTGCGCGAACCGCTCGGCGGCATGTATCCCACGATCATCGGCGACCTCGCGACGTGCGGCATTCCCGTCGTGTCGGTGGACCTGCCGAGCGGGCTGTCGGCCGACACGCACCTGGTCGAAGGCGATGCGGTGCGTGCGGCAGTGACCGTGGCGCTCGGCGCGCCGAAGATCTGCCACGTGCTGCCCCCCGCGCAGCGGATGTGCGGCGACCTCGTCATCGCCGACATCGGCATCCCCGAGATGATTCTCGACCGCGTGGACGGCCCCTACGTGGAGGTCATCACCCGCGACATGGTGCGCAGCGTGCTCGAGCCCCGCGACCCCGAGGCGCACAAGGGCGACTTCGGACGCGTGCTCATCGTGGCCGGCTCGCTCGGGAAGAGCGGCGCCGCGCATCTCTCGGCCATGGCGGCCCTGCGTTCGGGCGCGGGGCTCGTGACCGTGGCCACGCCGCGCTCCGTCCAGCCCATTCTCGCCGCCATGGCGCCCGAGTACATGACCATCGGCCTGCCGGAGGACGCCGACGGCCAACTCACCGACGAAGGGCTCGAACGCGTGCTGGCCGTGCCGGCCGACGTGATTGCGGTCGGTCCGGGCCTGGGCCAGGGACCGCGTGTGTCGGCGTTCGTCCACGGACTGCTCGAGCGCACAGGTGTGCCCCTCGTCATCGATGCCGACGGTCTCAATGCCTTCGCGGGTGCGCCTGGCGACCTGCAGGGGCGCGATGGGCTCGACGTCATCATCACGCCGCACCCCGGCGAGATGGCCCGGCTCTCCGGGCGATCCACTGAAGACGTCCAGGCCGACCGTCTCGAGGTGGCCCGCACCTTTGCCTCCGATCACCACCTGCATGTCGTCCTCAAAGGGCATCGGACGCTGGTGGCATCGCCAGAGGGGTCTGTCGCGATCAACCTCACCGGGAACCCGGGCATGGCGACCGGCGGGACGGGCGACGTGCTCACCGGCGTCATTGCCGGCTGGTTCGCCCAGATGCTCGATGCCGAAGGTGCGTGCCGCCTGGGCGTGTACCTGCACGGCCACGCCGGTGATCTCGCGGAAGCCGATGAGGGCGAGACCGCGCTGACGGCAAGCGACCTCCTGCATCACCTCGGCGATGCGGCACTCGAACTCTCGGCCATCCGCCCGGCGCAGGGCGACGAGCGGGGAGGCGAGCGGTGAGCCGGTTCACCACGCGCAGCGAAGCCGAGACGCAGGCCGTAGCCGCCCGGCTCGCCACGGGGCTGCCCCCGGGTGCCATCGTCCTGCTGCACGGCGAACTCGGCGCAGGAAAGACCGCGTTCGTGCGGGGGCTCGCCGGCGGCCTGCACATCGACACCGACGAGGTGAGCAGTCCCACCTTCACGCTGGTGCAGGAGTATCGCGGCGGACGGCTGCCCTTGTTCCACGCCGACCTCTACCGGCTGGCGGGTGGCGAGGTGGCCGATCTCGGCCTCGAGGAACTGGGAGCGGCCGATGGCGTGGTGGCCATCGAGTGGGCCGAACGTCTCCCACGCCCCCTGGCGGGCGCCATCACGGTCCGTCTGGCACACGGCCCGGACGACGTCCGCGTCATCGACGTCGAAGGGGCACCCGCCGCGCCCGAAGTGTGGCTGCGAGGCCCGCTGGAGGGCGTGCCCGCCCTGCTGCAGCCAATCGTGCATGCCTTGCTGCAGGTGGGTGAGGACATGCGGCGCGCCGTCGACGGCCTGGGGCCCGAGGCGGTCTGGAGTCGTCCCGCGGGTGTGGCCTCGCTCGGGTTCCACGCACGGCACCTCGTGGGCAGCCTCGATCGGCTGCTGACCTATGCGCGCAACGAGGCGCTTACCGATGCCCAGATGGCGTGGCTGCGCCGGGAGGGCGATGCCGGCTCGCCGCCCGAAGAGGCGGGCGCACTGCTGGCGGCGGTCGATGCCGCGATCGACGCGGCGATCGTCCAGGTGCGTCAGACGCCGCTCGACTCGCTCGACGAGCCACGCGGCGTGGGGCGTGCGCGCCTGCCGACCACGGTGTTCGGCCTGCTGGTGCACGTCGCCGAGCACTCCGCGCGCCATGCAGGGCAGGCCATCACGACGGCGCGGCTCGTTCGCGCGGAAGCTGCCACGCCCCAGGTCACCGCACAGGAACGATGACGCGTGCCCGTTTCACCCGGTCGGAAGCGTCTGCGTTCGGCGTCGGTGTTCCGCCCACGCGGCGGCGCCCAGCACCAGCACATTGGCGGTGATGACTGGAAGGGCCCGCGTGGCCACGCCGTAGGCGAGCCACATCGCAGCCCCGCCCATCTGCACACGGCGCAGCGTGTCCTGATGCCGCATGAAGTAGGACGCGGTGAAGACGGCAGTTGCCATCCAGCCGATGAGATCAGGCGACAGATAGTGGCTCATGCCGTACGCGCTCCCGTCACCGGCTCGAGGTCGCTCACCGTCACACGATCGGTGCGGGCGCGCTCCCATTCGGTGAGCGACAGTCCGTAGGACGAGCACAACTCGCGGATGCGTCCCGAGTTCCAGCCGGCGATGTGCCGCAGTGCGGGCAGCAGCACGCTGAACGCGCTGTCGCTCAACACCGTGCGCCGTGCGATGCGGCTCAAGTGCGGGTTCTCGGAGACGGCGATGGTGAACCCGTCGCGGTTGTTCACATGCAGCATGACGTGCACGTCGGAACTGCCGTCGCCGATGTACACCGTGTGTTCCGCGGGCACGCCCTCGCGCGCCTCCAGTTCCTCGAGGACGGCGACCTTGCCGTAGCCGGCGGGCACACGCACCACCGACCGCACCTCACCAGACTCGTCGTAGTCGAGTTCCGTCCCGAAGATGTGGTCGGGCGCGACGATGCCCTCGAGCGCCGAGCAGATGACTTCGCGCGGGGCTGCAGAAATGACGAAGAACGAAAACGTGCGGCCATCCACGCCGTTGGCCAGCACGTCCACGAGCGCCGGGATGTCACGCTTGAGGCGCACGCGTCGGCCCGCCTCGATCAGGTGTTCCCGGCGCACCCGTCGGAACTCGGGATCGTGACGCAGCAGATACGACAACTCGCCACCCTGCTGCACGAGGTTGCTACGCGCGAGACCGGCGACCTTGGCCTCGAAATCCGACGCGCCGATGATCTCGCTCAAGACCAGCCCCGAGTCGTTGAAGCTCAGCGTCTGGTCGAAATCGCTGGCAATGAGGTAATGATGGCGTCCAGGCGAAGCGGACATGATGACTCCTTGGCCAACGGCACAGCGTCGGCCAAGTGAGTATAGCAACTAGGCGTACATTGGCAATATGTCTGTGAAATTTGCGCTAGACCACGCTACATAATTGTCATAGCATCGTCATCACCCATGGAACGAGGCGAGTCGAGGATCCCGAAGTACCAGCAGGTGTTCGAGAATCTGCGACAGCAGATCGAGAGCGGTCGGCTGGCGCCTGGCACGCGGTTGCCGAGCGAGACGACGCTCGTCTCGACGTTCGGGGCGTCGCGGATAACGGTGGGGAGGGCGATGCGCGATCTGCAACGCGCGGGCCTGGTCGCCCGGCGCGTCGGCTCTGGCACCTACGTGCAGAAGACGCGCGCAGAGGGCGACACGGTGACCTTCGGCGTGCTCGTGCCCGACGCCGTCGACACCGACATCTTCGAGCCGATGCTCGAGGGGCTGATGACCGCGCCGCAGGAGCGTCGCGTGGCCTTCGTGCGCAATGGCCTGCCGCCGCAACCGGAGGCCCGGGCCGATGCGGCCTGGGCCGTGTGTCAGGAGTACGTGGACCGCGGCGTGGCAGGGGTCTTCTTCGCGCCGCTCGAGGGCCTGCCTCAGGCCGACCGCGTCAACCGCCGCATCGTCGACGCCTTCGATGCTGCCCACATCCCCGTGGTGCTGCTCGACCGGTCGGTGTATCCCTACCCGCTGCGCGGGCCTTACGATCTCATCGGCATCGACAACCGGCGCGCCGGCTACCTGGCGACGGCGCATCTCCTCGCGGCGGGCGCCACTCGCATCGCGTTCCTGGCCAGGCCACTTGGCGCGCCGACGGTGCAGGCGCGGCGAGCCGGCTACCGTGAAGCGCTGGCCGACGGTGGCGTGCGTCCCGACGGCGCTCTGGAACTCGAGGTGACGCCATCCGACGTGGACGCGTTCGCGCGCGAACTCGAACGGACGCGGCTCGACGCCATCGTGTGCGCCAACGACCGGCTGGCCGCCGATGCGATGCGGTCGCTGCTGGCGCTTGGGCGGACGGTCCCCGGCGACGTCCGGCTCGTCGGCTTCGACGATGCGGAGTTTGCGCAGTTCCTGCCGGTGCCGCTGACGACGGTGCGGCAGCCGACGCGACAGATCGGCGTGGCCGCGGCCGCCGCAATGATGGAGCGGCTTGACAGCCCCGACCTGCCCGCCCGCGACATCTTCCTGCAGACGACCCTGGTGGTGCGCCAGTCGTGTGGAGCCGGGGTGGGAACTGGCGTTCCGAGATGAGGTAGCCCCCGCCTCGCCGAGGCGGGGCGCCGCCACCTACCCCTCGATCGCGTACGGCCAGCGCTGCGGGCGCGACAACCAGGTGTTGGCTTCGTCGTCATTCTTGAAGCGCTCGCGCATCGGGTCCCAGTGCAGCGTGCGCCCGGCCTTCATCGCCATGTGGTGCAGCAGGCAGGCGGTGCACGACCGGTGCCCGACCTCAACCGGCGCCAGCGGCGTCTGGCGCGTGCGGATGGCGTCGAGCCAGTTCCCGTGGTGGTCGTCGCTCTCGATCAGGTGGATCTCGTCTGGCCCGATGACCGAGGTGATGATGCGGCGGTCGCTGGCATCGAGGGCCTTGGGATTGGTGAGGTTCGACGCCGGGTCGCTGCCGGTGACCTGGCTGACGCGATTGACGTAGATCCAGCCTTCGGTTCCCGTGAACTTGACGCCCGTCGGCAGGCTGTCGCTGGCGATCATGTGCACGCCATCGGCATAGCGCGCCTCGGTGCGGAAGGCCCCGTGCACGTCCCACAGCCCGCTGGTGGGGAACTCCGCCTTGCCCCAGACCTCGACGGGCCCGGTGTACTCCGCGCCCATGCCCCAGTGCGCCATGTCGATGTGGTGCGCCCCCCAACCGGTGATCATGCCGGCGCCGAACTGTTCGCAGCGCAGCCAGCCCGGACGGTCGTAGCCCACCTGGGGATGCACGCGCTTCTCGGTGTAGTACACGTGTGGGGTGGACCCGAGCCACGCGTCGTAGTTGAAGTGCGAGGGCACGGGCATCTCGGGCTCCTCACCGCCCGCCGGGTCGGCCGCCAGCCCCACCTCGACGGTCTTCAGCTGGCCGATGCGGCCGTTGCGCACGAGTTCGCACGCATAGCGGAACTGGGGGAGTGATCGATTCTGGCTGCCAATCTGCAGGATGCGACCCGTGCGGTGCACGGCGTTGCTGAGGGCGCGGCCCTCGGCGATGGTGAGCGAGGCCGGCTTCTGCAGATAGACGTCCTTGCCGGCTTCCACCGCGTGGATGGCCACCGGGGCGTGTTGATGATCGGGCGTGCTGATGAGCACGGCGTCGATGTCGGGGTTCGCCAGCAGCTCGCGGTGGTCGTCGTACATGCGGACGCCGTCGTAGGCGGCGCCCGACTGATTGCTGTAGTACGCGTTGACGAAGACCTTGCCGTCTTCGAGGCGGCGCCGGTCGAGGTCGCACACCGCCATGATGCGGGCGCGCTCGTGCTTGAGCGTCTCGGGCATGTCGTGATCGCGCGAGATACGACCCACGCCGATGGCGCCGATGTTGATCCGGTTGGAGGGCGCGTTGGCGCCGAACACCGACGCCGGGACGATGGCGGGTGCGACACCAGCGACCGACGCGGCGACCGCGCCCTTACCGGCGACGGCCATGAACGACCGGCGGGACACGGCAGACAGGGAACTGCTCATCGGGAGGTCTCCTCTGGAATCAGGCACTGCAACGAACAACGCCCGCACGCGACGCCGGTGGCGTTGCGTGCGGGCGGAAGGGGTACTGCGCGTCAGAACCTCAGAACGCGAAGCGGATGCCGAGCTGGACGCTGCGCGGTGCGTCGACCGAGCCCGCCGAGACGTGCTGCATGAACGTGGGGCTGTTGATGCCCGTGTCGGGGTTGAGCCACCGCGAGTGGTTCAGCACGTTCACCGCCTGCGCGCGAAGCTCGATGCGGTAGCGGCCGATCGGGATGTTCCGGAACGCCGAGAAGTCGAGGTTCCAGACCGAGGGGCCACGGAAGGCGTTACGCCCGGTGTCGCCCCACTGCAGCCCGGTCGGGTGGGCAAACGCTGACGGGTCATAGAACTTCTCGTCAGGACCTGGCGAACCCACACGGCGCAGTTCGCCGACCTGGTTGGCCAGCACGGAGCCGGCGCCCGGCGCGAGCAGCTGCGGGTTGTTGCCGCCGATGGAGAACGGCGTGCCCGAGAAGGCCGAGAAGATGCCGTTCACCTGCCAGTCCTTCACGACGTACGCCACAGGGTTGGTGCTGTCGCGCAGGAAGGGCAGTTCGTAGACGAACCCCATCTGCAGCACGTGGGTGCGGTCGTACCCGCCGCGCGCGTAGTTACGATGCCGCTGGTCGGGGATGTTCCAGGTGAGCCCGGTCCAGCCGTCCTCGTCGGCCATGTTCATGGCCTTGCTCCAGGTGTAGGCGCCCTTCAGCAGGAGGCCATTCTTGAAGGGCCGGTTCAGCGAGGTCTGCAGCGAGTGGTACTTCGAGGTCGTCCAGGCACCCCAGTCGAGGATGTTGGCGTTGCCCGACTGCGCGAAGAACTGTCGGCCGGCATTGCCCGTGCCCGGCTGCGCGTAGTTCAGGTTGATGTCGGCGTACCCGCCGTTGGTGCGCGTGCCCACGTAGGCCACCGTGCCGACGAGGTCGTACGGCAGGCGACGCTCGAGCGTCACGTTCCACTGGTGCAGCGAGGCGCGGTCCACGTTGCCCGGACCGGGGTTCGGCGTGCGCATGTCCACGCCGCTCGGCAGACGGACGCGGCCGGTGCTCAGGTCCGGCGTCGCGATGTTCGGGATGCCCTCCTCGAGCGAGCCGATGTAGTTGAAGCCGGCGGCCGAATCGCTGAAGGCAATCGTCAGCGGGTAGAACCCACGCAACGGACGCGACCAGGGCAGCGGGTTGACCGTCATGCCGTAGCCGGTGCGGAACACGGTGTTCTCGTTGATCCGGTAGGCGGCGCCGATCCGCGGCGCGATGTACACGCTCTTGGGGTTCAGGCCGACGTCTTCGGGTACGCCGCCACGTCCGCCGATGAGCACCTCCCACGTGTCGAAGTCGAGCCGCTCGATGCCGCGGTCCGCCCGGCTCATCACGGGGTACATCTCGAAGCGCAGCCCGCCGTTGAGCGTGAGCTTGTCGTTCACCTGCCAGCGGTCACGCACGTAGAGCCCGTGCTGCCACTCGCGCGTGGTCATCAATTCGGCCTGCACGCTCTTGCCGTAGGCCGTCGGCAGCCCGAGGAGGAACCCGCCGTAGGTGTTGAAGCCGCCGATCGGCTGGTAGCCCGTGGCGCCCGTGACGTTGCCGCCGAAGGTGAACGAGCCGCGCGGGCCCGAGCCAATTTCCGGCTGCCAGTGGTTCATCTCGAGATGGTTGGCGTCGTAGCCGAAGCGCAGTTCGTGGCGTCCGGCCACCTTGGTCAGCGCCTGCGAGAACGAGAACACGCGCGTCGTGTAGAAGTAAGGATTCCACGACGAGTTGTTGCCCAGCTGCGCAAACCCCGTGGTGACGATGGGCATGCCGCTCTGGCGGATGTCCGGCCCGTTGGTGCCCGGAATGCCCCAGATCTCGGAGCCGTAGTTGGTGCCGTAGTCAGGCGCGAGGCCCGACTGCTCGTTCCACGTCACGCCGGCGCTGCCGTCGAGGATGAGCGTGGGCGAGAGCGTCCACGTGTGCCCGACCACGGGGGCGTGGTTGACGGTGGGCGCAGGCGCCGGATCGGTGAACCCGAGCTGGAAGCGGTCCTGCACGTCCGCCGTGAGGTACGAGTACTTGCCCCAGATCTGGTGCGCGCTCGAGCGGTTGAAGGTGACTTTCGCGTCGAAGTTGTCGCGGTCGAACTTCGGCTGCCGCTCGACCACGTAGTCGTCGGCGATGCCGTTGCGGTTGAGGTCGGCCGAGGCGTTGGGCAGCGGGTAGACCTCGTTGATGCGGCGTGAGATGTCGCTGATGCGGTTGGCGGGAATCACTGCGCCCGGGAACTCCGAACGGCCCGAGCCGTTGGGGTTGCCCGTCAGCGGGTCGTACAGCCGGAAGTTGGGGAACGCGGCCAGCACCTCGCCGAAGTCGCCCTCACGCATCCGCGCGGTGGGCACCGAGAAGGTCTCCTGGAAGCCGCGCTGCTCGGTGAAACGCTCCCACGAGCCGAAGTAGAAGAGGCGGTTGCGCACCACGGGGCCACCGAGCGTGCCGCCGTAGATCGACTGTGTCATGTCCGGCTTGCTCAGCCCGTTGGCGTTGTTGAAGAACGTGTTGGCGTTCAGGGCCTCGTTGTTGTTGAAGAAGAAGCCCGAGCCGCGCAGCTCGTTGGTGCCCGACTTGGTGACGACCGCAATCGCGGCGCCGCCAGCCATCCCGGTGTCGGCGTCGAAGTTGTTGGTCACGATGTTGACCGTGTCGATGGTCTCGGCCGAGGCCACCATGCCCGCGTGGTGCGGCAGCCAGATGTTGATGCTGGCCGCGCCGTCGATGCGCGTGCTGTTGTTGTTCGGGTTGGTGCCGTTGACGAACGTGCGCAGCGAGCGCTGCGGCGTCGAACCCGTCGAGTTCTGGAACGTGCCCGGCGTGGCGCCCGGCACCAGGTTCATCAGCGTCTGGTAGTTGCGGTACTGGTTCAGCGGAAGGTCGGTGATCTCCTTCGGCTTGAGTTCCACGCTGACGTCCGCCTTGTCGGTCTTGAGGAGCGCCGCCTCGGTCGTCACCGTGATCGATTCGGACAGATCGCCGATCTCGAGCTTTGCGTTGACGCGGATGATGCTGCCGGCCGTCACGGGAATGCCGGTCTGCTCGAAGGTCTTGAACCCCTGCAGCGACGCGCGCAGCGTGTAGGTGCCCGGCAGCGCGTTGCGGACCGTGTAGAGGCCCTGGTCGTCGGTCACCGCGTCGAGCGAGAGCCCGGTCGTCTCACTGGCCAGCGTGACGGTGACGCCAGGGATGCTGCCGCCGGAGTCGTCGGTCACCGATCCGGTGACGCTGCCATAGAGCGCCTGGGCGGAGAGGGAGGCCGGCAGCAGCCACGTTGCGAGCGCGAACATCGCAAACAGTGGGCCGAACCGGCACAATCGGGTCGTTCGGGTGATGGGTTTCATGATGACGCCTCCGGGTAACGTCTCTGGGTCGAGCGATGGGAGATCCTGGCCGATGGGCTGCCGTGCGATGGCGCCTAGCATGAATCAAGCGGCGCTGAAGTCAAGAAAATTTTCCGTGGAACCGTGAATGTTTTCTTGACCCCGCGTCGTTCCTCTGGAAGGATGCCCACGGTTCACTCCCGACCCATGCGCATGTCTTCCCGGCAGCAACGAGCTGACCCCCCCACGTTCGACGTGGCGGCGCCAAGGACACCTGCGTCGTGACCGCCAAGAAGGTGCGGTTGCAGGACATCGCCAGGGCCGCAGGGGTCAGCCCGGCCACCGTCTCACGGGTCATCAACCGGACCGGACGCGTGAGCCCCGACATCGCCGAGCGTGTGCAGCAGGCCGCCGAGCAACTCGCCTTCGACCCCCGCGACCGACGCCGGCCACGGCTCCTGGCCTTCGTGCTCGGCAACCGGCCGCTGCTGCATCCGTTCCACTCACGCATCCTCGCCGGTGCCGAAGCGTATTGTGCCGAACACGGCTATCACGTCGTGTTCGTCTCGATGTCCTACAGGCCCGACGTGCCGGCCGCCGATCTGCCGGTGCCACCCATCCTTCAACGCCGCGACTTCGTCGACGGCTTCATCCTTTCGGGCCCGCACGCCTCGAACCTGCTCGAGGTCCTCGAGGCGACGGGGCAGCCGGTGGCCGTCCAGGGCAACAACGTGCTGCACCCGCGGCCGGGCGGCCGCTACGACGTCGTGGATTACGACGATGTGGATGGGAGCTATCGCCTGACGTCGTACCTGCAGTCGCTCGGACACGAGGCCATCTGGTTCGTCGGCAACCGTCGCCTGCCGTGGTTCGACCGCTGCTACGACGGCTACGCGCGTGCCATGCGCGTCGCGGGGCTCGCGCCCGCGGACATGTCGCCCGACACGGAGCAGGCCCGTGAAGCGGGGTACCTCGGGACGAAGTCGCTGCTGGCCACCGGCGCGCCGGTCACGGCCATCTTCGCTGGGTCGGATGCCGCGGCGCAGGGCGCCTGTGAGGCGTTGCGCGACTCGGGACGCCGGGTGCCGCGTGACGTGAGCGTCGCGGGCCTCGACGACATCGAGGCCGCCACGATGCATCCGCGGCTGACCACCGTGCACATCTTCCTCGAGCAGATTGGCCGGGCGCTCGCCGAACAGGTCATCACGCGGATCGCCAGCCCCGACCAGCCCCCTCGGCACGTGATGGTACCGACGCGCCTCGTGAAGGGCGAGTCGTGTGCGCCGCCGGCCGCCGGGGTCGCACGCACACGTGGTCGGCAGGGCCGCGACCTGCTGGAGCCGCAGTTATGACGACGACAGGAATGGTGGACGGCGCACGCGTGACGGTGCACGAGACATCCGAGGCGATGGGCGAAGCGGCCGCGCGTCAGGCCGCCCAGGTGTTGCGCGAGGCCGTGGGGCAGCGGGGCCGCGCCCGCGTCATCATCGGCACCGGCCCGTCGCAGGCCGGTTTCATCGCCGCCCTGGTGCACGGTCAGGAAGTGCCCTGGTCTCAGGTCGAGGTCTTCCACATGGACGAGTACCTCGGGATGCCGGCGTCGCACCCGGCCAGCTTCCGTCGCTGGCTGCGCGAGCACCTCGCAGCCCATGTGAACGCCGCGGCCGTCCACGAACTGGCGGGCGACGCCGATGACGTCGAGGCTGAGATGGCGCGCTACGCCGCGTTGCTCGATGCCGGGCCGATCGATCTCAGCTGCGTGGGCTTCGGCGAGAACGGGCACCTCGCGTTCAACGATCCGCACGTGGCCGATTTCCACGACCCGCTCGTCGTCAAACGTGTCGAGATGGACGAGCCGTGCCGTCTGCAGCAGGTGGGCGAGGGCCACTTCACCAGCCTCGCCACTGCGCCCACCACCGCACTCACCGTGACGTTGCCCACGCTGATGCGCGCCGGCACGGTCATCGCCTGCGTGCCCGACCGGCGAAAGGCCGAGGCCGTGCGTGCCGCCTTGACCGGCCCTGTCGCGCCGTCGTGCCCGGCGTCGCTCGTGCGCACCCACGCCCGTGCCTTTGTCCACCTCGATGCTGCAGCCGCATCGCTGCTCGACGCGGCCCTTCTGGCGGATCCCGCCTCGTTGACCGAACGGAACTGACTCACATGCGTAGATCCCTCGTCCTCATCCCCGTCCTGCTCGCGTCCATCATCGGACTCGCCACCCCCGCAGCCGAAGCGCAACCTCAGGGCACGTCCCCGGGACAGCCGCTGCGCGTGGGGCTCATCGGGCTCGACACGTCGCACGTGGTGGCGTTCACGCAACTGCTCAACGATCCGGCTCATCCCGACCACGTGCCCGGGGCGCGTGTCGTGGCCGCGGTCAAGGGCGGCAGCCCCGACGTGGAGGCCAGCGCGACCCGCGTGGACGGCTTCACCGCCACGCTGCGCGACAAGTGGCAGATCGAGATCGTGCCCAGCGTCGAGGCGCTGCTGCCGAAGGTGGACGTGGTCATGCTGACCAGCGTGGACGGTCGCGTGCACCTCGAGCAGGCGCGTCCGGTCATCGCGGCGAAGAAGCCGCTGTTCATCGACAAACCGATGGCGGGCAGCTACAGGGACGCCGCCGAAATCGTGCGCCTCGCGAAGGCGGCCGGCACGCCCGTCTACAGCGCATCCTCGCGGCGCTTCACTGAAGACGTGCAGGGGCTCGTCACCGACACGCGCATCGGCAAGGTGCTGGGCGCGACGACGTTCGGACCGGCGACCATCGAGCCGCACCATCCCGACCTGTTCTGGTACGGCGTCCACGCGGTCGAGGCGCTCTACACGATCATGGGGCCGGGCTGCGTGAAGGTGACGCGGACGCACACTGACGGCGCGGACGTCGTCGTGGGGGAGTGGCGCGACGGGCGCATCGGCACCGTGCGCGGCGTGCGTGACGGCAAGACGGGTTACGGCCAGATTGCCTTCGGCAGCGACGCCATCGTCATCACGACGCCCGAGAGCGCGGCGGCCGTGCAGAAGCCGCGGGTGGGGTACTACGGCCTGCTGGTGCGGACGATCGAGTTCTTCAAGACTGGTAAGCCGCCAGTGACGCCTGAAGAGACGCTCGAGACGCTGGCGTTCATGGAGGCCGCCGACATGAGCAAGGCGAAGGGCGGCGCGCCCGTCGCCCTCTCCGAGGTGAGGTAGGGCGCGCCTCGCCGCGGCGCGCCGACTGAGTCAGGACATGGTAGGCCCCGCCTCGCCGAGGCGGGGCCCTCGTGGTCGCCGGCTCAGTACGTCGGGAACATCTTCTTCAGTTCGTCCACCGGCACCTGCCGCCCGTACTGGTTGAGCGCGAAGGCTTCGGCATACTGCACCTTGCTGCCGCGCTCCTTCCCGTAGAGTTCGATGAGCTTCTCGCGGTACTGGTTGGCGACGGCTTCGTTGCGGCGCTTGTGGCCGTTCAGGATGAACGCGGCCCGCTCGGCATCGCCTTCGGGCACGTTCCGGCCGTAGCGTCCGCCCCACGAGTCCTTGTCGGCAAACTGCGACGGCATCGCCGAGACACAGCCCCACTTCTTGTCGGCCGCGGCATCGATGTCCACCACGAGGTCGGGGCTGAACGGCTTCGGATCCTCGAACCCGTCGGAGTAGTGCATGAAGATGGGGTTGCCCTGGGTGGGCGGCGTGTCTGGCACGAAGAAGGGTGCCGCCACCACCACCGCGGCGTCGTTGAGCAGCACGCCCGTGTAGCGGTGGTCGGGATGGTAGTCGTAGGGGCGATGGCCCATCACGATGTCGGCTTGCCACTCACGGATCTTGCGGGCGACCTTCTTGCGCGTCTCGAGGTCGGGCACGAGTTCGCCGTCGTGGATGTCCATCACGTCGGTCGTGATGCCGAGGATGCGGGCGCACTCCTGCGTCTCCTTGTACCGACGCTGCGCGAGTGGGCCGCCGGCCTGCGAGAAGTGCCCGATGTCGCCGTTGGTCATGGCGACGAACTTCACCTTGTGGCCCGCAGCCGCCCACAAGGCAGCCACGCCGGAGGCCTTCAACTCCGCATCGTCGGGGTGGGCGCCGAAGGCGATGATGTTGAGCGGTCGGGGTGTGGCCGGTTGCAGCGCGGCGGCGGAGACGCCGAGCAGCGACACGGCGAGAGCGGAAGCGATGATCTGTTTCATGATGGCGAATAGTATCCCGTCTCAGAAGGTCGGAAACAGCGTCCTCAGCTCGTCGACCGGCAGCTGCCGGCCGTACTGATTCAGCTGGAAGGCCTCGGCGTAGCGCACCTTGCTGCCACGCTCCTGCCCATAGAGCTCGATCAGCCGGTCGCGATACTGGTCGGCGACGGCCGCCGTCCGTCCCTGGGCCAGCTTCAGCAGGTAAGCCGGGCGCTCGGTGTCGGAGTCGGGCACGTCAGGCCTGGTGCGACCCTGCCACGAGTCGCGGTCGCCGAACTGCGACGGCATCGCCGAGATGCACTGCCACTTCTTGTCGGCCGCGGCGTCGATGTCCACCACCACATCGGGCGTGAAGGGCTTCGGGTCCTGAAAGTTGTCCGAATACGACAGGAAGATCGGGTTGCCGCGCGTCGGCGGCGTGTCGGGCGTGAAGAACGGGGCAGCCACGACCACGGCGGCGTCGTTGAGCAGCACCCCCGTGTAGCGGTGGTCGGCGTGATAGTCGTACGGCCGGTGGCCCATGACGATGTCGGCGTCCCACTCGCGAATCTTGCGCGCCACGGTCTTGCGCGTCTCGAGGTCGGGCACCAGTTCGCCGTCGTGGATGTCGAGCACGTCGGTGGTGATGCCCAGGATGCGCGCGCATTCCTGCACTTCCTTGTAGCGGCGCTGCGCAAGCGGCCCGCCTGCCTGCTCGAAGTGGCCGATGTCGCCGTTGGTCATGGCGACGAACTTCACCTTGTGTCCGTTGGCGGCCCACAACGCCGCGACGCCCGCGGCCTTGAGTTCGGCGTCGTCTGGATGGGCCCCGAACGCGATGATGTTGAGGGGGCGAGGGGTGGTCGGCTGCAGTGCCACGGTGGTGGCGCCAAACAGCGTGATGGCGAGAACAGAGGGGAGGATCTGCTTCATGACGGCATAGTACTGCGGTCTCACGAGCACGTCAGGCCTCGCTCCGGCCGCCGCCGCCATCGCCATCCATGCTATTGACACGCCACCGCTCGTGATATAAGGGGCGCTTCCGTCAAGGAGGGGCCGATGAAGGTACCCGTCAGCGTTACGGTCAATGGCCGCGCGGTGTCGCGCGAAGTCGAGCCACGTCTGTTGCTCGTGCACTTCCTGCGGGACACCGTGGGCCTCACTGGAACCAAGGTCGGCTGCGACACGAGCCAGTGCGGGTCGTGCACGGTGTTGATCGACGGTCGCAGCGCGAAGTCCTGCACGCTGTTTGCCGTCCAGGCCGAAGGCTCGGAGGTGACCACCATCGAGGGTCTGGCCAGGGACGGCCAACTCCACGCGCTGCAGGTGGGGTTCTGGGAAGAGCACGGTCTGCAATGCGGGTACTGCACTGCCGGCATGATCCTTTCGGCGGTCCAACTGCTCGACCGGATCCCTCACCCCACCGAGGCGCAGATCCGCGAAGGCATTGCCGGCAACTTCTGCCGGTGTACGGGCTACCAACACATCGTCAACGCCATCCAGCACGCCGCCAGCGGGGAGTGAGCCATGCCCGGAGCACCTGTCCTGCCGAAGCTCGTCGGCCAGCGAGTCAAGCGGCGCGAGGACCCGCGTCTCATTCAGGGCCGCGGCACCTACGTCGACGATGTGACCCTGCCAGGTCTGCAGTACCTGGCTTTCAAGCGCGCGGAGGTGGCCCACGGCCGCATCCTCTCGATTGACACCACCGCCGCAGCGGGGATGGCTGGCGTGGAAGCGATCTTCACTGGTGCCCAGATCGTCGAGTTCCTCGGGCCCATGCCGATTGGCACGCCCTTCCCCTCACCCCCGCACCACGCGGTCGCCGTGGACGTCGTGCGCCATGTGGGCGAGCCGGTTGCCGTCGTCGTCGCCAGCGACCGTTATACGGCTCGGGACGCCGCGGATGCGATCGTCGTCGAGTACGACCCGCTCGCCGCGGTCGTGGACCCCGAGGCGGCGATGACCAGCCAGGCGGCGGTCATCCATGCGGACTTTGCCAACAACCTCGCGGTGCCGCTGGTGCCGGGTGGCACAGGCGTGACGCCGGAGGGCGTGGATGACACCGCGATCGACAAGGCATTTGCCGAGGCGGAAGTCGTCGTGTCGCAGCGGATGACGAACCAGAGGCTTGCGCCAAGTGCGATGGAGCCGCGCGGCGTCGTCGCGCACTACGAGCCAGGCAAAGGCTCGATGACCATCTGGTCGTCCACGCAGAACCCTCACATCCTGCGCAGCTTCATAGCCGCCCTCTGCGACCTCGGACAGAACCAGGTGCGCGCCATCGCGCCGGAGGTGGGCGGGGGCTTCGGCGCCAAGATCAACATCTACGGTGAGGAATATGTCGCGGCCGCGATCTCGAAGCGGCTGGGGCTTCCCGTGAAGTGGATCGAGGAGCGGTCCGAAGCCTTCGTCGCCACCACGCACGGGCGCGACATCATCGGGTACGTCGATGTGGCGGCCACGCGCGACGGGAAGATCCGTGGCCTCAAGCTGCGGCTGGTCTGCGACATCGGTGCCTACAACATGCTCCTGACCGCCGCCATTCCGACGCTGACGATGATGATGGCCAACGCCACCTACGACATCCCTGCCATCAGGGTGACCATCACCGAAGTCTTCACGAACAAGACGCCGACGGACGCCTATCGTGGCGCCGGTCGCCCCGAAGCGACGTACTTCGTCGAGCGCGCCATCGACATGCTCGCGCGCGAATTGCAGATGGACCCTGCCGAACTCCGGCGGAAGAACTTCATCCAGCCCGAGCAGTTTCCCTTCGCCACGCAGATGGGCGCCGTCTACGATTCCGGCGACTACGAGAAGGCGCTCGATGCCGCGCTCCAGGCCGCGAACTGGGACGGGCTGAAAGCCGAACGCGACGCCGCCCGCGCCGACGGTCGGCTCGTGGGCCTCGGCCTGGCCATGTACGTGGAGGTATGCGGCATCGGCCCCTCGGCCGCCTTGCCGACCGGTGGCTGGGAATACTCACAAGTGACCATCGAGCGCGACGGACGGATCAGTGCCACCACCGGTGCATCACCGCACGGACAAGGCAACGAAACCACGTTCGCCCAGATGCTCGCCGACCAGTTCGGCGTGCCCCTCGAACACGTGACGATTCTCCACGGCGACACGGGTGTCGTGAAACAGGGCATCGGCACGTTCGGTAGCCGCTCCCAGGCGGTCGGAGGCACCGCCCTCCACATGGCGGGCAACAAGGTCAAAGGAAAGATGGCGAAGTTCGCCGCGGCGCTCCTCGAGGCGCACGAGGACGACCTGGTGTTCGAGAACGGCACCATCGCGGTCAAGGGTGCTCCGCATTCCGCCAAGGCGTTTGCCGACGTGGCCGCGTATGCCTACGTCCCAGTGCCGCTGCCCGAAGGTCTCGAACCCGGCCTGAGTGACGAAGCCTTCTTCGAGCCGTCGTACAACACGTACCCCTTCGG
>JAEZDP010000043.1 GCA_023418055.1 Acidobacteriota bacterium
CCTGGAGGCCGCGCGCGCCGCTGCGGCCCTGGCCGGACCGACCGACGGCCGCACGCAGGCGGCGCCCCTGTCGCTGCGGGCGCCGGTCGACGGCACGGTGTTGCGCCGGCTGCGGGTCAGCGAAGGCGTGGTGCCGGCGGGCGAAGGCCTCGTCGACATCGGCGACGTCAGCACGCTCGAGATCGTCGCTAATTACCTGTCGGCCGACGCGGTGCAACTGCGGGAAGGCACACCCGTGCTCATCGAGCAGTGGGGCGGTCCATCCACACTGGAAGGCCGGGTGCGCCGCATCGAGCCGTCCGGCTTCTCCAAGATTTCGGCGCTCGGGGTGGAGGAGCAGCGGGTGAACGTGGTGATCGTGCCCGAGGGCGGCGCCGAGGCGTGGCGCGGGCTCGGCGATGGTTATCGCGTCGAGGTGCGTGCCATCGTGTGGGAGGCGCCTGACGTGCTGGCCGTGCCGCTCGGCAGTGTGTTTCGCGAGGGCGACGGATGGGCGCTGTTTGTGGCGGCGGGCGACCGCGCCGAGCGCCGAGCGGTACGCATTGGCCGGCAGAGCGACCGGATGGTGCAGATCCTCGACGGCGTGCAGGCGGGCGAGGAGGTCGTGGTGCATCCCGCCGACCAGTTGGCCGACGGGTCGCACATCTCCGGGGTCAGACCTGCGAGCCGTCGCTAGTGGGGTCAGACCTGCCAGATGCTGGAGTGGGGTCAGACCTGCCAGACGATGGTCCGGGGTCAGACCTGCCAGACGATGGGACGTCTGGCAGGCCGTGCGCCTCACTTGGTCGCGAAGCAGTAGAACAGGCCATCGCCCCCCGTGGCCTGCAAGTTCGCCTGGCTGCACCCGCGCGACGGATGCGCCGCGTTCCACGAGGTCGGGTTCGCGCCCCCACCCTGCCGATCGTGATGGCCGACCATCGCACTGCCGTCACCACCCGACGTCCAGTTGCCGCAGGTGAGGTTGGTATCGCCGGTGGCCAACGTGCCGTCGGCATTCGTACCCGTCAGGATGTCGTGACGGTTCGGCGTGTCGCCCCGACCGCTGATCTGCTCGCCGGACTCGGACAGCGAGTTCTCTTTCGACAGCTTGTTGGCGTCGCTGTGCAGATCCGCGACCGATGTCGCCACCGTCACGCCCTTGGCGTTCACCCACGGCCCGGCGCCAATGCGATCGCGGGCATTCACGGCCGGCTGGCCATCAGCCGCTGCCGCGCTGAGGTAGGCCCGCCACGTTCGGCCGCCCGCCCCGGCCGCCGCCGCCAGCGTCTGACAGTGCTTGTCGGCCCCGGCGAGGCCCCCGAGATTGGCACCGTTGCCGGGACCCTTGCTGGTGATGAAGAAGCTCATCGACGATTGTTGCGCCTGCATGATCGACGTCGCGCCTGCGGCGACGGCCACCGCGCACACGGCGGCGAGCGTGGTCTTCGTGAACATAGGCGATTGCCCTCCTGGATGCCGGGTAGTGTACGCCAGGACGGCGGTGGATAATCGCGCAGATGACAGTCGTCCCCGCCGAGCGCACCCCGCGCGTCCACCATCTGAGCGGCATCGAGACCTGGACGCGTACGGCGAGCGCCCTGACCACGACGTCCCGCCGGCTGTCGCGAGGCAGGCTCTCGGTGGCGGTGACGGTGGCCGTGCTCGTCGTCCTGACGGCAGGGTACGGACGCCTTGCCCCGGGTATCGGCTGGGGGCTCGTCGCGCTCGGCGTCCTGACGTTTGTCGGACTGGTGTGGTGGCACGACCGCGTGGAAGCCTCGAGACGACGGGCCGACGCACGTGTGCGTCTGGGCCACGAAGGCCTGGCGCGGATGGCCCGCGACTGGTCGGGGCTGCCTGACGGGGGAACGTCCGACGTCCACCTCCATTCCGAGGTGCCACGCGGCACCCCATCGGCTGCCTCGGATCTCGACCTCTTCGGACGGGCGTCGCTTCGACAACTGCTCGGGCGCACGGCCACGCCGCACGGCGACACGCGGCTGCTGGCGTGGCTGGATACGGCGTGCCGGGGCGAGTCGTTCGACCTGCTCGCGGCGAGGCAGGCGGCCGTCCGAGAGCTTGCCGGCATGCCCGAGCTGCGCGAGGCGCTGCTGGCCGAAGCGCTCTCGTCGGCGGCGTTTCGCAGTGCGGCACCCGCCACGCTGTTTGCCTGGGCCGATGGCCGTGGCACCCTGCTGGCGAGCCGGTGGCTGGCCGCCCTCGTGGGCGTCGTGCCGCTGGCGTCGCTCGCGCTGCTGCTCGCCGACCGTGGTGGCGCCCGCGTCGCCGGCGGGTGGCTGGCCGTCGTCGGCCTGGCCTGGGGCTTGCGCGTGGCGTTCGGCCGTCAGGTCCGCCGCGCGTTCGCCGGGTCGGATGCGATCTCAGGAGAGGTGCGTCGCTACGGGGTGATGCTCGAGCGGTGGGAAAGCGCTCGCTTCGAGAGCGCGCAACTCAATGCGCTGCAGGCGAAGTTACGCGACGGCGAGTGGTCGGCCTCGCAGGCGCTGGCGTCGCTGGGGCGGCGCGTGGACCTCGCCGACCTGCGCTGGTCGCACCTCCCACACGTGTTCGTCCACAGCCTCACCGCCTGGGACCTGCACGTCGCCTGTTCCCTCGAACGCTGGAATGCGCGGCACGGCGCACACCTGCGCGGCTGGTTCGACGCGCTTGCAGACCTGGACGCGCTCGCGACGCTTGCCGGACTGGCCCACGACGAGCCGACCTGGAACTATCCCCGGCTCGATGGCACGGCCGACACCCTCGAGGCCGCGGCACTCGGACACCCGCTGCTTGCCGCGGACACACGCGTCCACAACGACGTCGCCGTCGGGCCTCCAGGCACGGTGCTCGTGGTGACGGGGTCGAACATGTCGGGGAAGAGCACGCTGCTGCGCGGGCTCGGCCTGAACGTGGTGCTCGCACAACTGGGTACCCCGGTATGTGCACGATCGCTGACGCTTCCGCCGCTGCGGCTCGAAACCAGCATTCGCATCGCCGATTCGCTGGCCGACGGGGTGTCGTACTTCATGGCGGCGTTGCTGCGGCTGAAGGAGGTGGTCGAGGCCGCCGACCGTCCAAGGCGGCCGGGGCAGCCGCGTGTGTTCTACCTGCTCGACGAGGTGCTCCAGGGGACGAACAGCGAAGAGCGGCAGGTCGCCATCCGCCACATCGTCGAGCATCTTGCACGCAGCGCCGCCATCGGCGCCTTGACCACCCACGATCTGCACCTCGTCCACGCCCCTGAATTCCGCAGGCATGCGCGCCACGTCCACTTCACCGAGCACCTCGAGGAGCGGGACGGCGTGCCGGTCATGCGCTTCGACTACCAGTTGCGTGAAGGACCGGCACGGTCGCGCAATGCCCTCGCGCTGGTGCGCATGGTGGGGCTCGGTGCCGGCCTGTCCGTGACAGCCACCCCGTCCACGGACTACGATGCGCGCACCAAGGACCAATCGTCATGATGACCAAGCGAGACTTCCTGTTGACGGCGACGGGCGTGGCCATGACCACGGCCGGCGCGGCGGCCATCCCCATGCCTACCGGTACGCACAGTTCGACGACTTCATCGTCCACCGAGGAGCCCCTGCTCGGACAGGGCGTCTTCCGCTATCGCGTCCTGCGCGGCTGGGGGCATCTCGACAGGGCCCGCGTGCCGGTCGAGGACTGCCATGCGATCACCGAAGATCGCGCCGGCCGAATCGTGCTGCTCACCAACGACACGCGCAACAACATCGTGGTCTATACGAAGGACGGCGAGTTCGTGTCGAAGCGGGAGGACCGCTTTCCAAAGGCCCACGCGCTCGAGTTTCGCGACGGGGGCACCGGGGACGAGCAGTTGTGGATCACCGACACCGGTGGGGTCGTCTCGCTGTGCGCGCCCGATGGACGGGAAGTGCGCCGCATCACGCCGGACGCCGTGGCGGCCCGGTATCCGGACATCACCAAGTACAGCCCGACCAACGTCGCGGTGCTGCCCGACGGCGACTTCTTCGTGAGTGATGGGTACGGCTCACACTACATCCATCACTTCGATCCCGAATGGACGTACATCAAGACGTTCGGCGGGGCAGGTGACGCGCCCGAACATCTGCGTCAGCCGCATGCCGTGTATCTCGATCAGCGGAAGGGGCGGCCCGAACTGCTGGTGTGCGATCGCGCCAACCAGCGCCTGAAGTGGTTCAGCGCCTCTGGCGAACTGCTGCGCGTGGTGGCGGTGCCCGGGTCGCAGCCGAGCAACGTCGCGCCGATGGCCGACAACCACCTGGCGATTGCCAGCCTGAACGGGATGATTCTGATCCTGGATGGCGCCGACCGCGTGGTGTCGGTGGTCGGTGGCGAGGCGCCGCGCTACGAGGGCGAGGTGCTGCAGCCGCTCGTGCCGTTCAACGCCGTGTTCAAGCATCCGCACGACGTGTACGCGGATGCGGCGGGGAACCTGTACGTGGCGCAGTGGAACTCGTACCGCAGCTACCCGGTGAAGCTGGCGAAAGTGTGAGTGAGGGTGGGGTCAGACCTGCCGGACGTCGGAGGCGGGGTCAGACCTCCAACGGACGTCCGGCAGGTCTGACCCCGCTCGATCACGCCGCAGGTCTGACCCCGCTCGACCCCTCGGTCCCCCCTACGTCCCCGGCTTGACGATGGGCGTGACCGTCACCTTGCGGAACCAGACCTTGCCGTGATCGCCCTGTAGCATGATCGGGCCCGGCGCTTCCTCGTTGGCGTCGAGCGCACCACCGGTGATCGCCTGAATCTCGGCGTTGTCGTGCACCTTCTGCCCGTTGAGCGTCACGGTCACGCGGTTGCCGACGAGCACGGCTTCCATCGTCTGCCACTCGCCCGGCTGCTTGCTGGCGTTCACGGCCGGCTTGGTCCAGGCGTAGATGGCCATGTGCTGGTGCTCCTCGGGCTCCTTGCCGTAGTCGTCGAGCACCTGGAGTTCGTACCGGCCGCGGAGGTAGATCCCGCTGTTGCTGCCCTTGTCGACCTTGTACTCCGCCTGGATCCTGAAGTCCTTGAAGGTCTGCTTCGAGACGAGATTGTTGGCCTTGGCCTCGTTGGTCATGACGCCGTCCTCGAACGTCCAGCCGGCGGGCCGATCGGGACGCTGCAGGCGCCAGGGGTCGAGCGATCCGGTGACGAGTTCGACTGGCTGCCCATAGGTGTGCGCCGCGTTGGCATTGGCGGCGGGCCACTTCGGCGGCCGTACGCCCACCCAGTTCACCGTCCGCTCACCCATCGTGACCGAGCCGGTCAACTTGCCGCCCTGCAGCGTGGCGCGATGGGTCTGACCCGTCCGACCCTGGGGCGCCGCCGTCGTGAAGACCAGCTCGTTGCCCTTGACCTCGACCGAGGCCAGCTTCACGGGACTCCCGCCCCGGTTGAGGAACATGCCCGAGAGCTGTCCGCCCTCGTTCTTCACTTCGAGCCAGAACACGGCGTTGCTGTCGTCGCCGGTGCCGGTGAGGTTCCAGCGGCCGAGGAAGCCCTCGGCAGCGGTGGGGGATTGAGCCGCGGCCGTCACGACGAGTGCCGCGGAAAGGCAGAGGGTAGCCAGGATGCGCATGGCGCTCATGATAGCGGATGCACTGGCGATGCCGGGTGGGGGAGGTCTTTCTCTCGCTGATCGCCTGAGGCCCGGGCCTCCTTCACCTGCGTTCACGCCACCCTGGGCTTGACGGCGGGCGCGACCGTCGGCCAGATGGCTTGTCGCGCGACGCGCAGGTTCGCAATCCGACTGGAGGTCCAGCCAGAGCTCCGGTGACACGCCGAAGTACTTGCCCACCGGAGGGCCGTATCGGCCGTGATCGCCCGCGTGCCGTTGATGATGCCGCTGATGCGGTTGGGCGGCACCGCCAGGTCGCGGGCCAACGCATTGATGCTGATGCCCAGCGGCCGCATGAACTGATCCATCAGGATCTCACCCGGCGGGATGGGTTCAAGCATCTTCGTGGTCTTCATCTTTGCCTCTCAGTGGTCATCCACGATCTCGACGTCGTGTGCATCGCCGTCTGTCCACGTGAAGCACACGCGCCACTGATCGTTGATCCGGATGCTGTGCTGCCCTCGGCGGTCTCCCCTGAGTGCCTCGAGATGGTTTCCTGGCGGCACCTTCAGGTCTTCCAGGGTGCGGGCGCGGTGCAGGTACAGCAGCTTTCGACGCGCAGGTCGCTCGATCGCCCTGAAGCGCTTCACCGGAACGTCATCAAAGAGCAGTGCCACATCCTTGTCCCGGAAGGAACGGATCACTCGACGCGTCTATTACGAGTGACGTAACGCGTCAAGGTCGGTCGGTTCGCCACATCGTGCGCTAGCAGACCAATCAAGTTCGCCTCGGAACGTCGGCTACGGACGGCAGCCACACGGCCAAGGTGCATCAAGTCGCGCGAACAGGTCCGACTCGCCCCACAGGAGGTGCTCGCCGACCCACCGCGATCGGGGTATCGAATAACCGACCGCTGGCGGAGGCAACCGCCGGCCCCAGGCCCTGGTCAATTTTCGTCGAGCACCGCTGGTCAGTTTTCAGCGAGGCGGTAACAGCTGATGCCCTTGCGCTGCCATGGAAGCCGTTGATCGAACGGCAGGAACGCCCGCTCTGTGACGACTGTCAGGACCGCCGGATGCCGGCAGACGTCCTCAGACCGTGATCGACCCAGTCCGCACCAAATTGCAGACATTTCCGCGCGATTTCACTGTGCTGGGTTGACTCGAGGAAGGAGATGGTGCCGAGGGCCAGAATCGAACTGGCGACACTACGATTTTCAGTCGTATGCTCTACCAACTGAGCTACCTCGGCACGAAGTAGCGGGGCAGGAACAGCCCGCGAAGCATAGCACACGCCTCAGCGAGTGACTACCTGCGGAGCATGACGATTCCGCGACACGCCGAACGCCTCGTCGCCGAAGGAGGAACGTTGGTAGGGCCGGCTGTAGCGACCGGCCACTTCCTGGTGTGTGAGGCAGGGCGTGGCCCGTCTCTGGCGACGGGCCCTACCAACAGCGGGTGTCCGGCGCATGCCGGACGATATCGTCAACCCGCGACGGGCTCCGGCGTGGCCGGCGCGAGACCCAGCTCCTTGCGCAAGCGCTCGTCAATCGACTGGAATGTGGCCGGGTTCTCCCTCAGGAACTGCTTGGCGTTCTCGCGCCCCTGGCCAAGCCGCTCACCCTGGTACGAGAACCACGTGCCGCTCTTGTCCACGATCTTGCGCTCGACGCCGAGGTCGAGGAGGTCGCCTTCGCGCGAGATCCCCTCGCCGTACATCACGTCGAACTCCGCCTCGCGGAACGGCGGCGCGACCTTGTTCTTCACCACCTTCACGCGCGTGCGGCCACCAGTGACCACGTCGCCATCCTTGATGGCGCCGATGCGGCGGATGTCGATGCGCACCGAGGAGT
The DNA here is from genome assembly GCA_023418055.1 of Acidobacteriota bacterium. Taxonomy (GTDB): domain Bacteria; phylum Acidobacteriota; class Vicinamibacteria; order Vicinamibacterales; family Vicinamibacteraceae; genus JAEZDP01. The sequence goes on from JAEZDP010000043.1 coordinate 7,374, forward strand.
AGAACTTCAGCGCGCGCCCGCCGGTGGTCGTCTCCGGGTTACCGAACATGACGCCGATCTTCTCGCGCAGCTGGTTGATGAAGATCAGGCAGGTCTTGCTCTTGGCGACCACGCCGGTCAGCTTCCGGAGTGCCTGTGACATCAAACGCGCCTGCAGGCCGACCTGCGCTTCACCCA
>JAEZDP010000136.1 GCA_023418055.1 Acidobacteriota bacterium
GCAGCGGCTCGCGGCCGATCTGGATGTCTTCGGCGCCGGCCGTCTTCAGCATCTCCTCGAGCGAGTCGGCCATGTCGACGATCATCTTCTTCTCGTTCTCGCCGAACCGGTAATCGAACTTGAGCACGGGAATGCCCCAGGCGTCCTTGACCTCGGGGTCGAGCGTCACGCGGTTGTTGCGGTCGGGCAGCACCTCGCCGAAGCCGCCGAAGCTGATGGGCGCCGGGTAGTACTTCCGCACGTTGGACTTGAACGCCGAGCCGAACCCGGGCGTGTTGTGCGCGTTGCCGGGGTATTCCCCCGACCCGCCGCCGCCCTGGAAGTGGAAGCCGCGGATGTAGTCCTTGCGCTTGTCGTCGCCGATGTTCCGGAATCGCGGAATGTACGGCCCCACCGGACGCGCATCGTCGATCGTGGGCTCCTTGCCGATGCGGGTTGGCATGAATCCGCTGCCGCGGATGCCCATGATGTGCTCGCTCAGGTACCGCCCGAGCACGTCCGACGAGTTCCCCAGACCGTTGGGGAAGCGCGACGACTTCGAGTTGAGCAGGATGCGCGTGGTGTCGAGCGTGCCGGCCCCGAGGACCACGACGCGCGACTTGAAGTCCATGACGCGCTTGGTGAGCGAGTCGATGACGCGCACGCCGGTCGCCTTGTTCGCGTTGGCGTCGTAGAGCACCTCGGACACCACCGAGTACGGCCGCACGGTGAGGTTGCCCGTGTCACGCGCCGGGTAGATGAGCGCGGTCGGCGAGTGGAAGGCCGAGTTCAGGTCGCAGCCGCGGCCGCAGCGTCCGCGCCGCATGCAGCGCGCGCGGTACTTGTTGTTCAGGACGCCGTCGGTGGTCACGCCGGCACGTCCCGGAATCAGGCGGCGGCCCATCTTCGCGATGCCCCGGCGGAACTCCGACTCCACGCAATTCAGCTTCGACGGCGTCTGGAACACGCCATCAGGCACCTGGTCGAGCCCCTCGGTGGTGCCGGAGCACCCGAGCAGCACGTCCACCTTGTCGTAGTAGCCCTTGACGTCTTCGTACCCGATCGGCCAGTCGACGTCGAAGCCGTCGTGGCTTGCGGCCTTGAACTCGTAGGGCCCGTAGCGCAGCGCGCCGCGCCCCCAGAAGTTCGTCTTGCCGCCGAGCACACGCGCCCGCACCCAGGCATAGCCGGTGCCTGTCGTCGGGTTCTCCTTCTCGTTGACCACCCAGTTGCGCGTGTACGTGTTGCCGGCATAGGTCAGCAGCTTCTTGTACTTGGCAAACTTCGGGTCGTTGCCGTACGGACGGTCGATGAAGTTGTACTCGGCGACGTTCAGCGACCGCATGTCGGTGGGCAGGCGGTTGCGACGCATCGACTCGTACGGCCACTCCATCGTCCGGTATTCCTTCTGCCAGTCGAGCATCCGGCCCGCCTCGAGGGCGAGCACCTTGATGCCGGCCGTCGCCAACTGGAAGGCGGCCATGCCGCCGGCTGCGCCCGTGCCGACGATGATGACGTCCCAGGGGCCATCCGACGGCGTGATGTCCTCGGACAACTGGCGAGACTCGGCGAGGATGGCCGAGAGGTCGATGTCGACGGTCTTGTCTGTCTGTGGTGCGTTTTGCATGGGATCAGGATCGGGGATCGGGGATCGGGGATCGGGGATCGGGAAAAAAAGTACGTGCGGCCGCTAGAGATTGCCGCGCTTCATTTCGTCCTTCATGTAGTCCATGGCGCGCCAGCAGAGCGCCATGATCATCCACGTGGGATTCTGGCAGCTGCCGGAGACGAAGATCGCGCCGTCTGTGACGAAGAGGTTCTTGACGTCGTGGGTCTGGCCGAAGGAGTTGGTCACCGAGGTCTTCGGGGCGTCGCCCATGCGGGCGGTGCCCATCTCGTGAATCGACCAGCCCTCGGTGAGCACGTTGCGGCGCACGGCGATGTCGGTGGCGCCGGCGGCGCGCAACATCTCTTCGGCGGTGTCGGCCATGTCTTCGGCCATCTTCTTCTCGTTGTCGCTGAAGCGATAGTCGAAGCCGAGCACCGGTACGCCCCAGGCGTCCTTCACCTGCGGGTCGAGGAACACGCGGTTCTCCTTGCGTGCGAGCACTTCGCCGAACCCGGTGTAACTGATGCGCGCCGCGTAGCCGTCGCGCACGGCCTGCTTGAACCGGCGGCCGAAGCCAGGCGTGTCGGACGCATTCCCGGGGAACTCGGTGGCGCCACTCGCCCCCTGGAAGCCGTAGCCGCGGATGAACCGCGGGTCCTTGTCGGTGACGTTCCTGAAGCGGACGATGTAGGTGCTCTGCGGACGCCCATCGTCGTTGGTCGCCGCCTTGCCGACCTTCATCGGCAGCGTGCCGCTGGCGCCGGGGCCCATCACGTGTTCGCTGAAGTAGTGCCCGACCACCCCGGACGAGTTGGCCGCGCCGTTGGGACGGTTGCGCGACCGACTGTTGAGCAGCAGGCGCGTGGACTCGAGCGCCGAGGCCGCCAGCACCACCACGCGTGCCTGGAAGTCGAGCGTCTCGCGCGTCAGCCTGTCGATGACCCGTACGCCGGTGGCCTTGCCCGTGCTGTCGTCGATGAGCACTTCCGAGACGACGGAGTCGGGCCGCACGGTGAGGTTGCCGCTGTCGCGTGCCGGGAAGATCAGCGCCGCGGGCGAGTGGAATGCCGCGTTGAGGTCGCAGCCCCGCCCACACCGCCCACGCCCCATGCACCGGGCGCGATACTTGTTGTTCAGCACGCCGTCGGTGGTCACACCCGCGCGGCCGGGGATGAGCCGGCGGCCCATCCTGGCAATCGCGCGCTGGAGGGCGACCTCCCCGCAATTGAGCTTCAGCGGGCGCTGGAACTGCCCGTCGGGCAGGTGCGCGATGCCCTCCTTCGTGCCCGAGATGCCCAGCAGCGTGTCGACCCTGTCTCTTATACACA
>JAEZDP010000148.1 GCA_023418055.1 Acidobacteriota bacterium
CCGCGCGCCTCGGCGAGTGCGCCTCGCGTCGCGGTCCTCTACGCCGTCGGCACCATTGTCTCGGGAACAAGCGGCGATGGGCCGACCGGCGTGACCGTCGGCTCCGACTCGCTGACCGAACACATCCGGGCGGTCCGCGAAGACGACAGCATCAAGGCCGCCGTGCTGCGCATCGACAGCCCCGGGGGCTCCACCGTGGCCTCGGACGTCATCTGGCGCGAGCTGATGCTGCTGCGCGAAAAGAAGCCGCTCGTGGTCTCGATGTCCGATCTGGCGGCGTCGGGCGGCTACTACATCGCCATGCCCGGCCACGTCATCGTCGCGCAGCCAGGGACGCTCACCGGCTCCATCGGCATCTTCTCGGGCAAGTTCGTGGTGGGTGGCACGTACAACAAGCTGGGGATGACCATCGAGACCGTGAGCGAGGGTCGTTTCGCCGAGATGTACTCCGGCGCGCGTCCCTTCACGCCGGAAGAGCGCGAGAAGGTGCAGGAGCAGATGCAGGCCTTCTACGACCAGTTCGTCGAGAAGGTCGCCGCCGCACGCAAGTCCACGCCGGAGCAGGTGGACGGGGTGGCTCAGGGCCGGGTGTGGACGGGGCGCCAGGCCCGGGAGGTTGGGCTGGTGGACGAACTCGGGGGGCTCGACCGCGCGCTGGTGCTCGCCAAGGAGCGCGCTGGGCTCGAGGGTGACGCGGCGGTCAACGTGGTGGTGTACCCCCCGCGCAAGTCGCTTTTCGAAGTGCTGTCCGGGTCGTTCTCCGGCGCAGAGGGAGTGCGCCTGTCGCTGCTCGGGGCGCTGCTGTCGGCAGAAGAGCGTCAGGCGCTCGGCGCGGTCCGCCAGCCGATGTCGATGCTGAGGCGTGGCGAACCGCTGGCGCTGATGCCGTGGGTGTTCGTCAGGTAGTGAGCCGGCCGAGCAGCGGGCGATCGACCGTGATGTTCATCTGTTCCTTCGCCTTACCCATGTAGCTCGCGAAGAACTGCGCACGCTTCTGCGAGGCGAGTTCGCGTCGAATCGCCTCGCGCCCTTCGGCCAGCGTCTCGGGCGCGATCGCTTCGCGCGCCGCGACCCGGATGATGGCGGCCCCGTTGGGCGTCATGATGGGGTCGCTCACGGCGCCGACCGGCAACGAGAAGGCGGCCTTGTCGATGGCCGGGCTGGGGCCCGTTTCCGGGATCGCGCTCCCGCGCGTCAGTTCGTCGGTCGTGCGGACGGTGAGGCCGGCCGCTCGTGCCGCCGCGCCGAAGTTGGCGGCAGATTTCAACGTCGCGGCCACCGCCTCGGCGCGCTGCCGCGCCAGGTCGCGCGTGCGCTCCCGTCGCAGGTCGGCTTCCACGCGGGTCTTCACCGCGTCGAGTTGGGGCAGCGTGGACGGGTTGGTGCCGACCACCGTCACGAACGCGAAGCCGGCCGGCGTCCTGAGGGCCTCGCTCACCGTGCCCTGTTCCAGCTCGAACGCCGCGGCCGAGACCGCCGGTGAGGGACCGAGGCCAGGCACCGGCTCCTCGCGCGTGAAGAACTCCGACTCGACCACCTTGAGGCCGCGTGCGGCCCCGACGCGGTCGAGGTCGGCTGGCGACTTCAGTTCGCCGGCAATGGCGGTGGCCAGATCCTGCGCCCGCGTCTGCGCCCGTTCGAACGTCAGCTGCTCGGCGATGGTGGCGCGCACCGCGTCGAGCGGCTGCACGTCGCCGGCCTTCTTGTCGGTGACCTTGATGATGTGGAAGCCGTACGCGGTGCGTACCAGGTCGCTCACCTGGCCCGGCTCGAGCGAGAAGGCCACCGCCTCGAACTCCGGCACCATGCGGCCGCGGCCGAAGAAATCGAGGTCGCCGCCGCGGCTGGCGCTGGCCACATCCTGAGAGTGCTCACGCGCCAGCGCGGCGAAATCCGCGCCGCCGCGGACCTGGGCCAGCAGCGCCTCGGCCTGCGCGCGCACCTCCGCCTCGTCGCGACCCTCGAGATTCAGCAGGATGTGACTCGCCCTGACTTCTTCCGGCGTCGAGTACTGGTCGATGTTCTGGTTGTAGGCGCGCTGCACGTCCTGCTCGGGCACGCTGATGTTGGCGCGAATGGCCGCCGTGTCGATCTGCAGGTACTTGATCTTCCGCTGCTCGCCGATGCGGTAGCTGTCCTTGTTCGCCTCGAAGTGAGCGGCAATGGCCGCATCGTCCACGGTGACCTCGTCTTCGAACTCGACGGCCGCGAAGGGCACGATGTCGAGCGTCACCTTCTCGTTGCGGCGGCGGTACTCCTCGTCGGCCTCGGCATCGGAGACGGTGATCCACTCGGTGAGCGCCGCGCGCAGCTTGTCGAGGATGATGCTGCTGCGCACCTCGTCCTCGAACTCGGACGTGCTGATGGGCGGCCGCTGCGAGCGCAGCAGTTGGCGGTAGCGGGCCTCGCCGATGAAGACGCCATTCTCCTGGAACGCGGGGATCTCCATGATCCGCTGGCGCACCTCGGCGTCCGACGCCTCGAGCCCCAATCGCTCGGCCTCGACGATGGTGGCCTCCTGATCGATGAGCTGCTGCAGCACCTGCTGGTCGATGCCGAGCTGGCGCAGCATGCTCTCGTTCATGCCCCCGCCATAGGCGTTGCGGAACTGGGCGAGCTGGGCGTTGTAGGCGCGCGTGAACTCGTTCACCGTGATGCGACGTCCCTCGACCGAGGCCAGGGCCTCGCCTGCGACGCCCGTCCCCGACGGCGTGAAGAAGTCGGGGATGTAGAACACGACGAACGCGAGCACCACCAGCCCCAGGCTCCATTTGAGCCAGGCCCGCTGGCGCCGCATCCGATCCAACATCGTCATATCGTGTGTCTCCGGATGCCGGCGGTCACGGCCGGCAAGACCGCTCATTATACGGTACTGTTTGCGACGGCCCAGCCCGAAAGGGTGCTATAGTCAGTGGGATATCCACGTCTGCATGTTGCAGACGGCGCCCGCCCCCGACACGGAGCGCCTCTCCGGCGCCGCGCCCCATCAGTGAACGAGACCCTGGCCCGCCGCCTACGACAACTGCCCCGCACCACACGCCGGGCACTGGCGTCACGCGCCGCGCTGCAGGCCTGGCGCGACCAGCTGCAGGGCGTCCGCACGCCTGCGGAGGTCGGACGCGTGCTGGTGCGACACCTGGACCAGTGGTTGCCTCTGTCCCAATGGACGCTCGTCGCGCCGACCGGGTCTGAGCGGCTGACCACGCTGGCGCACTCGCGGGGGCGCCTCCGGGCGCGGCGCGCCGTCGAGGCCCTCGCCGAACGGGTGCTGGCCAGCGGCGCCCACCGGGGCGTGTCGACGCTCAGCACCCTGAGTTCAGGAGCCCCAGACGTCGCCGCCGTGGCCTGGCTGTTGCACGGTCGCCACGACCGGGTGGGGGTCCTCATCGGCATCGACGACACCTCGTCCCCCCTGGCACCCGACGCCTCGGCGGCGGCAGAGGCCCTCGGCGCCGACGTCCTCGGGCCGGCAGGACATGCCCTCGACGTCGCCGTCCGGGTCGAACGGTTGCAGCAGTTGGCGGCCATCGACGACCTGACCGGGCTGTTCAATGCCCGGTCGCTGCATGGAGCCATCGACCGCGAAATTCACCGGCTGGCCCGCACGGCGCGTCCCGTGTCGCTGCTCTTCCTCGATCTGGACGTCTTCAAGCGCGTCAACGACACGCACGGGCACCTGATGGGCAGCCGCGCCCTGGTCGAATTCGGCTACCTGCTGCAGTCATGCACCCGAGCGACCGATACCGTTGCCAGGTACGGGGGCGACGAGTTCGTGGTCGTGCTGCCCGACGCCGACCGGACACAGGCGCGGCTGGTGGCGCGCCGCATCCAGTCGCGGATGGCCGCCGCCGTGTTCCTGCAGAGTTTCGGGCTGCACGTGCGCCTGACCGTCTCCATCGGTCTGGCCACCCTGACGCGGCCCACCCAGACCGCCTCGGACCTGATCCGCCTGGCCGATGAGGCCATGTACTGGGTGAAGGACCACGGTCGCAACGGCATCCGGGCCATCCGCCTCCGGCGGGACGGTCCTGTGAGGGAGTAGGACATCGTGAGTCTTCGTTCGCTGTTTTCCCTGTTCTCGAGTGACCTGGCCATCGACCTCGGCACCGCCAACACGTGCGTCTATGCCCGGGGCAAGGGCATCGTCGTCAACGAGCCGTCCATCGTCGCCATCAACAAGATCAACGGACGCATCGAGGCCGTCGGCAAGGAGGCCAAGGACATGCTCGGCCGGACGCCGGGCAACATCGTCGCCATCAAGCCGATGAAGGACGGGGTGATCGCCGATTTCGAGGTCACCGAGAAGATGCTGACGTACTTCATCAAGAAGGCGCACAACCGCAATGTGTGGGTGCGCCCCCGCATCGTCATCGGCGTGCCGAGCGAGATCACGCAGGTGGAGAAGCGCGCCGTCAAGGACAGCGCCTACCGCGCGAAGGCCAGCGAGGTGCACCTCGTCGAGGAGGCCATGGCTGCGGCCATCGGCGCCGGCATGCCCATCACCGAGCCGGCGGGCAACATGATCGTGGACATCGGCGGCGGCACGACCGACATCGCGGTCATCTCCTTGGCCGGCATCGTCTACAGCAAGGCCGTCCGGGTGGCCGGCAACGAGATGGACGAGGCGATCATCTCGTACATCAAGAAGACCTACAACCTGCTCATCGGCGAGCGGACGGCCGAGCAGATCAAGATCGAGCTGGGGTCGGCCTACCCGCTCGAAGAGCCCATCGAGATGGAGATCAAGGGGCGGCACCTCGTCGAGGGCGTGCCCAAGACCATCACGATCAGTGACGAGGAAATCCGCAAGGCACTGGCCGAGACGGTCAACGTGATTGTGGACGCGGTCCGGATTGCCCTCGAGCGCACGCCCCCCGAGCTGTCAGCCGACATCGTGGACCGTGGCATCGTGCTGACCGGAGGCGGGTCGATGCTCAAGAACCTCGATCGCCGCCTGCGCGAGGAAACGGGGCTGCCCGTGGCGATGGCCGAGGACCCGCTGTCCACGGTGGTGCTCGGTGCCGGCAAGATGCTGCTCGACTTCAACCTGCTCCGCAAGATCTCGATCGACTGACGCCGGCAGGCGCAAGGCCAGGTTCGTGTTCCCGACCAACGACCGCGGCATCGTCCTCGAGTCACACCGTCGCACGGGCTACCTCTTCGTGGCCGTGGTGCTCGGCCACGTGCTGCTCATCTCCACCCAGGTGAGCTCGCGCGCGGGCGGCAGCCTGCTCGAGACGGCGCTGTTCGGCGGCCTCTCACGCGTGCAGTTGGTGTCGGCCCTCGTGGTGCAGCGGGTGACGGGCGCCTGGAGCGAATACGTGGCGCTGCGCCAGTATCGCCACGAGGCCCAGGCCCGGCAAGAGGCGCTCGACCGCATCGGCGTGGAACTTCAGCACGCACGGGCCCAGGCCCGCCGCACCGAGCAGCTCGAACTGCTGCTGCAGTTGCGCCGCAACCACCTGCCCGAGACGCTCGCCGCGCGCGTCATCGCGGCAGATCCCACCGCCGTGTTCCAGATGGTGACCATCGACAAGGGCGCCCAGGACGGCGTGCGGCGCGACATGGCTGTGCTGTCACCCCTCGGGGTGGTCGGCCGCGTCATCGACGAGCCTGGCGGCCGCAGCGCCAAGGTGCAGCTCATCATCGATCGGAATGCCGGCGTCGGCGCGCGCCTCGAGCGGACGGGCACTGGAGGCGTGGTGGTGGGCGCCGAGGGCGACCCGCCGCTGCGGATGGAGTACGTGTCGAACCTCGCCGAGGTGGAACCCGGCGACCTGGTGGCCACCTCGGGCCTGGACGGCATCTATCCGCCCGGCTACGTCATCGGCCGCGTCGAACGGGCGGAGCGGGGCAGCGGCCTCTACCGCGACATCCGCATCCGTCCCCGCGTGGATTTCTGGGCCCTCGACACGGTGCTGGTCGTATTGACGCCGCCCCCGGCCCCGTCTGGCGACCCCACGCCATGACCCGCGTGCTGGTGGTCACCGGGCTCGGCATCGCCGCGCTCGTGCTGCAGTCGGTGGTCGGCTACCAGCTGACGGGGCGCCAGTCCTTCGTGGACCTGCCGCTCGTGGTGGTGGTGTCGGGGGCGATCTTCGCCGGGCCCACCGTTGGGCTGATGTCGGGCACGCTGGTGGGCCTGTCGCAGGACGCCCTCTCGGGGGGCGTGCTCGGCGTCGCGGGGCTCGCCAAGACGCTGGTCGGCTTCATCGCCGGCGTCGCGGCCACGCAGTTCATCGTCTCGAGCCTGCTGCCGAGGTTCGTGGTGTTCATGGCCATGACCTGGGTGCATGGCGTGTGTTTTCTCGGCGTCTACGCGATGATAGGGCAGGCTGGCCTCGGCAGTCCCTGGCGCCTGCTGCTCGTCCAGAGCCTCGTCAACGCGGTCGTCGGCGTCATCGCCACCCGGCTGTTCGAGCGAGGGCCCGACATGTGGCGCCGCCGGCGCCGCCATCAGCGTCATGCGCGCATGGAGCGCAGCCGATTCAGCCGGTAAGCCCGGACGTACACCATGCCTCTGCCCGACGAACGCCACCACCTGAACCTGCGCCTCCGCGTGCTGCAGTGGGCGTGTGTCGTGGTGTTCCTCGGCCTGTCCACCGCGTTCTGGTTCTTCCAGATTGCCAGGCACGAGCAGTTCCTCGTGATGGCCGAGAACAATCACCAGCGGTCGCTGCGCCTCCAGGCACCCCGCGGCGTGCTGTTCGACCGGCACGGCGAGGTGCTCGTCGAGAATCGATCGGCCTTCAACATCTCGATCGTCCGCGAGCAGAGCCGCGACCTGGCCGGCACCATGGCCATGGTGGCCCGTCTGACGAACGTGCCGTCCGAGGTCGTGCAGGAGGCGATGGAGCGCAGTAAGCGCCTGCCGCCCTATCGACCGGTGGTGGTCGTGCGCGACGCCACGCAGGCGCAGATCGCGGCCGTCGCGGCTCATCGCCTCGAACTGCCCGACGTCGTCATCGAGCGCGTCCCCACCCGTCGCTATCCAGACCAGGCCCTCGCGGCACACCTGCTCGGGTACGTGGGCGAGGTGACCGACGCCCAGTTGACGCGAGAAGGGTACGAAGACGTCCACCCCGGGGCGGTCGTCGGCCAGGCGGGCGTCGAGCAGACCTACAACCGCTACCTGATGGGCGATGACGGCGCACGCCACGTGGTCGTGAACAGCCTGGGGCGCGAGATCGACACCATCCGGGAAGACGAGCCCGACGAGGGCCAGCGCCTGCAACTGACCATCGACGCCGATGTGCAGCGGGCGGCGGAACAGGCCTTCAGGCATTTCGGCTTCCGTGGGTCGGCCATTGCGCTCGAGCCGTCGACGGGCGAGGTGCTGGCGATGGCCAGCCTCCCAGCCTACGACCCGAACGCCTTCGCCTCGGGCATCAGCCGGGAGGGCTGGCAGGGGCTGCTGACCGATCCGCTGCGTCCGCTCCAGAACCGCGCCATCCAGGGGCGCTACTCGCCAGGTTCCACCTTCAAGGTGGCGATGGCCGTGGCCGGCCTGCAGGAGAAGGTCATCTCGACCGACACGCGCATCTTCTGCGGCGGCGGCGCGACCTTCTATGGCCGCTTCTTCAAGTGCCACCTGCGCGGTGGGCATGGCTCGGTGGACGTGCGGCACGCCCTCGAGAAGTCGTGCAACGTGTTCTTCTACACGCTCGGCAACCTGCTGGGCGTCGATCGCATTCACAAGTGGTCCACAGCGCTCGGCCTGGGCGAGATGAGCGGCATCGACCTGCCGTACGAGACGCCGGGCATCATGCCCTCCACGGCGTGGAAGCGGCAGCGCACCGGTGAGAAGTGGTACGCGGGCGAGACCATCTCCGTGGCCATCGGACAGGGGCAGGTCTCGGTCACGCCCATCTCGCTGGCCGTGATGATGGCCACCGTGGCCAACGGCGGCACCCGGGTGGTGCCGCACATGGTGCGTGCCGTCGATCAGGGCTCCGGGTGGGAGCCGCTGCCCGCACCGGAGGGCCAGCGTCCGCTGCACCTGGCGCCCGAGACGGTGACGGCCGTGCACGAAGGGCTGTGGCTGGCAGTCAACGGCGCCGGCACCGCGCGACGCGCGCAGATTGCCGGCCGCGACGTCGGCGGCAAGACCGGCACCGCCCAGGTCATCTCGCTGCAGGGACGGGCACGGGCGCGCACCGACCGCGATCTCCGCGACCACGGGTGGTTCGTGTACTTCGCGCCGGCGCACAAGCCCACGATTGCCGGTGTCATCTTCGCCGAACATGCCGAGCACGGCTACTCGGCGGCCCCTGTCGCCAAGTTCATGATGGAGACGTGGTTTGCCAAGCTCGAGGGACGTGAACTGCCCTCGCTGCCGCCACCCGCGGGCGTGCCGCTCGTCGCCGCCAACCGCCCGCAGCAGGGCGACGCGCCGGCCGTCGAGGTGCAGCCATGACCCTCGGCTGGATGCCCGCTGCCAGGAGCTGCGACTGACGTGTTCGAGCAGCGGCTGTACCGTCATCTCGACTGGGCCCTGCTCACCGCCGTGCTGCTGCTGTGCGGCATCGGGCTGCTGATGATCTACAGCACCACCTACGACCCCATCCGGGAGCGTGTGGGCTCGCAGTTCTTCACGCAGTTGTCGGCGGTAGGGCTCGGCCTCATCGCGCTCACCGTCGTCCTGCTCATCGACTACCGCACGCTGGCTGGCTTCGCGCCGGTCATCTTCGGACTGACCGCCCTGCTGCTGCTGTACGTGCTGTTCTTCGGCGTCGTGGCCGGAGGCTCACGTCGCTGGGTGTCGCTTGGCGTCTTCAACCTCCAACCCTCCGAATTCGCCAAGATGGCCTCCGCCCTCTTGCTGGCGTCGTGGTTCGGCCAGGACAAGCTGTCGGCCGCGCGCACGGGGGATCTCGCGATGGCGGGGGGCGTGCTCGGCATCCTCTTCCTGCTCATCGCCCGAGAGCCCGACCTGGGATCAGCGGTGACGCTGTTGCCAGTGCTTGCCGGCATCGCATACGCTGCGGGCCTGCGACTGCGGCTCATCGGGTACGCGGTGCTGGTCGTGGTGCTGCTTGCGCCGCTCGGCTGGATGTACGGGTTGCAGGAGTATCAGAAGTCGCGGGTGGTCACGTTTCTCGACCCGTCCCAGGACGCACGCGGGGCGGGGTATCAGCAGATTCAGGCACGCATCACCGTGGGTTCGGGCGGCCTGACCGGGAAAGGGTTCCTGCAGGGCACGCAGGGGCAGTACAAGTTCCTGCCCGTAGCCCACAACGACTTCGTCTATTCGGTGCTGGCCGAAGAGCACGGCTTCCTCGGCGTGCTGGTCACGCTCGGCCTGTACCTGTTCGTGCTGGCGCGGTCGCTCGAAGCGGCCCGCCTGGCGCGCGATCGCGTGGGAGCATACCTCGTGGTGGGGCTGGTCTCGTGCTTCGCGTTCCAGGTGATCTACAACATCGCGATGTCGGCCGGGCTGGCACCCGTCAAGGGCCTCACCCTGCCGCTCATGAGTTACGGGGGGTCGTCGATGATTGCGACCCTCATGAGTTTCGGCCTCATCCTCAACGTGAGGATGCGGCGCTTCGTCAACTGATGCTGGATCTGCTGTTCCTGCTCGTGGCGCGCTTCTTCACTCCTCAGCCGAGGACGGACGCGCCCGGTCGTGTGCCTCCCCGGCGGCCTCCCGCGCCGCGGGCCCTGCACACGTCTGCCCCGAGCACGCCACGGCAGCCGGCCGGGAGTGTTCTCCATGATCAAGGAGATGATCGTCTCGTCGAACGACCGCGAGACGGCGGTGGCCATCCTCGAGGACGACCAGGTTGTCGAGTTCTTCATCGAGCGCGAACAGCAGCAGGGCGTCGTCGGCAACGTGTACAAGGGGCGGGTCTCGAAGGTCCTCCCCGGCATGCAGTCGGCGTTTGTTGACCTCGGCCTCGAGCGCGACGGGTTTCTCTACGTCTCCGACGTCCTCCCTCCCGAGGGCACCCTGGACGACGACACTGACGATGAGGGGGAGGGCGCGTCGGCAGCCCCTGCCGTCGCGGCGCTGGTGGGCGACGAGCCCGTCGACCTCGCCCCCGCTGATGCCGACGGCACCGCCGAACCGACCACGCCGTCCGACGCCTCGCCGGGCACCGCGCCTCCGGTCAACGGCCGCGGCGACAGGCGCCAGAGGCTCGACCGGGCCGCGCAGCCCAACATCGAAGACCTGCTGAAGGAAGGCCAGGACGTCCTCGTGCAGGTGGCCAAGGAGCCCATCGGCACCAAGGGCGCCCGCATCACGTCGCACATCACCATCCCGGGGCGGTTCCTCGTCTTCATGCCCACGGTCGACCACGTCGGCGTGTCGCGGAAGATCGAATCGCGTGACGAGCGCGCCCGGCTGCGCGGCATCGTCCGTCAGTTCCGTGAGAGCCACGGCTTCACCGGGGGCGTCATCATCCGCACCGCGGCCGCCAGCCGCGCGGATGCCGACATCATCGGCGACCTCGAGTACTTCCATCAGATCTGGCAGGAACTGCAGCAGAAGGCGAGCGCGCAGCGCGCCCCGTCATCGGTCTACCGCGAGCAGAGCCTCGTCGCCAAGCTGCTGCGCGACCTGCTCACCGACGAGTTCAGCGTCATCCGCATCGACTCGCCGAGTGAGTACCGCAAGGCCACGACGCTGCTCGAGCGCATCATGCCCTCGATGCTGCCGCGCGTGAAACTGTACTCACGCGACTTCCCGATTCTCGAGGAGTACGGCGTCCGCACCGAGATCGACAAGGCCTTGCGCAGCAAGGTCTGGCTCAAGTCGGGCGGCTATCTGGTCATCAACCAGACCGAAGCGCTGGTGGCCATCGACGTCAACACCGGCCGCTACGTCGGCAAGAAGACCACCGGACGCCTCGAGGACACCATCCTCAAGACCAACCTCGAAGCGGTGAAGGAGATCGTCCGCCAGCTGCGCCTGCGCGACATGGGCGGCATCGTCGTCCTCGACTTCATCGACATGGAGGACAAGAAGAACCGGCAGAAGGTGTTGCAGGCGCTCGAGCAGGAGCTGCGCCGCGACCGCGCGCCGAGCAAGGCCGTGCAGGTCTCGGAGTTCGGGCTCATCATCATCACGCGCAAGCGCGTGAAGCAGAGCCTCGAGCGGCTCATGAGCGAGCCGTGTCCCTATTGCGCGGGCACCGGCACGATCAAGTCGAGCATGACCATCTGCCAGGACATCCTGAACGAGATGCGCAAGGTGGGCCACGACCTCGACGGCCAGGGTGTGCTGCTGCGCGTGAACCCCGACGTCGCGCGTGCCCTGCACGAGGAAGAACGCGGCGTGCTCCGCGAGATCGAGAAGGCGACTGGCCGCAAGATCGTCCTGAAGCCGGATGCGTACCTGCATCACGAGCAGTTCGACGTGATGGCGCTGTAGGCGGGCCACAGTCTTTGGTCCGCGGTCTACGGGGGAACGTGAAAAGGCCCGTCAGCGCTCGCGCGCGACGGGCCTTCGCTCCAGCAACTTCTGGTGGACGTTACGCCGGCACGAGATGCACGAGGTAGTGCGTGCCCCCGCGGTTGATCCACACGCGCAGGTAGTCGTCGCCGCGCAGCATCTCGACCTTGGACCGGCCCGAAGCGGGCGCGCCACCCTTGGTGACCGTCGAAATCTCGCTCTGGGGGACGATGCTCACGACCTCGCGGCCGCGGACTTCGCCGCCGCGGACGAACTCGACCCAGCGCTCGTAGGCCTGCGTCGCGCCGGTGGCCGCCGGGGCCTTCTCTTCGGTGAGCCGCACCTGGTAGGTGCCTGCGGGCAGGGCCTCACCGTTGGCCTTGACCGCACGCGTCAGTCTGACGCTGCCGAGTGCTGTGCTGCCTGCAGGCAGTGCGGCCTCGTCGGCTGGGGCGGTGGCCGGTTGACTGTTCGGCGCCTTGTGCTGCGCTACGAGCGGGGCAGACATCGACGCGGCCACCATGGCCGCCGCCGCGACGCCACCCACCAAACGACTCATGTATGAACGGCTCATCTGATGCCTCCTCGACACTCGAGCATTATAGCGTCAGTCGGCGGGACGACCCGCACGGCAGGCGACGGGTGACGTAAGGCCGAGCTTCTACTTCTTCACGAGGACGCTGCCGGCAAACGACGTGAGGTCGAAGAACGCCGAGCCGTCGCCGACGCGGCCAGAAGCCCGTCGCCCCTGACTTCCCCTCTCGGCAGCCCCGACCGCGACGACTTCGCCCTTGAAGGTCTGCGCTTCGAAGGTGAACCCGGCACTCGAGCTCCCGGGCGCCACGAGGATGTCCCCGGCATGTGTCTTCAGTTCGTAGCGCCCACCGGCCAGCGCGGGGCTCGCAAACTCGATGTCGCCGTTGACCGTCCGGATCTGCACCCGTTCGCACGCCGCCTCCGACAGGTGCACGTCGCCGCTCACCGAGCCGAGGTTGGCCGACGCGGCCTTCAGCGCGACCGCCCTGATGTCGCCGCTGACGGTCTGCAGGTCGGCCTCGCCCACCAGCGTGATGGCCGACACGTCGATGTCGCCCGACATCGTCCGCAGCGAGCGCAGGCGCGACAGACCGCGGGCCGTGATGTCGCCCGACATGGTCTCCACGCGGACGTCGCCCGCCACGTCGGCCAGCGTCACCGACCCCGAGACGTTCTTCAACTCGACGCCCATGCCTTTCGGCAGGGTGATCTCGTAGTCGAGGCGGTACATCGCACCGTGTTCGGCGGGTTCGGGACGCACCATGACCCGCTGGGCGTGCTGGCTCACATCGAGACGCATGCGATCGAGCAGGGCCCGCGCTTCGGCCTCCGTTCGTCCGCCGGCCTTCCGGCGCGCGACGATGCGCCCTTCGCGCCCCTGCGCCGCCGAGATCTGCACGTCGCCCGACGCGTTGGCCAGGTCGAGGACGTCGCCGGCCGATCCCGAGAACGTGCCCGAGAGCGGCTCGCCTGCGACCTGCACCACGGGCCCGCGGTGGCGCTGCACGGACATCGCACGCGCCTGGGCCGCCCTGGCGCGCGCGGCCTCACGC
>JAEZDP010000225.1 GCA_023418055.1 Acidobacteriota bacterium
GCCAGTAGATGGCCGCGGGCATGTCGCGCTCGAGCCAGTACGCGTAGCCGAGGTTGAAGAAGTAGTCGGCGGCGTCGGGCGCGAGTTCGGCGGCCTTGTTGAAGTAGTAGGCCGGGGTCCCGCCAGAGGTCGCCTCGCCACGACGTACCTGCACCACCCCGAGGTTGTTGAAGACCGCCGCCAGGGGGCGTTCGTCGTTGAGCGCGGAGAAAGCCGCGAACGCCTCGTCGTAGCGTTCGAGCGCGAGCAGCGACAGCGCCGATGCAAACTTCGCGCGGTCGAAGAAGCGAGACGTCGGCGGCACCGCCCTGGCAGCGACGAGGGCCGCCTCGTGGTCCTGCAGTTCGGTGCAGGCTTCCCACAACGCGACCTGCGCACGGCCGTAGCCGGGGGCCTGGCTGACCGCCTCGGCAAGGAAGCGCCGCTGCGTCGCCGGGGTCTCGGCGACGAGGCCCTTCACGAAGGCCTCAAAGACTTCGAGCGACGGCGGCACCTCGATGGCCTGCGGCGCTTCGCCCTCCGCGAGGGCGGGGGCGCCGGCCAGACGCCGCGCCGTACGCTCGGCCACCGCGACGAGATCCCGCAGCGGGCCCTGCTCGTCGACCACGTCAGCCGCCTCGCCGGCTTCCACGTCCACGCTGCGCACCGTCACCATGAGCCTGTCCCCCGTCGTCGACAGGCTGCCGGTGACGAGGTGCTGGACGCCGAGCACCTGCCCGGCGCGGATGAGCGTGGCGCGCGAGAGCGTGCTGCTCGTGGGCAGTTCGAGCGCGTCGAAGGCGCGCACGCGCGCCTGGCGTGGAATCGCAGGACGGCCCAGCGCGGTCAGCCCGTCGGCCAGCAACAGCGCGAAACCTTCGGCAAGCCAGAGGCTCCTCGGATCGTCGTCGGCAGGCACTAGCGGCACGACCAGCGTGGTGGCCGCGCCGGCACTCGATGCCGGCTGGGCGGACGCTGCCGGGACGCAGGCCAGGACGAGCATCACCACCAGCGGGAGGACGCAGACAGGACGGGGCAGGACAGAGACTCGCATCAACTCGACGGGGAATCAGGTGCAGGGACAGACGCCCGGTCCACGGCGGCGGCCGGAGCCGTGCCGACCACGACATGCAGGCGGCAGACGTCGCCGCCGCGGGCGCGGCAGGCGTCGATGGTCGCGTGCGCCACGTCCACGCCGGCCCGCGTCAGCAAGTGTTCCACGAACGCCGCGTAGTACAGGCAGTGAGGTGCCGAGTCGGGATCGCGCGAGCTGCAGAAGATGGAGCCGGCCACCGTCAGCCGCAGTTCGCCGCGGCGAACGGTGATGGCGACGCTCGTGCCGCGATAACTGCGGTCGAGGTGCTGCCGGACGATCGCGGCCAGCCGCCGCAGCCGCACCCAGGCCGGTCCCACGCGCAGCAGGGCACGGGTACGCCACGGCATCGCGTCGTGGACCCAGGCCGCCGCGTAGTCGGCGGCCCGCGTCATCACCTGGTCGTAGGTGCCCTCTGGTTCGTGGCGAAGAAAGCTGAGCACGGCCGCCACCGGCGCGAGGTTCACCGCGTCTTCTCGCCAGCCCCTCGGACGCAGGTAGCTCTCGTAGAACTCGAGGCGCGACGGCACGATGTCGCCAATGGCCTGATGGATGGCCGCCGCGACCAGTCGCTCGATTCTCGCTTCACTCATTTTCTGGTAGTGTTACCGCCGTGAGTGAGCGTCTGGCCTGGACGGGCATTGTGCTCGCCGGCGGACGCAGCCGCCGCTTCGGGGGACTCGACAAGGGACGCCTGCCGCTCGGCGGCCGCACCATGCGTGCCCGCGTGCTCGACGTGCTCGCCGCGGTCACCGACACCCAGTTGGTCGTGGGAGGCTCCCGCTGGTGCGGGACACCGGGTCTCGACGACCGCTATCCAGGCGAAGGCCCGGTGGGTGGCCTCCTGACGGCCCTCGCGGCCATCACCACGAGCCACGCGCTGGTCGTCGCCGGTGACCTGCCCTTCCTCACGGCGGCGTTCCTGCAGAGCCTCCAGGACAGCGGTGCCACGGTCACCGTCGCGGGCGTGCAGACACGCGAGGGTCGGTTGCCGCTGTGTCTCTCGCTGCACCGAGACGCGTACACGCCCATCGCGGCATACTGGAACGCGGGCGGCCGGCGTGTGAGCGACCTGCGCCGCCTCGTGACGTGGGCGGTCATGCCGGACGCCACCCGTGACCGCCACGACCCAGCCGGCCGTCTGCTGCTGAACGTCAACGATCCGCGAAGCTACGCGCGGGCACTCGAAGAGGTTCAGCACGACTGCGCCGCATCCTACTTCACCGATCTGGACGAGTCAAAGCCAAACCCATGATTCTGCCTCTGCAGCAGTCCGTCCGCCGTGCGGTCTCCGCCACGGTCACCAGCCTCTATGGCGACGACGCCGCGCCGCGCACGCTCGTGATCGAAACGCCGCCGCAGCGCCGCTTCGGCGACCTGGCCCTGCCCTTCGCGTTCGAACTCGCCCGCAGCCTTCGCAAGGCCCCGCGTGTCATCGCCCAGGAGGTCGTGGCGGCGCTGCCGCCCATCGACGGCATCACCCGCGTCGAGGCGGCGCCGAACGGGTACGTCAACGTCTTCATCGACCGGGCGGCCTTCCTGCGAGGACACCTCGGCAACGCCGTCGCCGCCGACCCGTCGAGCTTCGACAGCGTGGTCCAGGAGAAGACCATCGTCGAACACACGGCGATCAATCCCAACAAGGCGGCGCACATCGGGCATCTGCGCAACGCCGCGATGGGCGACACGCTCGCCCGGCTGCTCCGCTTCTGCGGCACGCCGGTCGAGGTGCAGAACTACATCGACGACACGGGCGTGCAGGTCGCCGACGTCGTGGTCGGTCTCGAGCAGTTGCAGCAGGCCGGGCTCGACGAGGTCCGCGCGCTGGCGACAGCTCCGAAGTTCGACTACTACTGCTGGGACCTCTATGCGCGAGTGACCGAGTGGTACGGAGAAGATCCGTCGCGCATGGCCATCCGCGCGCGCACGCTGCACGCCATCGAACACGGCGAGGCGCCCACCGCCACCATGGCCGCCATCGTCGCCGAGGCGATCGTGCGGTGCCATCTGCGCACCATGGGGCGCATGAACATCGACTACGACCTCCTCTCGTGGGAGGGCGACATCCTGCGCCTCCAGTTCTGGGCCACCGCCTTCGAGACGCTCAAGGCCAACGGCACCGTGTACTTCCAGGAGGAAGGCCGGCTGAAGGGCTGCTGGGTGATGGAGATCGACGAGGACATCGATCAGACCGTGGCCGACGGAAACGCCGCGGCCACCGCGGCCGACGTGCCCGACGAGACGCCGGAGCCCGAGGCCGGCCAGCGCGAGAAGGTGATCGTGCGCTCGGACGGCACGGTGACCTACGTCGGGAAAGACATCGCGAACCAGTTCTGGAAGTTCGGCCTGCTCGGACGCGACTTCCAGTATCGGCCGTTCAGCACCCGCCTCGATGGCGGTACGCTCTGGGCCACGTGCTCACAGGGCGGCGTGACGCCGCATCCGGCCTTCGGCGGCGCGGGCCAGGTCGTCAACGTCATCGACACCCGCCAGTCGTACCTGCAGAAGTTGCTGAAGCAGGCGCTGGCCACCATGGGCCATCAGCGCGAGGCCGAGCGCTCGGTGCACTTTGCCTACGAGATGGTCGCCCTCACCCACCGCACCGCGCGCGAACTCGGCTACACGGGTGACGGCGACGGCAAGCCCTTCGTCGAAGTCTCGGGACGCAAGGGGTTGGGCGTGAAGGCCGACGACCTGCTCGACCGCCTCACCGACAAGGCGCATGCAGAGGTCGTGCGGCGCAATCCCGCCCTCTCGGAAGACGACGCCCGGCAGACGGCCGCGCACATCGCCATTGCCGCCGTCAGGTACTTCCTGGTCAAGTTCTCGCGCACGAAGTTCATCGCGTTCGACATCGACGAGGCCTTGAGCTTCGAGGGCGAAAGCGGGCCGTACCTCCAGTACGCCGCAGTGCGGGCCGGCAACATCTTCAGGAAGCTGCAGGAGCGCGAAGGCGTGAGCGCAGGCGACGTCGTCGCCGCCCTGGGCACGCTCGACCCCGCCACCCTCACCGCCGGCGAGGACGCCGATGTGTTGTGGGATCTGGTCCTGTCGTGTGCACGCCTCGACGAAGTGGTGGAAGCCGCCGTGCGGACGCTCGAGCCGTCGGTCCTGGCCAAGTACGCCTTCGGGCTCGCCCAGACCTTCAACGGCTTCTACCACCGCTTCCCCATCCTCGCGGAAGAAGACCGAGAGGTGCGGCTGTGGCGCGCCGCTGCCGCGAGCTACTTCCGCCAGCAGCTCACCCGCGCGCTCGACCTGATGGGCGCGGTGGTCCCCGACCGCATGTAGCGCGAGGCGCTACGAGGAGGGCCGCTCGAGCACGGCGAGCGTCTCGAGATGCGCGGTGCCGGGGAACATGTCGAACGCCGCCAGGCTGCGCAGCGCGTAGCCTGCCGCCGTCAGCTGGCGCACGTCGCGCGCGAAGGTCGGCGGGTCGCACGACACGTACACGACACGCGCGGGCGAGGCCTCGCACAGGGCCGCGGCGACCCGCGGCGGGAGGCCGGTCCGTGGGGGATCCACCACCACGACTGCGGCGTCGAGATGCAGGCGACGCTCTGACACGAACGTCTCGACGGGCTGCCGCAGGACGTCCACGCGGCCACCGAAGGGAGCGGCGTTGATCTGCAGCGCCTCCCCGCTGATGCCGTCGCCTTCCACGCAGCAGACGGCCGCCTGGCCTGTGGCCGCCGCGCAGACCCCGAACAGCCCGACGCCCGCAAACAGGTCCACGACAGGCGACTCGTCCAGCTGCGCGAGCACTGCCTGCACGAGGTGAGGCAGCACGAAGCGGTTGGCCTGGAAGAACCCGCCGGGCTGCCACACGAGCGTGCCGTCCACGGCCTGGCCGCACAGCGCGGCCAGGGGTTCGTGCAGGAGAGGATGTCCGAGCACCTGCCCGAGGTCGCGACGGCCCGACCGTGCCACCGAGAGGCCGGCAACGCCAAGCGGAAGGTCCGCCTGCCACTGGGGGATTCGCGCCTGTTCGCGCAGGTCGACGTGCACCGCACGCGAAGTGCTCGCGACGTCTTCGGCCACGACCACGCCGGCGATGCTCGGCTGGACCGCTGCCGGGATCACCTCCACCACCGCCTGCGCCGCCTCACGCATGTGGGCAGGCAACTGCGAGGCAGGCGGCGGACACAGGCTGTGCGTGCCTTCGCGGAAGAACCCCACCTGGCCGTCCACCACGTGCAGCCTGGCCCTCAGGCGCCATCCCTCGAGGGGCGAGGCCATCACCTCGAAGGGCGGGGGCTCGGGCACCCGCCCGGTCCGCCGCAGGGCGTCACGCAGCAGGTCGGCTTTCAGGTTCAGCTGACGCGCGTAGCGCACGTGAGCGAACGCGAGGCCGCCGCAGCGCGGGTCCGTCGCCGGCTCCACGCGGTCGGCCGACGGCTCCAGCACGTCGACGACGTCGGCAAACAGCACGCCGCCCTTGCCGGTCCGCTGCACGCGGGCACGCACCACCTCTCCCGGGATGGCGCCGCGCACCAGCACCACCCGTCCGTCGTGCCGCGCCAGCCCGAAGCCTCCGGCCACGACCTTCTCGATCTCGAACGTCTGCACCTGGTCGTTGGTCATGCGAGGACGATCTCCGGCACCTGCAACTCGGCGCGCACCAGGTGCCTGACGACGCGTGTCTCGGCGTCACGATACGCGAGATCGGACAGCCTGGCCCGCAGCGGCCGCAGTTCCGCTGTCGCGCGTGCCACGAGCGACGCGCGATGCGCGTCGGGCGTGCCTTCGACCAGCCCCTCGAGCAGCGCGTCGTCAATCTCCTGCAGGCGCTGGTGTATGGCGAGCCTGGCCGCACCACGAGCGCCGCGGGCCTCGGCCAGCGCGGCATCGAGAGCCGCCAGCGCTGCATCCACGGCCTGCCCGGCGGCGGGGGCAAGCGGCGTCGACGCGCGCACCGACGACAGGCGCTCGATCACGCGCTCCACATGACGCGTCAGTGACGGCTGACGTTTGACAGACCGGCCGTCGTCGTCGGAAGCACCGTCGACATCGGGGGTCGCTGGGCCAGGTGCCCCGTGCGCGCCCACGGCACGGCGCCACTGATCGTAGGCGTCACGTACGTCGGCCTCGCAGAACTCCAGGCGAACAGGCCGCCGCCTCGGGCCGCGCGCTTCGAGACGGCTCACCGTCCGGTCGATGCCGTGAAGGACGATGCGCAAGGGGACCCCCGCCTCCGCCCAGCCGCGCACGAGCGAGAAGGCCGGCCCGACCAGGCGGATCAAGTGCCCGCCGTTCCGCCGGCAGAGGAAGCTCTCGACCTCGCGGCAGTAGGCGCCGACGTCGAGCGTGCCGGCGGGCGGGTCATGGTCTGACATCGGCGGCATCCCAGTCCACGTGCCCCGCGACGAGTGTGGTCAGGCCCTCAGCGGTCTCCACGCGCAGCGCGCCACGGTCGTCGACACCCACGGCACGGCCCGAACGCTGGCGCGTCCCCTCCATCCAGCTGACGGCACGACCCTGAAGCGAGGGCGCGTGACGACGCCACGCGTCGACGATGGCCTGCCGGCCCTCGAAGGCGAGCACCCGCCACGCGTACGCGAAACACGTCATCAGAGCCACCGCGGTCTCGTCCACGCGGACGGGTTGCTCACTGACGGTGCTGAGCGACGTGGCCACGTCCGGCAGACGCGGCCCGGCTGGCGCCTCGATGACGTTCATCCCCACACCCACCACCACGACGAGCGCACCGGCCGCATTCGACGAGGCTTCCGTGAGGATGCCCGCGAGCTTGCGCCATCCGCCGTCCGGCGCGGCCACCACCACGTCGTTCGGCCACTTCAACTCGGCCGCACCGGCGCCGAGCTCGCGGGCGGTCCGCACGGCGGCGAGCCCCGCCATGAGCGTGATCGCGCCAGCCACGCCGATGGCATCGGTCATGGCCGTCGGCCACGACGAGGGGCGCAGGATGGTTGACAGATAGAGGCCCCCGCCGGCGGGCGAGACGAAGGTCGTGCCGCGGCGCCCCCGGCCCTGCGACTGGTGTGCCGCGACGACCAGCGTCCCCTCCGGCGCGTCATCCGCGGCCAGCTGCGCCGCGACGTCGTTGGTCGACGTGACGGTCTCGAAGACGTGGACGCGCGCGCCGAACGGCGCGGTCGTGGCGCCTGCCGTCACCAGCACCCGCTGCATGTGGTCCGCCCAGGCGGCAGAAAAGCCCGCGGTCACGGCTCTGGCGCGATCTTGAAGCTGAGGTCGACGGCCGGAGCCGAGTGCGTGAGCGCTCCGACGGAGACGAAGTCGGCACCGCTGGCGGCAATCTCGGGCACACGGTCCAGCGTGACTCCGCCCGACACCTCGACCTGCGCCCGCCCCTGCGCGCGACGAACCGTCTCGGCGAGCATCGCCGCGTCCATGTTGTCGGCGAGGATGCGCGTCGCTCCGGCGGCCAGTGCTGCGTCGAGCTCGTCGAGCGTGCGCACCTCGACCTCCACCTGCAGGTCGTGCTCGGCGGCGAACATCCGTTGCAGCGCCGGCGCAAGGCCGCCTGCAAGGCTGAGGTGGTTGTCCTTGATCAGGATGCCATCGTCGAGCGCGAGCCGGTGGTTGGTGCCGCCGCCGGCACGGACGGCGTACTTCTCGAGCACGCGCAGCGTCGGCGTGGTCTTGCGCGTGTCGAGCACGATGATGCGCCCCGCTGCGGCGTCGACGTAGGCACGCGTCATCGTGGCGATGCCACTGAGCCGCTGCATGAAGTTGAGCGCCGTCCGCTCGGCGATGAGCAGGGCGCGCGCGCGTCCGGTGACCTCGGCGACGAGGGTGCCGGCCTCACAGAGATCGCCGTCGACATGATGGCGCGTCATCGACGCGGCCGGGTCGAGTTGAAGGAACGTCTCCTCGGCGATGTCCAGACCTGCCACCACGCATCGCTGCTTGGCGAGCAGGCGCCCGACGCCCCGTTGCGACTCGTCGACGATCGCCTCGGTGGTGACGTCGCCCCACCCCATGTCTTCGGCCAGCGCGCGGCGGACGAGTTCGCGGTAGGCGCCCTTGTCGAGCGGCACGAGCTGGCGAGCGGTCATGCGCCCGGGCTCCCGGCCGCGGCGGGCTCGAGGTCGCCGAGCGTCACGACCGCCGAGCGTGCGTCGCCAACACTCGTACGCACCTGCAGGACGACGCCCGACGCCAACACGTCGGCCTTCCCGGCCTCGAACGCTTCGAGATCGGCGGCAGGCGCCGTGAGGACGAGATCCACCACCGGCGTGCGCAGCGGCTTGCGCGCCTCCGATTTCGTGCGGCGTACCTCGCCGAGCACCCATGTGGCGACGTCGAGCGCGTGGACGGCCGTGGCGTCCGCCTCGCCGATGGCGGCCTCGATTTCCTCACGCGTGGGCCACGAGGCGACGTGCACCGATCCCTCCTGCCACCACGACCACACCTCTTCGGTTGCGTACGGCAGGAACGGTGCAAAGAGGCGCAGCAGCGTGTGAAGCGCCACGAGCATCGCGGCGTTGGCCGACGCGGCCCCGGCCTCGTCACGCTCGCCGTACCGGCGCGCCTTCACGAGTTCGAGGTAGTTGTCGCAGAAGTTCCAGAAGAACGTCTCGGTACGCTCGAGAGCGCGGGTGTAGTTGTAGTCGTCGAGGTCGGCCGTGGCCTTGTCCACCACGTCGGCCAGGCCGGCAAGCAACCCGCGATCGACCGCGTCGGTGATGGGGCCAAGGGGCTCGGTGCGCGACAGCGCAAACTTCGCGGCGTTCAGCAGCTTGATGGCGAGGCGGCGGCCGACCCGCATCTGACCCGTGTCGAAGGCGGTGTCGGCGCCTGGGCGCCCGCTGGCCGCCCAGTAACGCACCGCATCGGAGCCATGCTCCTCGAGCAGGCCGAGAGGCGTCACGACATTGCCCTTCGACTTGGACATCTTCTTCCGGTCGGGATCGAGCACCCACCCGGAAATCGCGGCATTGCGCCACGGCACGTCGTCGTGCTCGAGATGCGCCCGCAAGACGGTCGAGAAGAGCCACGTCCGGATGATGTCGTGCGCCTGCGGACGCACGTCCATCGGGAACACGCGCTGGAACAGGTCGGCGTCCTCTTCCCACCCCGAGACGATCTGCGGGGTCAACGACGAGGTGGCCCACGTGTCCATCACGTCCGGGTCGGCGGTGAAGCCCCCGGGCTGATCGCGCTGCTCGGCGAGGTAGCCGTCGGGCACATCGGTCGACGGGTCGATCGGAAGCCGCGCCTCGTCCGGCACGAGCGGCGAGGCGTAGTCGGGACGACCATCGGCCTGCACCGGATACCACAGCGGAAACGGCACGCCGAAGAAGCGCTGACGACTGACGCACCAGTCGCCATTGAGCCCCTCCACCCAGTTCTCGAAGCGCGCGCGCATGTACGGCGGATGCCAGGCAATCTCGCGGCCCCGCGCGACGAGTGCCTCGCGCTGGTCCATGGTGCGGATGAACCACTGACGACTCGTGACGATCTCGAGCGGCCGGTCGCCCTTCTCGAAGAACTTCACGGCGTGCACAATGGCGCGCGGCTCGCCGACGAGGTGCCCGGTCTCGCGCAGCGCCTCGACGATGCGCGTGCGTGCCTGGCTGGCCGACCGTCCCACGAGCGGGGCGTAGTGCGCCTGGGCGGCGTCTGGATCGGTCGACTCCCACCCGGCACTCCCCCACGTGAGCGGCCGGAAGGCGCCGTTGGGTTCAATCACCGACCGCACCGGAAGGCTCAGCTCACGCCACCAGGTCACGTCGGTGATGTCGCCGAAGGTGCAGATCATCGCGATGCCGGTGCCCTTCTCGGGGTCGGCCAAGGGATGCGGCCGGATGGGCACGCGCACGCCGAACAGCGGCGTCACCACTTCGGTCCCAAACAGCGGCTGGTAGCGGGCATCGTCGGGATGCGCGACGAGCGCGACGCAGGCCGGAATCAACTCGGGACGAGTGGTGTCGATCTCGACGTCACCAGCGCCGTCGGCGCGCGCGAAGCGGATGCGGTGATAGGCCGCCGGCACCTCGCGGTCCTCGAGTTCCGCCTGGGCGACCGCCGTCCGGAAGTCCACGTCCCAGAGTGTGGGGGCCTCGAGCTGGTAGGCCGCGCCCTTGGCCAGCAACCGCAGAAACGCCAGCTGTGACACACGCTGCGCGCGTCGGCCGATGGTGGCGTAGGTCATCGCCCAGTCCACCGACAGCCCGAGATGCTTCCACAGGTGTTCGAACGCCTGTTCGTCCTGCTCGGTCAGTCGCGTACACAACGCGATGAAATTCGGGCGCGATACCGAGACCGGCTGTTTCGGCGGTGTGGCCGGCGGCTCGAACCCGGGGTCGTACGGCAGCGACGGATCGCAGCGCACCCCGTAGTAGTTCTGCACGCGACGCTCGGTGGGCAGGCCGTTGTCGTCCCACCCCATGGGGTAGAAGACGGCCAGACCGCGCATGCGCTTGAAGCGCGCGATGACGTCGGTGTGGGTGTACGAGAACACGTGGCCCACGTGCAGGGATCCGCTGACGGTGGGCGGCGGCGTGTCGATGGCGTACACCTCGGCACGCTCGCGTCGCCGGTCGAAACGGTAGACGCCTTCTGCTTCCCAGCGTGGCTGCCACTTGGCTTCGAGGCCCTCGAGGGCAGGCTTGTCAGGGACGGACACCGGGCGAGGCAACGCAGGAACGACAGTCATACACCGCGATCGTAGTGGCGCGACCGAAGGGCCGCAAGAGGAGGGAGGGACGGACGGGACGGTGAGGGAGGGGCTCGACTACGTCCGACCAGACTTGATCTTCTCGATTTCCTCGGTGACCAGCCGCTCGGCGACGTCGAGCACGTGGCGCACGACCGTGTCGCGCAGCGGGCCGTCGGCCAGCTTCCTCACCACGCGGTCGGCCACGGCCTCGACCATCGCGTCGCTCAACTCGCCGGCTGGCGCGGCCGCGAGGGCCGGCGCGGGCCCGTCACCTCGCTCAGCGGCCAGAATCGCAGAGAACGCCGCCGCC
>JAEZDP010000233.1 GCA_023418055.1 Acidobacteriota bacterium
ATGCCTCACGTATGGCGTATGGCGTACGGCGTATGGCGTATGGCGTACGTCTCCCCTCACTCGTAGCGTAGCGACTCGATCGGGTCGAGCCTCGACGCCCGCACGGCCGGCAGCAGGCCGGCGATGAGCCCCACCACCATCAGGATCGCCGTGCAGATGCCGAGCAGCTCGATCGACATCACGAGGTGGATGTCGGTCTTGCGCGTCATGTCGTCGAGCAGTTCCGCGAGGAACGGCCTGGGGCTGAAGGCCCACACGAGGCCGAAGGACGCCACCACGCCGGCCAGCCCGCCGAGGAACGTGATGACGAGGCCTTCCACCAGGAACTGCAGCAGGATCTCGCGTCGCCTCGCGCCGAGTGCCTTGCGAATGCCGATCTCGCGGGTGCGCTCGGTGACCGACACGAACATGATGTTCATGATGCCGACGCCGCCGATCGCCAGCGTCAGGACGCCGATGAAGGTGAGCACCACCTTGAGCCCGTCGGTGATGCCGCCAATCATCTTGCTGTTCTCGACCGAGTCGTTGATCGTCACTGCCCGCTCGTCGGCCGCATTGAACTGATACTTCCGGGCCAACGACTCACGCACCTGCTTCAGGGCGCGCTCCTGCTGCCACGGGTTGTTGGTCTGGATGACGAGCGTCGCCAGGTAGGTCGTGTCCTGCAACTCGCTCATCGTCGTGTAGGGGATGAAGACACAGTACTTGTCTGGCGCGAAGTACGCCGACATCTGCACCTTGTCCTCCATGACGCCAATCACCTCGAACGGACGCGAGCCGATGCGGATCGTCTGCCCCACCGCCTGCTGTGCGCCAAAGAGCTTCCGGGCCACCTCGTAACCCACGAAGGCCACCCGCCGCCGCTCGACGACGTCGTCGTCGGTCAGCCAGCGTCCCTGGTCCTTGCCTGGGCGCTCGTGACGCATGGTCCCGTAGATCGCGTTCACGCCGCGCACGGGTTGCGTGACGGTGCGGTCACCGAAGACGATGGGCAGGCGGTTGACGTATTCGGGACTCGCGAACTTGACGGTAGGCAGTGCCGCCAGCATCGCCACGTCTTCTGGCTTCAGCCGGATGCGACGGCCGGCGCGCTGTCCGCCCGCCTGCATGCTCGTCTGCCCGGGCCACAACACGGCCGTGCCTTCGCCGAAGGCGTTGCGGAAGCCCACCATGATGGCTTCCTGGAAGCCGTTGCCGTAGGCCAGCAGCATCACGACCGAGACGATGCCCCACGAGATCCCGAGCATCGAGAGCCCGGCGCGCAGGCGGTTGCGCGCGACGCCGTAAAGTGCCTCGCGCATCACCTCGCGCAGCATGTGCAGCGTCCGTGCGGCAGACCCGCGGTGTGGGCGGACAGCCGGCAGGGCCAGATCCACGGTGGCTGAGTCTGGCGGAGTCATCGCGTCCTCACATCTCGTAGCGAAGGGCTTCGGTTGGTGGCAGCTGCGCGGCCCGGCGAGCAGGCAGGGTCGAAGCCACCACACCGATGACGAGCAGGCCTCCGACGGCCAGCACCGCATTGGGCCAGGTGATGATCATGCCGGCGAACCGGATGGGCAGCGTAGCGAAGGTGTTGACGGCCAGGCAGAGCAGGACGCCCAGCAGCAGCCCCGCCCCTCCACTGAGCAGCGTGAGGAAGAACCCCTCGAGAAAGAACTGCCGTTGAATCTGCCGGGTGGTGGCGCCTAGCGCCTTGCGCACACCGATCTCCTTGGTGCGGTCCTTGACGGCAATCAGCATGATGTTCATCACGCCGATGCCGCCGAGCGCCAGCGTGACGATGCCCACGAGGCGGAAGAAGCTCGACATCGCGCCGATCATCCTGCCGAAGAACATGGTGCTGAGCGACGTGTCCCACACGCTGATGGCGTCGCGATCCTCGGGATCGAAGGCCTTCCGGCGCGCCAGGATTTCTCGGATCTCGCGCTCGAGAGGCCAGTCGATGTCCTCGACGCGCCCCGTTCTCGACGCCATGATGCCGTCGAGTTCAGCAACGACTTCGTCGCGCGGCATCACGATCATCTGGTGGATGGCGCCTGCCGGCTGGTCCACCCGCGGCAGGTTGCGGGTCATCACCGAGAAGGGGACGAAGATCTTGCTGTTGTCGGGACCGCTGTAGCTGCTGTCCTGATCCTTCCGCCTGATGCGGCCCACCACCGTGTAGGGCAGGCCGTTCACGAGCACGGTCTCGCCGATGGGATCGCGCTCGCCGAACAGCTGCTTGGCCATCTCCCAGCCCACGACGCAGACCTGTGACGCGTTCTCCTCGTCGTTCCAGGTGAGCTGGCGCCCGCGATCGACTTCGATGGTCCGCATGAACATGTAGGGCGGCTCGACGCCGTGCACGGTGACCGAGGCCTCGTTGTACGCGCTCTTGACGTTCGTGCCTCGCTGCAATTCCGGACTGACGGCCAGCACCAGCCGGCCCTGCGATTTCACGGCTCGGGCATCGTCCACCGTCAGGATGATCTGGCGACCGGCGCGCTCACCCCCGGCCTGCATGCCCGTCCGCGCGCCCCAGACGATGCTCATGTTGCGGCCGAACTCGCGCAACACCGCGTCGTTGCCGCGGCGAAAGCCCTCGCCGAGGGCCGACAGCACCACGATGGACACGACGCCCCACATGATGCCGAACATCGTGAGGAAGCTCCGCAGCTTGTTGGCCCGGAGGTTGTCGATCGCCT
>JAEZDP010000107.1 GCA_023418055.1 Acidobacteriota bacterium
CGCCGCTGGGCCACGAGCGACGAGAGCGACCGGCTGGCGTACTCGACGCCGCATCGCCGGCAGCGCACGCCAAACGACATGTCACTCGGCTGGCTGGCCACGCCGAGCTGGTCGAGCAGTGTGATGAAGTTGGGGTAGGTGCGCTCGTTGAACACCAGGAAGCCGGTGTCCACCGGCCACTCGGTTCCGGCGCGGCGCACCAGGTGCGTGTGCGCGTGCCCACCGAGGCGCGGCTCCTGCTCGAACAGGTCCACCGTGTGGGTGCGCGAGAGCACGTATGCCGCTGTGAGCCCGGCGATGCCGGCGCCAATGACCGCGATAGCCACGTTGCATCCAGGGATGGCGCCGCCAGAATGCACCCGACTCGCGCGCAGCGGAGCGCCCAGTGTACATGGGACGCCGCGCGTCCGCGATTGGCCCCGGCCCGAATGCCGGTACGATGGCGTGTGCGACTCCTGCGGCCCGGCCTCGTCCTCCTTCTCGCGCTCACGACTGCCACCCCGGCGCTCGACGCCCAACCCGCGGCGGTCGCATCGGCATCCGTCTCGTCCCCAGCGGCCCCGCCGGGCGCCGAGGACATCACCGAGGCGCAACTGCGCGATTACCTGACCTTCGTCGCCGCCGACGAACTGGGCGGCCGTGACACGCCATCGCGCGGCCTGGACGTCGCGGCGCGCTTCCTGGCCACGCTGCTCGCGCGGTGGGGCTACGAGCCGGCGGGCGACGCAGGCACGTTCTTCCAGACGATCGCGCTCACCCGCCGCACCCTGGATCGCGAGCAGACCTCGCTCCGCATCGGCGATCGCCCGCTGGACCTCGGCGGCGACTACCTGCCGTCCACGGCCGCCAGCGGCAGCGTGTCCGGCCGGCTGGTGTACGTCGGCCACGGCTACGTCGTGAAATCGAAGTCGCTGGATCCGTACGCGAACGTGGACGTGCGAGGCGCCGTCGTGCTCATGCACCCGGGCCTGCCGGCAGGCATCGCGACCAACGACCTGCGGGGTCCCGAAGGCGACGACTGGCAGGATGGCCCCACCGCCGCCGCCGCGCGCGGGGCCGTCGCCATCCTCTATCTGGCCGACTTCCAGCGCCTGGCCAGCTGGCCCGACAGCCTCGCGGCGATCACGCGCCGCGGTGTGATGTCCGTCGATGCGTTCGAGAGCGGCGAGGCCGGCGACCGCCTGCCGTCGGCGACGCTCTCACCGGCCAGCTATCGCGCGATCTTCAGCGGCGAGGCCCTCGACCCGCCCGCCGTCCATCGCCACGTTGCGACGCGCACGGTCGGCCCGTCGTTCGTGCTGTCGGCGCGCAAGCAGGCGAGCCTCAGCATCCAGACCGCCGCCGTCCGCGAAACCACGCAGAACGTGGTGGCAGTCCTGCGCGGCAGCGACCCGGTCCTGCGCGACGAGTACGTGGCCCTCGGCGCCCACTACGACCACGTGGGCGAACGGCCGGACGCGGGCCCGGGCGGCGACCGCATCTACAACGGCGCCGACGATGACGGGTCGGGCACGGTGGGCCTGCTGGGCATGGCCGAGGCGTTTGCCGGCGCGTCGAGACGTGCCCGCCGGTCGATCCTCTTCGTCTGGCACGCCGGCGAAGAGAAGGGCCTCTGGGGCGCCCGCTACGTGGCGCAGCATCCCCCGGTTCCGCTCGACCGCATCGTCACGCAGATCAACGTCGACATGATCGGCCGGAGCCGGGCACCGGGCGATACGACCCCTGCCAATGCGCGGTTGACCGGACCCGATGCGGTGTACGTCATCGGCTCGCGCCTGATGAGCACCACGCTCGGGACGCTGGTCGACGACGTGAACGACGGGTACCTGAAGCTCACCTACGACTACGGCTACGCCGACCCCGACCATCCGGAACGCTTCTTCTATCGCAGCGACCACTACCACTACGCGAAACACGGCATCCCCGTGGCGTTCTTCTTCACGGGCGTGCACGAGGACTACCACGACGTCGGTGACGAGGTCGACAAGATCGACTTCGGCAAGATGGCCCGCATCACGCGCACCATCTACGCCACCGCCTGGGCGCTGGCGGAGTTGCCCACACGTCCGGCCGTGGACAAGCCGCTGGCGCAGGAACTGGTGACGCGGTAGGAGGTGGGCGCTCACGGAACCTCATCCATCCTTCTCTCGTCTGCTACCAATGTGATATCACTTCGACATCACTTCCCAAGGAGAGACGTGGATGATTCGCGAGCGTGAACGCCCCGTGGCCAATGGCGCGCTGATGCTGATCGTCGGGCTGCTCATTGTGGCGGCCGGACTCGTGTGGCTCCTCCAGTCGGCCAAGGCGAGAGACGGTGTGGGCGTCTTCGGCAGCCTGTCGGCGATGGTGCTGGGTCTCGTGCTGCTTGCCGGGCTCTTCACGGTCGCGCCCAACGAGTCGCGCGTGCTGCAGCTCTTTGGCGACTACGTCGGCACGGTCAAGACGCCTGGCCTGCGGTGGGCCAACCCGCTCTACACCAAGCGCAAGGTGTCGGTGCGCATCCGCAACTTCGAGTCATCGAAGCTGAAGGTGAACGACCTCGACGGCAATCCCATCGAGATCGCCGCCGTCATCGTGTGGCGCGTGGTGGACACGGCCGAAGCGGTGTTCGAGGTGGACGACTACAACAACTACGTGCACGTGCAGAGCGAGGCGGCGCTGCGGAACCTCGCGCTCAGCTACACCTACGACTCGCATGACGACATCTCCGAGTCGCTGCGGGGCACCACCGCGAAGGTGGCCGATCACCTGAAGCAGGAGATTCAGGACCGACTGGCCAAGGCGGGCGTGGAGGTGATCGAAGCGCGCATCAGCCACCTGGCCTACGCGCCCGAGATCGCCTCGGCGATGCTGCAGCGCCAGCAGGCCGGCGCGATCATCGCGGCGCGGCAGCGCATCGTGGAAGGCGCGGTGGGCATGGTGGAGATGGCGCTCGACATGCTCTCGCAGAAGGACGTGGTGCACCTCGACGAGGAGCGGAAGGCCGCCATGGTCAGCAACCTGCTCGTGGTGCTCTGCGGCGAACGCGGCACGCAGCCGGTGGTCAACGCGGGGACGATCTATCAGTAGGCGAGAGGTCCGAGAAGAGCCGGCCCTCCTTCACCCATGACTGCACGGCGCTCGTTCCTGCTTCGTATCGATCCCGCCATCCTCGACGCCGTCCAGCGATGGGCGAACGACGACCTGCGCAGCCT
>JAEZDP010000320.1 GCA_023418055.1 Acidobacteriota bacterium
CCACCATCCGGCGGGGGCCGTCAGGCGCGCGGCGCTGATGACGCTGCCGCGTGACCCCGCGCTCGCCGACGAGGTGCTGGCCGCCGGCCTGCTGCCCGACCGCGCGGCGCCCGGTGCGATGAACTACACCGTGGGCAGCGCGCTCCTTCAGGATGCCGACCCCGGGGTACGGCTCGAAGCCGTGCTCGTCCTCTCGGAGGTGCCGCCGTCCGAGCGCATCGCCGCGGTGCTGCTCGACACGCTGTTCGAGCCGGTGAACGCCGCCGACCCCTGGCTGCCCGACGCGGTCGCCATTGCCGGCGCCAAACACGGCCCCGGGTTTCTCGACACCGTGCTGACGCGCAAGGCGCCCGGCGATTCGGCCGAGGTGTCGGCCGGGCTCGCCTCGACGGTGCGGATCCTCACGCGCCACCACGCGGCGTCAGCCGACCCGGTGCTGGCCACCTCACTCATCGACGCGGCCGCCAGGGCGGACGCCGCACGCGCCGGCGCGGTGCTCGCCAGCCTCGCCGAAGGCTGGCCCGACGAACGTCCCCCGGCCCTGACCGCGGAACAGCGGTCCACGCTCGCCGCCGCGGCCGGCCGCTTCTCTCCCGACAACCGCGCCCTGCTCGTGAAGGTGGCCGAGCGGTGGGGCATGCCGGACGTCTTTCCCACGCCATGATCGATCCACGCCGTCTCCTGTCCGGAAAGGGCCGTCGCACCAGCCTGCTGCTCGCGGCGCTCGTCGCCGCGGGCGCGCAGGTGCCCCACGCCGCGCCGTCTCGCGGCCCGCACGATGCACACGCCACGGCCATCGCCCGCGGGCACGGGGTGGCGCACGACGACCGTGCACGTGAGGCCATCGACCGCTGGCTCGCGCTGGGCCAGCCGATCGGCCGTGCGTGGTCGGCCGGCGGCCCGGCCCAGGACACGCCTGCCCAGGACACCGCGCCCGTCGATCGCACGATCACCCTGCGCACGGCCGGCAGCAACCTGTCGTTCGAGCCCGACGCCCTGTCGCTCAAGGCCGGCACGCGCGTGCGCATCCAGTACATCAACGACGGCGTCCTGCCGCACAACTTCGTGCTGCTGTACAGCGAAGACGACCTGGATGCGCTGGGCGCGGCCGCCTACGAGGCCGAAGCGACAGGGTTCGTGCCCGTGGCCGAGAAGGACAAGATGATTGCCTACACGTCCCTGGCCGCGCCGGGCACCACCGTGTCGGTGACCTTCGTCGTGCCGGAGCCGGGCGAATACACCTTCGTCTGTCTCTTCCCCGGCCACTACAATGTGATGCTGGGCACGTTGAAGGCCCTCGCCTGAGTTCGCTTCCTTCCAGGAGTTCGTGCAGTGTCGACGTCTGCAGTCCATCTCTCCGCCATCGCGGGCGCCGCGGTGCTGGTGTCCGCTGTCGGTCTCGGCCAGGCCCCGCCGGCCGCTGACACCACCGCCCCACGGTTCGGCACCTGGGGCGTCGATCTCGAGGGCATGGACCGCAGCGTCCGCCCCGGCGACGACTTCTTCCGCTTCGCCAACGGCCGGTGGGCCGATGCCACGGCCATCCCCGCCGACCGCACCACCTTCGGCGTGTCGGCCCTGCTGCGCGACCTCTCGGAACGGCAGGTGCGGGCCATCGTCGACGAGTGGGCGGGCGACGCGGGCCTCGCGGCGACGTCCGACGAGGCCAAGGTCGCCGCGCTTTATCGCAGCTTCATGGACGAGGCGACCGTCGAACGCCTGGGGCTGACGCCGCTGCAGGCGCACCTCGATCGCATCCGTGCCGCGAGGTCGCACGACGCGCTGGGCGCGCTGATGGGCGCCACCACAGGCAAGGCCGGCGGCTCGTTCTACAGCGCCGCGGTGTACGACGATGTGCGCGAGCCGGAGCGGTACGCGCTGTATCTGTCGCAGAGCGGGCTCGGGCTGCCGGACCGCGAGTTCTATCTGCGCGAGCAGTTCGCCGCGCAGAAGCAGGCGTATCAGGCGTACGTCGCGAAGATGCTGGGCCTGGCCGGGTGGGAGGCGCCCGACACCCACGCTGCGGCGATCGTCGCGCTCGAGACTGGTCTGGCCGAGGCGCACTGGACGCGGGCCGCGAGCCGCGACCGCGACACCACCTACAACCCGACGACCTTTGCCGATCTCGAACGGGACGCGCCAGGCTTCCCGTGGAGGGCGTGGGCGGAGGCGGCCGGCGTGTCCGGTGCACCAAAGGCCGTCGTCCGCCAGAATACCGCCTTCCCTGCCATGGCCGCGGTTTTCAAGGCGGCGTCGGTCGAGACGCTGCAGGCGTGGCAGGCCTTCCACACGGTGGACCAGGCGGCACCGTACCTCTCGAAGCCCTTCGCGACCGCGCACTGGGAGTTCCGGTCGAGGTTCCTCCAGGGCGCGCAGGAGGAACGCGCCCGGTGGAAACGCGGCGTGGCCTTTACCGAATATGCGATGGGCGAGGCCATCGGCCGTACGTACGTGGCCCGGCACTTCCCGCCCGCGTCGCGCGCGAAGATGGAGGCGCTCGTCGCCGACCTCAAGCGCGCGCTGCACGCCCGCATCGAGCGGCTCGACTGGATGGCGCCCGACACCAAGGCCGCCGCCCTCGACAAGCTCTCGAAGTTCGGCGTCAAGATCGGCTACCCCGACGAGTGGCGCAGCTACGCGGGGCTCGCGGTGAAGGACGGCGAGTTGTTTGCCAATCTCGAACGCGCCGCCTCCTTCGAGTGGGCCTTCCAGGTCGGACGCATCGGCCAGCCCGTCGACCCGAAGGAGTGGTCGATGACGCCGCAGACCGTCAACGCCTACTACTCGCCCGCGAAGAACGAGATCGTGTTTCCGGCGGCCATCCTCCAGCCACCCTACTTCGATCCCGAGGCCGACCCGGCCGTCAACTACGGCGCCATCGGCGGCGTCATCGGCCATGAGTTGACCCACGGGTTCGACGACCAGGGCCGCAAGTCCGACGGCAACGGGGTGCTGCGCGACTGGTGGACGCCCGAGGACGCACGGAAGTTCGAGGCGCAGGCCGAACGTCTGGGTGCGCAGTACGAGTCGTACGAGTTCCCCCAACTCCCCGGGATGAAGCTCACGGGCCGTCTCGGGATGGGCGAGAACATCGCCGATCTCGGCGGCGTCCTGCTCGCGCTGGATGCCTACCGGCTCTCGCTCGGCGACCGCGAATCGCCGGTGCTCGACGGGTTCACGGGCCCGCAGCGGGTGTTCCTCGGCTGGGCGCAGGCCTGGCGCATCCAGTACCGCGACGACAGCCTGCGGCAGCAGATCGTCAACGGCCCGCACTCGCCGGGCTTCGTCCGCGCCTACGCGCCGCTGCGCAACGTCGATGCCTGGTACGAGGCGTTCGACGTGCGTGAAGGCGACCGGCTGTATGTGAGCCCGCAGCAGCGGGTCCGGATCTGGTGACGGCCATGACCGACTTGCGCGACAAGGTCGTGCTGCTGACCGGCGCGTCCACCGGCATCGGCGCCGCGGCGGCGCTGGCCTTCGCCCAGGCCGGGTGCAGGCTCGCGCTGCACTACAACGCGAGCGAGGCCGCGGCCCGCACGGTGGCCGACAGCGCGACGGCCCTCGGCGTGGACGTCCTGCTGACACGAGGCGACCTCGCAGACACGGCCAACGTGCCGCGGATCGTCGCCGAGACCGTGGACCGCTTCGGCCGCATCGACGTGCTCGTCAACAACGCCGGCGGCATGCTGGGGCGCCGCACGATCGCCGACTACACCGAGGCGCACCTGCAGCAGGTCCTGGCGCTCAACGTCATGCAGGTGGTGCGGTTCGTCCAGGAGGTGGTGCCCCTCATGCGGGCGCAGGGCGTCGGCGCGATCATCAACGTGAGTTCAATCGCGGCACGCAACGGCGGCGCCGGCGGCGCGGTGCTGTACGCCGCCGCCAAGGGCTTCGTCTCTACCGCGACGCACGGATGGGCCCGCGAACTCGCACCCGACAACATCCGCGTCAACGCCGTGTCCCCGGGCGTCATCACGACGCCGTTCCACGAGCGCTACTCGACCGCGGCGCAACTCGAAGCCATCCGTACCACCATCCCGCAGCAGCGCCTCGGCACCGCAGACGACTGCGCCGGGACCTTCCTCTACCTGGCGTCCGGCGCGCTCTCGGGCTACGTCACGGGCCAGGTGATCGAGGTGAACGGCGGGCAGTACATGGTGTGAGGCCTGCTGAACGCACCATCCCTCATGCCTCATGCTTGTGCCTCATGCTTCATGCCTGACGCTTGCCCCCTTGGCGAATTGTGACGTGGGGCCGATGACGCGTGGCCCGTGTCGTGCCGCGACCTGTCGCCCGTAGCCCGTAGCCTGTAGCCCGTGGAGACCTCCCTTCGTGTCGAGCCGAAAGATCGTCGTCGGTAGCCTGTGTGCGCTGTTGTGCCTTGCCGGCGGAGCCGTGCCGAGCAGCCAGTCTGGGCCGGGCGGGCCGCCCTATCCGGCCGCGCAGTCGTTGGGCATGATTCGGGTGGAGCCCGGGTTTCGCGTGGAATTGGTGGCCAGTGAGCCCGACGTGCAGAGCCCCGTCGCCATGGACATCGACGAGGACGGCCGCATCTTCGTTGTCGAGATGCCAGGCTACCCGCTGGACGTGACCCCGTCGGGGCGTGTGAAATTGCTGGAGGACACCGACGGCGATGGGCGCGTGGACCGCAGCACCATCTACGCCGACAACCTGCGCCTGCCGAGCGGCGTGATGCGCTACAAGCAGGGCATCCTCGTCACCAGTCCACCCGACTTGCTGTACTTCGAGGACGTCGACGGCGACGGCAAGGCGGATCGACGCGAGGTGATCGTCACCGGCTTTGCGAAGACCAATCCGCAGCACGCCGTCAACCACCCGGTGTTCGGCCTCGACAACTGGATCTACCTCGCACATTCAGGGGGATCGCAGCCGGTCATCTACACCGAGTTGTTCGGCGACCAGGGCTCGCCGCTGGTGTTTCCGTCACGTCCCGACGTGGCGGCCGTGGACCCGCGCGGGCGAGGCGTCCGCCTGAAGCCCGACGTCTTTGCACTCGAGGGCCTCTCGAGCCGTACCCAGTACGGCAACGCGTTCGACGTGTACGGACGCTTCTTCGCGCACAACAACTCGATCCACTCGCGCCACGAGGTGATCGCGGCCCGGTATCTCGAGCGCAACCCGCACCTGCTGCTGCCGAGTGCGATGGCCGAGATCTCCGACCACGGGAACGCCAACATCATGCCGATCACCCACGGCGCGCGCTTCGACCTGCTCACCGAAGCGGGCCAGTTCACCTCGGCCTGCGGGCTCACGATCTATGCGGGCGGGGCGTTTCCCGAGGGCTACGAGGGTGGCGCGTTCGTCGCGGAGCCGGTGCACAACCTCGTGCACCGTGACGTCATCGCCCCGCATGGCGCGACCTTCACCGCAAGCCGCGGGCGTGACGACATGGAGTTCCTGGCGTCCACCGACGCCTGGTTCCGCCCGGTGAACTTCTACGTGGGGCCGGATGGCGCGCTGTATCTCATCGACTACTACCGCCCCTACATCGAACATCCCGAATGGGCGTCGAGCGACCTGCAGCAGAACCCCGAGGTCCTCAACACCGGCAACGACCGCGGGCGCATCTACCGCATCGTGGCCGACACCCCTGACAGCGCGGGCCGACAGACGCCGCAGGTACCTCGTCTGTCCGACGCATCCGACCAGGAACTGGTGGAAGCCCTGGGCCATCGGAACATCTGGTGGCGCCGCACGGCGCAGCGCCTGCTCGTGCACGAGAAGCGCGTCGGGGCCGCGCCGGCCCTCGAACGGCTCGTGGCCGACAGGCCCAGCCCGCTGGCACGCCTGCACGCCTTGTGGACGCTCGAAGGCCTCGGACGACTCGACGCGGCACACGTGTTGCCGGCCCTGACCGATGAGGACGCCGGCATCCGCGAGAACGCGATCGTGCTGGCCGAACGCTGGCTCACGACGCCGACGGTCAGCCGCGCCCTGCTGGCCATGGCCGACGATCGGGACGACCGCGTGCGGTTCCAACTGCTGGCCACGCTGGGCTCACTCGACACGTCCGCCTCGCACGCGGTGCAGGAGCGCCTGCTGCTGGCCGGCCTCGAGGACGAGTGGGTGCAGGCCGCTGCGCTCAGCGCCTCGTCGGATCGCGCGGCGGCATACTTCGAGCAGTCCTTGCGCCCCGGCGCGTTCACGCAGGCCTCGTCTGCCGGACGCGCCGCGTGGTTCGACCGACTGGGCGGAGTCATTGCGGCGAGGCAGCAGCCGGCGGAACTGGCCCGGGCCATCGCCGTGGCCACCGACGCGACCGCGCCCGAGGGCGATTGGTGGAGGGCTGCCCTGCTCGAAGGTGTCGCGCGCGGTCTGCAGGGTGGACGAGCCGACCGAACCCTGCTCGGGCCGAGCGAAGAGACGCTGCTCACGCTGGCCACGGGCACGCAGGCCCGCCTCCGGCGCGCTGCCGTGACGCTGCTCGGCGTCAGTGGGGTGACGATCGGGGCGGGCAGCGAGGCGGCGTTGGCCCGAGCGGCCGCCACGGCGTCCGACACCTCCGCCGACGTGGAGGCCCGGGTGGACGCGCTCAACCTGCTGGCGCTCGCGGACGCCGCGCGGCATCAGCGCCTCTTCCAGGGCGTCGTCACGTCCACCGAGCCGGATGCGGTGCAGGTGGCGGGCGTCAACGCGCTGGGCCGCCTGCCCGGAGAGGCAGCGGCCACGTTCCTGCTCGCGCAGTGGCCAGCCCTCACCGCCCCGGTGCGCACGGCCGCGGCCACCGTGGTGCTCGCGCGCCCCGAGGGATCACGAGCGATGCTGGCGGCCCTCGACGCCGGCACCGTCAAGCCGTGGATGCTGAACTTCTGGCACAAGCGGAGCCTGATCATGCACCGCGACGAGGCGATCAGGGCCGCCGCCCGTACGGTGCTCGAGGAAGCGCCCGATGCGCGCGCCGCCGTGGTGGCCCGCTACGAAGCCGCCCTCAGTGGACGCGGCAACGTCGCCAGCGGCGCCGAGGTTTTCACCCGCAACTGCGCGATGTGTCACCAGATCGACGGCCAGGGCGGGATGGAGATGGGGCCGGACCTCGCCACCGTGCGGCATCGCCCGATGCCGCTGCTGCTGGCCGACATCCTCGAACCGAGCCGCTCCATCGCCCAGCACTACGAGACCTATCAGGTGGAGCGCCGGTCGGGCGACGCGCTCATGGGCGTCATCGGCGAACAGTCCCCGACGAGCATCACGTTCCGGCAGGGCCCGGGCCAATCGGTGACCGTCATGCGCAGTGACATCCGCCAGATGTCGGTGGTGCCGCAGTCCACGATGCCCGAAGCGCTCGACGAGCAGATCACGCCGGCGGAGATGGCCGACCTGCTCTCGTACCTGACCTCGCCGCCGGCACCGGCTCCCAGGCCTTGACGGGCCGTCGGATGCGGAGGGAGCCGGCTCAGGCCGGCCCCTCCATCGCGTCCGGCACGACGAGTACCCCCGCAGGCTCCAGCGCCTCGCGCAGCGGATCTGCCTCCGGTGCGCAGTAGCCGGCATGCAGTCGCCGGCGCCAGCCCTCGGCATGGGCGAACCGACCGCTCATCGCACCCACCTCACGGCCCAGCGCTTCCATCGTCGTGACGTAGGACGACATCGCCTGTGACGCGTCGAGCCACTGCTGCTGGCTGGCGTGGGCGGCCAGCGCTGCGCGCTTGGTGGGCAACACGTCGGTGACGTCGACGAAGTGCGTCGGCCGGACCAGGCCACCGAGCGGCTCGCGGTTGAGGTGCGGCTGCGCGTGGTACACCGTCACGTCATCGGGAATGGCGGCGTGTTCGGGGTGCGAGGTGAAGTTCGGCATGCCCCTGGCAAACGCCGCGGTCACGGCCAGACGCGCGGTGGCCATGTGATCTTCCATGTAGTCCACGGGCGCGTGGGTCAGCAGAATCGTGGGCGCCACGTCGCGGATGATGGCCGTCAGACGACGGACGAGAGGCACGCTGTAGACGACCTCCATGTCGTCGCAGAGCCCTTCGTGCCAACAGGCGCCGAGGATCTCCGCAGCCTGCTGCGCTTCGCGCCGGCGCACGGCCCGTGCCTCGTCGGGCGGCATCGAGGACGTGCCGAGATTGCCCGACGCGACGTTCAGGTAGTGGATGTCCCAGCCCACGGCGCGCAGACGCAGGAGCGTGCCGGCGGCCACGAACTCGATGTCGTCGGGGTGGCAGAAGATCGCAAGGGCGGAAGGCATCAGAGAAAGCGCTCGAGAAAGGCAACGACGGCGGCCCGGCCTTCGGGCGTCTCCTGATGCTCGACGTCGTAACGCAGCAGCGACCACCGCTCGGGATGACCGAGACGCGAGTACTCGTCGCGCAGCGCGGCGTCGATGACATCGAGGCCTTCGACCGGGGTGAGCGCGTCACGCAGGCCCGCGAGCGCGAGGTGCGCGCGTGGCGCGATGAGCGCGTTGATCTGTGCCGTCGTGAAGTGCTTCAGCAGCGCTGGCACGTAGTAGTAGACGCCGTGCCGCGAGAGCCCCTTGCGCTCGAGCAGGGTCTGGAAGTCGGTGAGGCAGTTGATGTCGACGGTCACTTTCACACGCTCGTCGAGCGCCGCCAGCCACCAGGCCATCGTGCTGCCCATCGACATGCCGAGCGTCCCGAGCCGCGACGCGTCCACATCGTCGCGGGCCGCCAGGACGTCGAGCGCACGCAGGCTGTCGTAGACCATCATCCCCCACAGCACCTGCCCCTTCCAGAGCATGGCCTTGAACATGTCGGCCTCGGTGGTGTGGCTGCGCTCGCCGAACACCCAGTGATCGACACACATCGCAACGCAGCCCAGCCGGGTGAGCACCTGGGCGTACGGCTCGGGCTGGAGGTAGCTGCGGCCCTCGACGAACTCGCGCTTGCCGATGTCGTACCCGCCGCCGTGCGAGTGGTTGAACAACACGGCGGGCGCCGGCCCCTCGAGTTGCGCCGGCCGCGCGACATAGGCCGGCACCGGCTCGATGCCGTTGAGATCGAGCACCCAGTGCTCGAGGACGTACCCGTCGCGCGCTTCTTCCCGCCGCTTCTCACCGCCCACAGGCCGTCGCCGGTCGGGCAGATCGCCCAGCAGCCCGTACAGCTCGGCGCGGCGGGCCGGTGGATCTCCGCCGGACGCGTTCGGCTGGGTGGAGCGGGTGGCGGAAGCAGGCACGGTTCCTCCAAGGACCCCCACCGAGGCGGCGAGTCCGCCGAACGCAATCACATCACGGCGTGAGAGGCTGGACGACGACATGCGCGCCACGATACATGATTCATGCGCGATGATTCACCCGATCCGCGATCCGCGATCCGCGATCCCCGATCCCCGATC
Source organism: Acidobacteriota bacterium (assembly GCA_023418055.1). GTDB lineage: Bacteria > Acidobacteriota > Vicinamibacteria > Vicinamibacterales > Vicinamibacteraceae > JAEZDP01. The sequence goes on from JAEZDP010000320.1 coordinate 9,316, forward strand.
CCCGATCTACACTCTCCCCTATGTCGACCACCTCAATCGCTGCCCTGTCCGCTCGCCGCCGTGTGCCAGCCGCCGTGAACGAACCCATTCGCTCGTACGCGCCGGGAAGCCCGGAACGCGCGTCGCTCAAGGCCCGCCTCGCCGCGATGGCGGGCGACCACGTCGAGATTCCCGTCATCGTGGACGGCAAGGAGCACTTCACGGGCGACACGGGCCAGGCCGTGATGCCGCACGCCCACCGTCACGTGCTCGGCACGTGGCACAAGGCCACGCCGGAACTGGTACAGGAGGCCATCGCGTCGTCGTTGCGCGCGCGCGAGGAGTGGGCGAACTGGCCGTGGGAAGACCGCGCCGCCGTGTTCCTGCGTGCCGCGGAGCTGCTCTCGACCACGTGGCGCGACACCATCAACGCCGCGACGATGCTCAACCAGAGCAAGACGGCGTTCCAGTCGGAAATCGACGCCGCCTGCGAACTCATCGACTTCTGGCGCTTCAACTGCGCCTACGCCCAGGACCTGTACGCCGAGCAGCCGATCAGCGAGAAGGGCGTCTGGAACCAGACCGACTACCGCGCGCTCGAAGGCGTTGTCTATGCCGTGAGCCCGTTCAACTTCACGGCCATCGGCGGCAACCTTGCCGGTGCGCCCGCGCTGATGGGCAACGTCGTGCTGTTGAAGCCCTCGGCCACCGCCATGCTGAGCGCCTACCACGTGATGAAGCTGCTGCAGGCGGCCGGCCTGCCCCCGGGCGTCATCAACTTCGTGCCGGGAGACCCCGTCGCGATTTCGGACGCCGTGCTGACCCACCGCGAGCTTGCCGGCGTCCACTTCACGGGCAGCACGACCGTCTTCAACAGCATGTGGAAGACGATTGGCGGCAACATGTCGGCCTACAAGTCGTATCCCCGCATCGTCGGCGAGACGGGCGGGAAGGACTTCATCATGGCGCACCCCTCTGCCAACGCCGAGGCGGTGGCCGTCGCCATCGTCCGGGGCGCCTTCGAGTATCAGGGCCAGAAGTGCTCCGCATGCAGCCGCATCTACATCCCGCAGTCACTCTGGTCGGAGGTACGCGACCGCGTCGTCGCCATGATGCAGGACATCAAGGTCGGCGACGTCCGCGACTTCCGTAACTTCATGGGCGCGGTCATCGACCGGAAGTCGTTCGACAAGATCGGCGGCTACCTCGACGACGCGAAGAAGAACGCCAACGTGATCGCGGGCGGAGGGACGAAGGGAGACGAAGGCTATTTCGTCGAGCCGACGCTGGTGCAGACGGACGACCCCTCGTACCGCCTCCTCTGCGAGGAAATCTTCGGTCCCGTCGTCACGGCCTATGTCTACCCCGACGACCAGTACGTCGAGACGATGAAGATCGTGGACCAGACCTCGCCCTACGCACTGACCGGGGCCATCTTCGCAGACGACCGGCAGGCCGTCAGATTGGCGCACACCTACCTGCGCAACGCCGCCGGCAACTTCTACATCAACGACAAGTGCACCGGCGCGGTGGTCGGCCAGCAGCCCTTTGGCGGCGCTCGCGCGTCGGGCACCAACGACAAGGCCGGCAGCAAGCTGAACCTGCTGCGCTGGGTGAGCCCCCGCTCGATCAAGGAGACGTTGTCGCCGCCGCTCGACTACCGCTATCCGTTCATGGACGCAGAGTAAGAAGAGGACGGGAGGACGGGAAGAGCGGGCTAGCGCCTTTTCGAGCCGAGCCACTGCTCGCGGAAGGCGCGCTGTGCGGGCGAGAGCGTGCCGCCCGTGGACTCCATCGGCTGGAGACGGTAGCGGGGATCTGGAGCGACGATGACCCGGGCGCGCTTCTCCATGCCTCGTGACACGAACGTCAGGTCGAGCGTGTCGCCCGGGCGGCTGGCGCGAACAATCGACTCCCAGTCCTCCTGGCTGCCGATGGCCCTGCCTCCGAGTGTCAGCACCTCGTCGTCGCGGTTGAGGCCTGCGGCGTGCAGGGGAGAACCGGCCAGCGTCGCCGTGAGCACCACGACACGGCTGCCTCGAGGCTCGAGACGCACGGGGCCCACGTAGGGCGTGGATGCCTGCGTGTCAAACGTCAGGCCCGCCTGTGCGAACAGCGGGGCGAAGTCGATGGGGTCGAGACCCTTGACGTGCCGGGCGAAGAACGCCTGTGCGAAGCGCGTGTCGCCAGACACCTGTGCGAGCGTGTGCTCCAGATCCTCGGTCGTGTACGGGCGGCCGACGTGCGCCGGCGCCGCGTCGGGCGCCCTGCCGAACTGCTGCCACAGGGCGCGCATGTAGTCGTCGAGCGTCACCCGTCCTTCGGAGCGCTGGCGCAGGGTGAGGTCGAGCCCGAGCGCGATGGCCGCGCCGTACGTGTAGTACGACAGGTAGGTGTTCTCCCAGTTGGTGCGGTCCACGTAGGCGGCCGCATCGACGAAGGGCGCGAGTCGGCTCATGTCCACGGCCGACCGGATCCGTACGCCAGGGCTGACCAGGGCCTGGCCCGCAAACGTGCCGAAGGCTCCGAAGACCTCACGATCGCCGATGAGCCCGGCCCGGCGCAGCGTCAGCTCGCCGTAGTACGTGGTGAACCCTTCGGCAAACCACAGGTCACCCGACATGTTGGCCTGCGTGAAGTCGAAGGGCTCGAGCGAGGCGGGCCGGATGCGCTCGACGTTCCAGGCGTGGAAGAACTCGTGCGACGCCGTGCCCAGGTGACGTGAGGTGCCTCCGTCGAGTCCGGTGGCGAGCGTGCAGACCGTGCTGTTGCGATGCTCCATCCCATCGCCGCGGGCCCACGGCAGGTAGTCCATCAGGAACGTGTAGGTGCCCGTGTCGAACGCCGGCAGTTCGCCGAAGACCGCCCGCTGCTCGTGCACGATGCGCTCCACATCGCGGGCAAACGTCTCGACCTGCGCGTCGGGGCCCTGGTGATGCACCACCACGCGGATGGTCGCGTGAGGTTCCGTGCCGACCGGCTCGACGTCGAAGGTGCGCAGCGTCGCCGCGCTGAACTCGATGGGCGAGTCGAGGAGGTACTGCAGGTTGGGCGCCGTGAAGACGAACGGGTCGTCGGTCGCCATGAGCTGCGTGTACGGCCGCCACTCACGGCCCTCCGGAGCCACCAGACGTACGCGGACCTCGCGGTCGGCCAGGGACGGCGACCAGAGGAACACGGCCGGCGCGTTGATGTGAGCGTGCGTGTCGTCCACGGCGAAGTACGTGCCGTCGACGTGGTCGCCAAACAGCCGGTACCGCACGACCGCCGCCGTCCCCCGCGGCGTGATGCGCCACACATCCGGACGACGCGGGGTGAGCTCGAGCGCGGTGCCATCGCCGTCGGTGGCTTCGAGCGCGAACACGTTCTTTGCGAATTCGTGCGTCGCGTACCGGCCTGGTGACGAACGGCTCATGCGCACATCGAGCGGCGTCCCGGCCGTGGCCGGAAAACGTACCTCCACCTGCATCCAGCGCTCGTGGGGCGCCGGGAAGGACAGGGTGTACTCCACGGGCTGTGCGGCCGCGGCGGTCGCCGCACCCCACACGAACGAGAGGATCAACGCGGCGCGAAGATGGCAGGAAAGGCGTGCAGGCACAGGGAGTCTCGGCGCCGGCGGGCGCAGGTTGATTCAGCGTCGGGCGACGACCTGGCACATCCAGGCGATCACGTCGCCCGTGACGTCGTCGCGATTGGTCTCGTTCAGCAGTTCGTGGCGCGCGTCTGGGTAGAGTTGTAGCGTCACGTCGAGCCCTGCGTCACGATACAGCGAATACAGGCGCTCCAGGCCTTCGCCATTCTCACCGACGGGGTCGCGACGCCCTCCGATCAGGTGTATCGGCACGGTCCTCGGCATCCGCTGGAGGTGGGCGGTGCTTCCGAGATCCCGCTTGCCCTCGAGGAAGTCGCACCACGCCTGCGTCGTCAGCATGAATCCGCAACGTGGATCGGCCACGTAGAGGTCGACTTCATCTTCGTCGCGCGTGAGCCAGTCGAAGCGCGTGCGGTTCGGCACGAACCCCTTGTTGTACGTGCCCATGACGAGGCGATCGACCCACCGTCCGCGCGCCCGCGGCCCGAGGGCCAGACGTTGCGATCTGGCCACGGCCCGCACCATGCCCTCGAGCGCCCCCGGAGGGCCGTTGGAGCCCGACAGCACCACGCCCGCGTAGGCTTCGCCGTCACTCCCCATCAGGGCCTGGCCGATGAACGAGCCCATGGAGTGCGCAAACAGCAGCAGCGGCAGCCCGGGGTAGGCCGCCGCAAGTGCCGACGACACGGTCCTCGCGTCCGCCACGAGGCAGGACCACCCGTCGGCATCGGCAAAGTGTCCGTGGCCCACGGGCGCCGTGGCGTTGTCGCCATGGCCGCGATGATCGTGCGCCCACACGATGAACCCGGCGGCGTTGAGCGCGCCCGCAAAGCGTGCGTAGCGCCCGGTGTGCTCGCTCATCCCGTGGACGATGTGGACGAGCGCGCGGGGGGCGGCCACGTCGGCCCAGCGGCGTAGGGGTGGCAACTCGACCGCCACGGGCCTACTTGAAGAGGTCGTCGAAGGCCTTGCGCGCGCTGGACGCACTCGAGGGCGCCGCCGACGAAGATGTCTCGCGCTCCCAGGAGGCGCGCCCCGCGAACAGGCCACAGTCGTTGGCCGCGTCTTTCGGAGCCACCCGCGTCCGAATCGGCTGCGTGCACTCCAGCCGGGCGCCAGGGTCGAAGTGCATGCACTGGATGCACGCGTGCAGCGCCTGGCCACATCGGCTGCACGTGCTCAGCGAGGCGATGGCCGGATCGACGGGTGCGGCACACAGCGCGCATTTCGCCACCTCGCGGAAGCCCATGAGATTCGGGTTCCGCGCGCCTTCGGACGACAACCGCCTGGTGGCCGCCGGCGCTCCTGGCGTCGGCGCGGGCCGTCTCTCACGATCGGGCTGCCGCCCACGCTCGCGGTCGCTGTCCTGATATCCGTGCTGGCGATACTTGCGGTCGGACACGGTGTTCCCCCCCTGTCAATCAGCGCACACGGATTGCCTCGATGTGTGCCACCTGCTGCGGGGCACGCACCGCACGAGCATCAGACATGAAGCATGAAGCATGAGGCATGAAGCATGAGACATGACATTACCCCTCCCACCCCCCGAACAGGTCCTCCCAGCAGGCGGACACCTCGGCCCGCTGTCCCTCCGGGATGCCCGGCGTGAAGGACAACGCGTCGCCGGCCGCCCACGCGTCGAGGCATGGCGCCACCGCCGTGACGTCGCGCGCCACGACGTCCGCCGACACCCGGCTCAGGTCGTCGTCCGGCCTGTGATGGAAGAAGCGACCGCCGTCGCAGTTGACACGGTAGTGG
>JAEZDP010000163.1 GCA_023418055.1 Acidobacteriota bacterium
TTCGTCCATCATCCCTCCGTCACCGTGTCCACGATGCCGATGATCGCGGCATCGACCGGCGCGCCTTTCCTGCCGAGGGCCTGGCCCGCGGCCTTGCCCTCGACCACGTACAGCACGCGCTCACCGACACCCGCCCCCGCGGCATCGATGGCCAGCATGGGGGGCGGCGCCGACGCGCCCGTCATCACCTCTGGCTGCACGAGCAGCAGCTTCGCGCCGTGCAGCAGCGCGTGTTTCTGCGTCGAGACGACCGTGCCGACTACGGTGCCGACGAACATGAGGCCGCAGGAACGTCGCAGGCGTCGACGATGCCGACGATGCTGGCGTCGGTCGGCACGCGCCGCGGGTGGAACGGATAGGCCGCCTCGGTGCCACGGACGAAGAACACGCGCTCGCCCGCACCCGCTCCCGTCGCATCGGTCGCCACCAGCGTGCGTCCCACGTCCGACCCGTCCTGCCGGATGGGCTGCACGACGAGCAGCGGCACGCCTTCGAGGTTCGCGTCCTTGTGCGCGCAGACGACAGTGCCGATGACCCGCGCCAGGTGCATGGCGAGCCTCAGGCCATCGACACGGTGTCGACGATGCCCACGATGGCGGCGTCGACTGGCGTGTCCTTGAGTCCATCGGCCATGCGCGCGGAACTGCCGCTCACGATGAGCACCGTCTCGCCGACGCCGGCATCCACCGTGTCCACTGCCACGAGGTGGTTGCCTTCGAAAGAGCCTTCGGGGGAGACGGGGCGCGCAAGCAGCAGCTTGGCGCTGACGAGGCGCTCGTCCTTGCGGGTCGCCACGACGGTGCCGACGACCTTGGCCAGAATCACTTGCTCGAGGCCTTGCCGATCGGCAGCACGTCCTCGAGATTGCCATGCGGACGCGGGATGACGTGCACCGACACGAGTTCCCCGACACGGCGGGCCGCTGCGGCACCGGCGTCGGTGGCCGCCTTGACGGCCGCGACGTCGCCACGCACGATGGCGGTCACATAGCCCGCGCCGATCTTCTCCCACCCGACGAGGGTGACCTTGGCTGCCTTCACCATGGCGTCGGCCGCCTCGATCATCGCCACGAGACCCTTGGTCTCGATCATCCCCAGTGCTTCACCCATAGACGCTCCATCAATCCTTCGCGCGGCCCATCAGCCACGCCATGCGTGCGTTGCGAACACTCCGGTGCGTCAGCGGCCGCCGGTCACGTGGCGAACGGCATCGGCGATGAGGGCCGTGAGCTCGCGGTATGTTAGCCGAATTTCCCCGTCGGCGCCGGGGGCCGGCAATGCCGGCGCGGGCAGCGCGGGCGTGGGCACCAGGCGTTCCCCGCTGCCCACCGGTGCCTCGACGAACTGGCAGTTGGCCGCCTCGACGCCGCCCTCCGGCGGGTCGGTGCAGATGGAGGCCGGCGAGCTGATGCCGTAACGTCCCCGCAGGCCCTGCAGACGCTCCACTTCGTCGCGCGACAGCAGGTGTTCGCGCCCCAGCAGCCGGGCCACCAGGCTGATGTGCGCGAAGTGCTCCACCGTCTCCATCTTGTAGTAGGCGTTCATCAACCCAGAGCCCACCGTCAGCGCGCCGTGGTTGGCCAGCAACATGCCATCGTGCGCGTGGATGAACTGGCGAACCGCCGCGGGCAGCTCGGTCGTGGAGGGCGTGGCGTACGCCGCGATGGGCACGCTGCCGAGCGTGGTGATGACCTCGGCCAGCACCGCGCGGTCGAGCGGGATGCCCGCCACGGCGAACCCGGTGGCCAACGGCGGATGGGCATGCACGACCGCCTGCACGTCGGGCCGCGCCTCGTACACCGCCAGGTGCATGAGCAGCTCCGACGAGGCGTTCCGGTGCCCGGCGACCTTCTGCCCTGACAGGTCGGTCACGACCATCATGTCGGGCGTCATGAAGCCCTTCGAGACGCTGGTCGGCGTGGTCAGCAGGTGCGAGGCGTCGAGGCGGACGCTGATGTTGCCGTCGTTGGACGCGACGTACCCTCGGGCGTACAGGCGTCGCCCCACTTCGCAGATGTCGGCACGCAGCTGTTCTTCGAGCGGAGACACGCGTCGCTACCCGCGCCGGGCCTCGTAGGCGCGACGGCACTCGTCCGAGCAGAAGTAGTGAAGCGCGCCATCGGTCCGCGCCGACAGGGCACGTTCACGGACGACGAAGGTTCCGCAGACCGGGTCCTGCACGAGCGTGCCCGTCGTGCTGCGCGCATCGTCCACCGGCACCCGCGCCGCATCCACCACGCCGCGCCAGATGCCACGCAGCAGCAGGTAGATGGCCCGCAGGATGACCAGCAGGAGAATGAGCCGCAGCAGCCAGCCCAGCATCGGTCAGGGCCCCTGCGGCGCCGGGGTGGCTGGCGGCGCGATGTCGGGATGGGCCGAGCGCAAGCCGTCGAGTGCCTGCCGCGCGGCCCGCGCCTCGGGGCTGTCGGGCGGGGCAATCTCGACGACCCGCTGCCAGGCCTCGGCCGCCCCTGCCAGATCCTGCGTGCCGAAGGCGCGCACGATGCCCAGGTTCAGCAGCGACTTGGTGTGACGGGGATCGACCGCCAGCGAGGCCTCGAACTGGCGGATCGCCCGCGGCGCCTGGTTCAGGTAGTAGTAGCAGATGCCCAGATCGGTGCTGACGTCGGGATTGTCGGGATCGATGGCCAGCGACGCTTCGTACCACTGCGCCGCATCCGAGAACCGGTCTGCGTCGAAGTACAGGTTGGCCAACTGCGCCCGCACCGCGGCATCGCGCGGCGCTGCCTCGGCCCTGGCTTCGAGCTCCTGCACCCGCGCCGGGTC
>JAEZDP010000113.1 GCA_023418055.1 Acidobacteriota bacterium
CTCAGGCGTCAAGACATATTCATTGCTTCTCTCTCCAATAACAGAGTTTAGCGAAGTACAGGGCTCCGGTGGATTCAAAGTCCGGCGCGTTGCGCTGGGGCCAGGACCGGGAGCGGCATCTGCTGCAACACGGACCTGAAGGGCCGAAGAAGGAGGTGCCGACACTAGAGGAGTTCGCGCCGAGGTTTCTTGAGAGCTACGCCAAGGCGGACCGCCACAAGCCGAGTGGCGTCGCCTCCAAGGAGACGATTCTCAGGATTCATCTGCTTCCCGTACTCGGGGCGCGGAAGCTCGACGCGATCTCGAACGCTCAGGTGCAGCGGCTGAAGTTGCACCTCGAGAACAAGGCGGCCAAGACGGTGAACAATGTGTTGACCGTCCTGAACGTGATGCTCAAGACCGCGGTGGAGTGGGAGCTGATCGACCAGCATCCCTGCTCGATCCGCCTCCTGCCGGTCGCGCGTCGTGAGGCAGCGTTTCACGACTTCGGGGCATACGAGAAGTTGCTCGAGGCGGCGCGGTCAATCGACTGGCGGACGTACCTCATCGCCCTCCTGGGCGGCGAGGGCGGGATGCGGGTTGGCGAGATCGTCGCGCTGGAGTGGGCCGACGTCGATCTGGAACGGCGGCAGATCAACATCCGCCATTCGGATTGGCGAGGAGAGCTGACCACGCCCAAGAACGGGCGCGGCCGGTTCGTGGCGATGACGGAGAGGCTGGTCTCGGCTCTTCGCAAGCATCGCCACCTTCGCAGCTCACGTGTCCTGTGCAAGGACGACGGGCAGCCGATCAGCCGTCAGGGTGCCTGGTCTCGTGTTCGTTACGCCGCGGAGAAGGCGGAGGTGCCGACCGGCGTGCACATCCTGCGTCACACGTTCTGCTCGCACCTCGTCATGCGGGGGGCGGCAATGCGTTCGGTGCAGGAGCTGGTCGGCCATCAGGATCTGACGATGACTCAACGCTACTCGCACCTGAGTCCGTCGGCCCTGGTCGAGACCGTTCGACTGCTGGAGACGCGTCCAGTCGACTCCGAGCGTGGAGACATTGTGGAGACGCAGAACAGCCGTGAGCGGAAGTCTAAGCTTTAGAACGGGTTAAGTGGCTGGGAGGCTGGGATTCGAACCCCGATAACCACGTCCAGAGCGTGGTGTCCTACCGTTGAACGACCTCCCAGCACACGGGCGCGACGCCCTGGAGGAACCCTTAGTGTAGCCAAACCCCGCAATCACGGCAACCCGTGCCCGCATACGCCCTCGCGCCGTCGCCACACGCGTCCGGCGGGGTCGATCCCCGCCAGGCGCCAGGGCACGGCCACGAACCACCCCGCGGAGGCACGGCTACAAACCACCCCGGGGAGCGGTGCGCCCCGCCGACGAATTCGTCATCGCCCGGATTGGACCGAAATTGCGCGGCCGCTGCGCCCCGCTTTCCATCAAAGGGCGCGTGCACCGACGTCCTGGCACGATATTCGCGAGAAGGCGCTGGCATCGACGTCCCACCGGACCTGGAGACACACCCTATGCCGTTCGCCCACGTCACCCCTCGATCCGCGTCGCTCAGGCGCACGCTCACGCAGGCCCTGCTGCTCTGCCTGCTCCCCCTCGCACCGGCACTTGCGCAATCGGTCCCGCGCGTGGAAGTGACGCGCGACGACACCGACATCAGACCCACGCGGCACAAGACCAGCGAAGTGCTCATGACCGCGGCCCGCGGCACCATGCTGGAGGTCATTCACGTCGTCGGCAACCGCTACCAGCACCGGGATTCGAACTGGTACCTGGTGCTGCTGCCGCGAGATGCCTGGGGCGACAGGCCGTCCGGATGGATCCGCGGCGATGCCGTCACCCTCGTGCCTCCCGCTGACCCACCGACCGTGTCGAAAGCGCGGGCGACAGCAGAGACGGTGGGTGCGGCGTCTGACGCCGCGTCGCGCGCGACAACGCCAGAGCCGACCAGGGCGGTCGCCAACGACAGGCCGCCCGCGCCAGCCGCAATCGCATCGTCGGCCCGCACAGCGGTCTCGGATGTCGTCCTCTACTTCCCCTTCGACAAGAGCGAGCTGACCGAGGATGCCGTGCGCAGGTTGACTGACGCCGTGGCAATGCTGAAGGCCAGCGGCGAGAGCGTCGCGATCGCGCTCGAAGGACACGCCGACTGGACCGGTCCCGAGGCGTACAACGAGAAGCTGGGACTGGCCCGCGCCGAGACAGTGCGGCAGTACCTGGCAGAGCAGCTCGACATTCCAGCGGGCGACATCAGCGTCGTCAGCTTCGGCGAGAGCACGCCTGCGGCGCCCAACACGACGCTGGAAGGACGCGCCATGAATCGCCGCGTGCTCATCAAGGCTGGTGCAGGTCGTCAGACGAGCGGACCGGCCACCGCGGCCGTCGCCCCTCAGTAGCGATCGGCGCGGAACGGCTCGGGGTCGAACCTCGGCGTTTCGCCCGCCATCAACTGCGCCAGCAGCAGACCCGTGCCCGGCGCGGTCTTGAGGCCCGCCATCTGATGTCCCGTGGCCAGCCAGACGTCGCCGCGGCCACGGGCTCGTCCGATCACCGGCATGCCATCCGGCGTGCAGGGGCGCAGCCCGCGCCAGATCTCGCGTGGCTCGGGCGTCTCGCCGATGTTGAGCATGCCCTTCGCGCCGCGCACCATGACGTCGACACGGCGGGCATTGATCGAGAAGTCGTTGCGCACGAGTTCGAGCGTGCCCGCGATGCGCAGCGCGTCGCGATGCGGGTTCACCGCAATCTTGCGTTCGATCAGATAGATCGACCGCGCCGGATGCGGCGTGGCGGGCGGGAGCACCACCGAGTACCCCTTCGCGCCAATCACGGGCAGCCGGAGCCCGAGCATCGCGCCCAGCGCTTCCGACCACGGCCCTGTCGCCACCACGATCTGGTCGGCCTCGACATCGCCACGCGTCGTCGTCAACCGCCGCGGGCCGCTGCCGTTCGAAATGCGG
>JAEZDP010000361.1 GCA_023418055.1 Acidobacteriota bacterium
CCGCGCGCAAGATCGACGTCGCCACGCTCCGCGTCGCTGCCGCACGCCTCCCGGCGATGGCCGAGGATGCCCTGCCTGGCGCGAGCGGCGCCGTTGCGGATCGCGCGCCGAAGTTCGCGCAACTGACGCGCGACGTCGTGTTCGACGACCTCTGGCGGCGATCCGATCTGACGGCCCGTGATCGCAGTCTCGCAACGATCGCGGCCCTGGCCTCCATGGGCGACGCAGACCAGCTGGCGTTCTACGTGCGGCGCGGACTCGACGCCGGGTTGACGCACGAACAGATCACGGAAGCCGTGACCCATCTCGGGTTCTACGCCGGCTGGGGACGGGCGACGAGCGCGATGGGGGCCATCGCCGCCGCCTCCCCCGGGAGCGCGCGATGAGCGCCGCATGGACGCGGTGCCTGACGCTCTCGTTGTTCCTCGTCACGGTCGTCGGCACCGGTGCGTGTGCACCTCGCGGACGCGGCGCGCTGGTGATCGATCGCCAGGGGAGCTTCGCCGTTGGCGGTACCGTCGTGACGAGCCCGGGCGTCTTCGACCCGAACGCCCAGTCTGCTCCGGGGCAGCCACCCTCATCGGCCGGACAGACACTGCACGGCGATCACGCCTACGTGTTCTACCAGGTGCCCGTGGATGCGCGCAGGCTCCCCTTGGTGCTGTGGCACGGGTTCGGGCAGTTCTCGAAGACGTGGGAGACCACGCCCGACGGCCGTGAGGGATACCAGAACATCTTCCTGCGACGTGGGTTCCCGGTCTACGTGGTGGACCAGCCGCGGCGTGGCCGGGCGGCACGCAGCACGGTCGACGGCACGGTCGACGCGACACCGGACGAGCAGACGTGGTTTGCCACGTTCAGGCTCGGCATCTGGCCCGACTTCTTTCCGGGCGTCCAGTTCTCGCGCGACCCGGAAGCGCTGAACCAGTACTTCCGGCAGATGGTGCCCAACATCGGCCCGATCGACACCGAGGTGAACGCCTCGGCCATCGCGGCCCTCTTCGATCAGATCGGCCCCGCGATCCTCGTCACCCACTCGCACAGCGGCGGCATGGGCTGGCTGACGGCCATCAAGAGCCGGAACGTGCGCGCGATCGTCTCCTACGAGCCGGGGAGTGGCTTCGTGTTTCCGGAAGGCGAGGTGCCGGCGGCAATCCCGAGCTCCGGCGGTACGTTGAGTGCTCTCGGCATCCCGTTGTCGGAGTTCGAGCAGCTCACCAGGGTGCCCATCGTCATCTACTACGGGGACTACATCCCCGACCAGCCGATCGCGAACGGCGGCCAGGATGGCTGGCGCACGCGGCTGGAGATGGCGCGTCTGTGGCGTGATGCCGTCAACAAACGCGGCGGCGACGTCACGGTGGTGCACCTGCCCGAGATCGGCATCCGGGGCAACACCCACTTCCCGTTCTCGGACCTCAACAACGTGCAGGTCGCGGACGTGCTGTCTGCCTGGCTCGAGACCAAGGGGCTCGACAAGTAGGTCCGGGGAACACGACTGTCATCTCCCTACCAGCTTCTGCAGGTGCTCGGGGTAGCGGGCACCGTGCACGTCGAGACGTGACACGGCGCTCTCGATCTCTCGGAGGTCGTCGGCGGTGAGCTGCACGTCGGCGGCTCCCAGGTTCTCCTGGAGACGTGACAGCTTCGTAGTCCCCGGAATGGGCACGATCCAAGGCTTCTGTGCGAGCAGCCATGCGAGGGCGACCTGTGCCGGCGTGGCGCCCTTCCGCACGGCGAACGCCTTCAGCCACTCGACGAAGACAAGGTTCGCCTTGCGATTCTCTTCGCTGAATCGCGGCACGATGTTCCGGAAGTCCGTCGGGGCGAACGTCGTCGTGTCGTCGATCACGCCGGTGAGGAAACCCTTGCCGAGCGGGCTGAACGGCACGAAGCCGATGCCCAGCTCCTCGAGTGTCGCGAGCGTCTCCCGTTCGGGCTCACGCCACCAGAGCGAGTACTCGCTCTGCAACGCGGTCACAGGCTGCACGGCATGGGCCCGGCGGATCGTCTGCACGCCGGCTTCGGACAGGCCGAAGTGCAGCACCTTGCCTTCCCGGACCAGATCGCCCACCGTGCCGGCCACGTCTTCGATCGGCACGTCGGGATCCACACGGTGCTGGTAGAAGAGATCGATACGGTCGGTACCGAGACGGGAGAGCGACGCCTCGGCGACCTCGCGGATGTGCGCCGGATGACTGTCGAGTCCTGCCTGCTTGCCGTCCTCGAATCTGAACCCGAATTTGGTCGCGATGACGACCCGATCGCGATGAGGCCGGAGCGCATCCCCGACGAGTACTTCGTTCGTCCCCGGCCCGTAGGCCTCGGCCGTGTCGAAGAACGTCACGCCCGCGTCTACAGCTGCCTGGATGAGCGCGATGCCCTCGGTCCGGTCGGTGACCTGACCGTAGCCGAAGCTGAGTCCCATGCACCCGAAGCCGAGCGCCGACACATGTAAGCCACTGTTCCCGAGTGTGCGTGTGTCCATGTGCATCCGTCCTGTGGTCAGCGATCCTGCCGTGTCCAGCCCAGATGGTCCGGCCACGCTCAGCATACGTCGCGCGCTCGGTCATGACTTGCCCAATCCTCCCGAATTGAGGCGGCAGGACCGCGGCTTTCTGCAGGTTCGAGCAAAGGCATCGTCTGCGTCGGCGCTACCATGGGGCACATGGCAGCCACGCCTCGACACGCGCTCGGGTCCGCGACTGGTGACGCTCTGGCTGGAGAGAGCACGCGCACCCTTCCCCTCCGGCCCGCCACGCGTGACGTGTCCACGGCGGGAGATCCGTCACTGAAGGACATCAGCCTGGCCGGGCCGGGCTCGATCGCGCTGCGCGGACTCGCGCGCCGCATCGCGCAGCACGCACCGCGCGATGGCGTGTTCCCGCTTCGCATTCCCGGCACGTACGCCGTCCGTCGTGGCAGGCCGACGTCCGAACCCGTGCGTGCCACCCTCGGTCCCTGCCTGTGCATCGTGGCGCAGGGGGCCAAGGTCATGATGCTGGGCAGCGAAGTGCTCGAGTACGACGCCGACCGCATGCTGGTCTTCACGGTCGACCTTCCGGTCGCAGGCCAGTTGAGCCGGGCGTCCTGGCGGGAGCCGTTCCTCGGATTCCGCCTGGACCTGGACCCGGCGCGAGTCGGCGATCTCGCGGCGCGCGTGTATCCGCACGGCATCCCACGGGCAGAGACCGGTCGCGGCTTGTTCGTCGGGCAGAGCAACGAGGCCATCATCGATGCCGTGACCCGCCTGATGGACACGATGGCCCAGCCGCAGGATGCCGACCTGCTCGGGCCACTCGTCATCGACGAGATCCTGATTCGTCTGCTCCGTTCGCCCATCGGCGCACGCGTGGCGCAGATTGCCGAGCCGCGATCGGGGGTGCACCGGGTCGGCCAGGCGGTCTCATGGATGCGCGCGCATTTCGCGCAGCCAGTCACCGTGGAGGAGATGGCCGCGGCAGCCGGGATGAGCTCGTCCTCGTTCCACCAGCACTTCAAGGCCGTCACGTCGATGAGCCCGCTGCAATACCAGAAGGTGCTGCGCCTGCACGAAGCAAGGCGGCTGATGTTGTTCCAGCAGATGGACGTCAGCGAGGCGGGTCTGCGGGTCGGGTACCTGAGTCCGTCGCAGTTCACGCGAGAGTACGGCCGCTTCTTCGGCAATGCGCCAACCAGGGACATCGCGAGGCTGCGTGCGGAGGGCTTCGGCCCGCGCGTAGGCGGTGAGCGGTCGTGAAGGGACAAGGCATGCGTGCGCGTGACGTCGGAGCCACCTCGGTGGCGTGGCTGATCAGAGTGGCGGCCTGCTCGTGCGTCGTCCTGACGGCCGCGGGGATCGTGGGCGTCGCAGCGCGCGCACAGACGGCCCCGGTCGTGCGCGTCGAAGGCGGCGACGTGCAGGGCGTCGTGGCTGACGGTGTCGAGTCGTTCAAGGGGATTCCCTTTGCGGCGCCGCCGGTCGGCGAATGGCGCTGGCGTCCCCCGCAGAAGGTCTCGCCCTGGACGGGCGTGCGGCAGGCGACGGAGTTCGGCGCGGACTGCATGCAGGGACGGTTTGGCCCACCACCGCCGCCGGGCGCCCCTCCGGCCCGGGTGCCTTCGGAGGATTGCCTGTACCTGAACGTATGGCGGCCCGCAGCCGCCACCGCGCGTCTCCCGGTGATGGTCTGGATTCACGGGGGCGGGTTCGTGGGCGGCTCGGGGGCGTCGCCGTTCACATCCGGCGCGCAGCTGGCCAAGCAGGGCGTGGTGCTCGTCAGCGTCAACTATCGATTGGGTCGCTTTGGCTTTTTCGCATTCCCGGCGCTGAGCCGCGAGCGTCCCGACGAACTGAAGGCCAACTACGCCTACATGGATCAGATAGCGGCCTTGCAGTGGGTGCAGCGCAACATCGCGGCGTTCGGTGGGGATCCCGACAACGTCACGATCTTTGGGTTCTCCGCGGGTGGCGTGTCCGTGCACAGCCTGCTCGCGTCGCCGCTGGCCCGTGGACTGTTCCACAAGGCGATTGCCCAGTCTGCCGGGTCGCGCGACAGCGTGTTGACGGCGCGGCCGATGCGCGAGGACGGTGCCGATCCGAACTACCCGGTATCCGCGGAGACCATCGGGATCACCTTCGCGCGATCGATGGGAATCGAGGGCACGGACGATGCTGCGCTAGCCAGCCTGCGCAGCCTCAGCGCGGAGCAGGTCCTCCGCGGTGCTCCGGCGGCGCCCGGTGCGAACACGCCGCAAGTCGAGACCACGCCGGTGCTCGATGGCCGGCTGATCACCGAGACCGCCGAAAGCGCCTACAAGGCCGGCAGACAGCCGGATGTGCCGCTTCTGGTGGGCAGCAACAGCGCCGACACCGCGGGCAACCGCGTCCGGGCGACGACCAAGGACGAGTTGTTCGCGCGGTTCGGCGAGTCGAGTGCGCAAGCGAGGGCGGCGTATGACCCGGACGGGACGGCGGACCTGCCCACGCTGATCGCCCGCGCGAACGACGACTTCGGGCAGGCCGAGCCCGCCCGTTTCGCCGCCAGCGCATTCGCCGCCAAGGGGTCACCGGTCTATCTGTATCGGTTCTCATACGTCCACGCCGCGATGCGGGAGCAGATGCGAGCGGGCGCTCCGCACGGCGGCGAGATCGGCTATGTGTTCGGCACGCTCACGGCGCGCCCAGGATCGACGCTGACGGACGAGGATCAGGCCGTCTCGCGATTGGCACAGAGCTACTGGGTCAACTTCGCCAGGACCGGTGATCCGAATGGCGAGGGACTGCCGACGTGGCCACGCCATGATCCGAAGAAGGACGTCATCTTCGACTTTCGCGCCGATGGGACGGCCGGGGCTGGCCCGGATCCGCGGAAGGCGCGCCTGGACGTGACGCAGCGAGCCACCGAAGCGGGCCGGCGTTCTGATTTCTGATGCGGTGATGGCGAACGAGCGGAGGCATGACGAATCCGGCTGGCGAGGTGGGTGTGCTCCACACGTCGGACGCCGGGAGGTCGTGCTGCGACTTCTCGCGTCCATCGCGTGCCTGCCTGGTGTCGAGGCCGCAGGGCAGGGTCGCAACGATGGCGCGGACCCGGCGCCCACGGTCCTGATCGTCTACCTGTCGCGGACGAACAACACGAAAGCGGTCGCGACCTTCATTCACGAGAGGATGGGCGGCACGCTCGTAGCACTCGAGCTGTCGAACCCCTATCCACGTGACTACGATGCCACGGTGCGACAGGTGGCTCGGGAGAACGAAACGAACTACTTACCGCCGCTGGCGACGCGGATCGACCGCATCGACCAGTACAACATCGTCTTCCTCGGGTTTCCCACCTGGGGCATGCAGTTGCCTCCGCCGGTCAAGAGCTTCCTGCATGCACACGACCTCGCAGGCAAGACTGTCATCCCGTTCAACACCAACGCCGGCTATGGCGTCGGCGGCAGCTTCCGAACAGTGAAGGAACTGTGCCCGCACAGCACGGTCCTCGCGGGCTACACCACGCGGGGTGGAGTAGAGAGAGATGGCGAGCTTCTCGCGATTCGTGGAGCGAGAGCGGAGGCCGTACAGAAAGACGTCGACGAGTGGCTGACGACGGCTGGTGTGCGCTTGCCACGGAGCCCGCGCTGACCGTCGTCCGATCCGTTACTCACACAGATCAACCTGGAGGATTCACATGCTGAGACTGCCCCTACTCGGAGTTGCCCTTGCCCTGGTGCTGGCAACCGGCGCTGATGCCCAGACGGCCACCCCGGAGCAGGAGGTCATTCAGTTGTCGAGAACGAAGTGGCAATGGATGGCGGACAAGGCGGTGGACAAGCTCGAGCCCCTGTTTCACGAGAGCGCACGGTTCGTGCACATGAGCGGCACGTGGAAGAAGGACCGCGAACTGGAGATCATCAAGACGGGAAGCATCTGGTACAAGCAGGCCGACGTCCACGACGTCGCCGCGTCGGTGATCAACGACACCGCTGTCGTCTGGAGCCGCATCACGTTGACCGCCGAGGTGCGCGGCGCCGATGCCAAGAACGAGTTCACCGTCACCGAGGTCTTCCAGAAGGTGGGAAGCGACTGGAAACTGCTCGTGCTGACGTTCAGCAGCGTGCGGCCTGAGCATCAGCTCCAGAAGTAGGGCGCTGCGGC
>JAEZDP010000381.1 GCA_023418055.1 Acidobacteriota bacterium
ATCCGCGATCCGCGATCCGCGATCCCGCGATCCCCGATCCCCGATGCTTCGATCCCTCCTCGTCCTGACACTCGCGTCCCTCGCCGTCGTGCTGGTGGTGCTCACGCTCGTGTGGCTCGGGCAGCGGCGGCTGATGTACTTCCCGTACGCCGAGGTGCCGTCGCCGTCCGCGGTCGGGCTGGCCGCCGCCGACGAGGTCGAGGTAACCACCGCCGACGGTGTGGTGCTGGGGGCCTGGTACGTCGCGGCCGCGCGGCGTCCTCCCGACGGCCGGGCGTTCACGCTGCTCGTGTGCAACGGGAACGCGGGCAATCGGGCGTTCCGTGCCGATCTGGCCCGCGCCTTTGCGGAGGCTGGGGTGGCGGTGCTGCTGTTCGACTACCGCGGCTTCGGCGACAGCGAGGGCACGCCTCACGAGGCGGGCCTTGCGCTCGACGTGCGCGCCGCGCGCGACTGGCTCATCACGCGCCGCGGTGTGCCGGCACGCGACCTCGTGTACTTCGGTGAGTCGCTCGGCGCGGCCGTGGCCATCGAGTTGGCCCTGCAACAGCCGCCCGCCGCGCTGGTGCTGCGCTCGCCGTTCACCTCGATGACCGACATGGCCTCGCTGCACTACCCGATGCTGCCGGCGGGGCTGCTGCTGCGTGACCGATTTCCGAGTCTTGATCGCATCGGCCGCATCCGCGCGCCGCTGCTCGTCATCGCGGGCGATCGCGATGCCATCGTGCCCCTCGCGCACAGCCGGCGGCTGTACGATGCCGCGCGCGAGCCGAAGACGTTCGCGCTGGTGGAGGGCGCCGACCACAACGACCCGGCGCTCACGGCTGGACCTGAGGTGGTGTCCTCCACGCTGCGCTGGCTGGCGACGCTCCCGCGTGACGACGCCGCATCGTGACGCCCGTCAGGGTCGCCGCCGCGCGATGCGCTCGGTCGGTGCCGCCTGCGAAGCCTCCCACGTCCGGAAGGTGAGCGATACGGCTCCGAGGTCGACGACGTCGCCGTCGGCCAGCGGGTGACCTGAGGCGACGGGACGTCCCGCAACGAATGTGCCGTTGCGCGAGTCGAGGTCGTCGAGCGAAGCGCCGGCGGGGGTCACGCTGATGCGGGCGTGGCGCCGCGAGACACCGGTGCGGTCGATCCACACGTCGCAGCGGGGATCGCGCCCGATGATGTTCTCGCCGCCATGGAGCGTGAACGACCGACCGTCGCTCTCGAGCCAGCACAACGCCGATGCGCGATCGTCCGGCGGCGGAGGCGGTGTTGGCGGCGCTTCGACGTCCCGCGCCTCGCCGCTGAAGGCATAGCCCACCCGGTGGACCGTGCGGATGTAGCGTCCCTCGCGCGAGTCGTCGCCCAGCACCTGACGGATCTCGGCCACGACCACGCTCAGGTTGGCCTCGCTCACGAAGGTGTCCTGCCAGATGTGTTCGTGGATCTCGCGCTTGGTGACAACGGCCGGGCGCCGTTCGAGCAGCAGGCGCAGCAGGTCGAACGCTTTGGGCGAAAGATGACGGCGGCTGCCCGCCTCGAGCAGCTCGCGGCTGGCGCCATCGAAGGTGAAGCGGTCGAACGCGACTTTCATCCTGCCTGCAGAATCCTTGGACAACCCTTGGGACTTCCGGCCGAAGCCGGATGCATAGTACCCGAGGCGTGCGGGAGGCGCGGCAGTCATGACCACGGGGAAGGCACCGAGCGGGAGGGCGATCTGGCGGGCGGTACGCGACGAGCTGCGCCTGAACCTGTATCCGCTGCCGTTCTCGACCGTCGCTCCTGCCGTCTACCACGTGTACCTCCATCCTGAGGACTTCGCCGCGATCGAGGGCGTGACGGGGCGACTGGCCGACCAGCTGCGGACGGCGCTGACCGAGGAAGTCGAGCGCGCCAATCGCGAGAAGGGCGGTGCCGTCCGGACCTGGCTGGCGCGGCTGCTCGAGCGCGAGGAGCTGCCGCCCATCGAAGTGCCGCCGTCGGGCTGGGAGGTGCATGTCCGGCCCGATCCCAACGACGAACTCACCCGCGGGCAACTCGGCATCGTCTCGACGCTGGCCCTGCCGCCGACGCCGGCCTACGGCGGCACGCCCACGACGCGCATCGTCCGCAGCGTGGTGGGCGAGGGCGGACGTTCGTCGAGCGTGACCGAGGCGCCGGCACCAGCTGGGAACGCGGGTGCCTCCGCGGGTCATGAAGACCGGCGTCCGGGCGAGCCGCCGCGTGCGGTCGTCACGACCGCTCGCAGTCAGCGCGACCGGGCGCGCCTCACCTACCACGACGATGACGGTGCGCACGTGTTCGTCATGCGTAAGGACACGGTGTCGATTGGGCGCGGCGGCAGCGCCGCCTGGGTGGACGTGCAGGTGGTGACGGGCGCGAAGGTCTCGCGTGAGCACGTGCGGCTGCGCATCGACGATGCGGGGCGCGGCTTCGTGCAGGACGTCAGCCTGTGGGGCACCACGGTGGATGGGGAACCGATTCCCCCGGCGGTCAAGACGGCAGACGGCGTGGCGGGCCCCGGCCCGGAACATCCGTTGCCGAGGCGCGCGCGCATCACGCTCGCCGGTGCCGTGACCATCGAGTTCGAGACGCTGGAGGCGCCATGACGTGGCACTACCTGCTGCACCTCGTGTTCCTGCTCGGGCTCGGCGCTACGGTGGCGGGCCTCGCGTGGCTGGCCTGGATGTTCGACCGTGAATGACCTCGTGGCTGTCCCCGGACGCGTGCTGCAGGCGGCGGCGCTGAGTGACGCGGGACGCGTGCGCGCCAACAACGAAGACCTGCCGCTGCTCGACGCGTCGCGTGGCATCTTCGGCGTCATCGACGGCGTGGGTGGTCACTCGGCTGGTGAACTGGCCGCTTCGATCGCGCGCGACGTCATCCTGCAGCGTCTTGCTCGTCCGCTCGGCACGCCAGCCGAGCGTGTCCGCGAAGCGATTGCCATCGCCAACAACGAGATCTACAAGCGCGCGTCCACCTCGCCGGGGCTTGCCGGCATGACCTGCGTCCTGACGCTCGCCATCGTCGGCGACGGACGGCTGACCGTGGGCCACGTCGGCGACAGCCGGCTGTACAAGTTCGGGCGCGACGGGTATCGCAAGGTGACGCACGACCACTCGCCCGTCGGCGAGCGGGAGGACGCCGAGGAGATCAGCGAGCAGGCGGCGATGCGCCATCCGCGCCGGCACGAGGTGTTCCGCGACGTCGGCAGCGCCCTGCGCGACAAGGACGAAGACGACTACGTGGAGGTCGTCGACGAGGCCTTCGGCGACGACGAGGCCATCCTCGTGTGCAGCGACGGTCTCACCGACATGGTGCCGTCGAGCGAGGTGGACCGCCTGGTGCGGACGCACGCGGGTGACCCCGTCGCCCTGGTGTCGGCGCTCGTGGCTGCCGCCAACGAGGCGGGCGGGCGCGACAACGTCACGGCGGTGTATGCCGAAGGGCCGGCCTTTGCCAAGGCGGTTCGCGTGGCGCCGGATGCGCGCCCGGGTCGTCTGACGCGCGTCATGTCGTCGATGCTGGCCAGTCGGGCGCTCTGGTTCAGTGTCGGTGCGGTGCTGGGTGTGGCTGGAGCGCTGCTGCTGGCCTGGCGTGTGCTCGAGGAGGCGCCGCTTGGCGCACGCACGCTGGCCGCCGCGCCCGTGGCAACCGAGGTCGTGCAGGCCCTGCCCGACGCGCTCTCCGCCGCGAGGCCAGGAGATGTCGTTCGCCTCGAGCCTGGCGTGTACCGCGAGACCGTCGTCGTGCCGCCGGGTGTATCCCTGGAGGCGCGGGTGCCTGGCGCGTCACGGTTCGAGCGTCCCGACGATGCGCCTGCCGACTGGATTGCGATTACCGCAGACGGCGACATGGGTGGGCGCCTTGCCGGCCTGCGCATCGTCAACGACGGCGTGCAGGCCATGCGCGCTGGAGTGCGCGTGAGCGGGCAGGGGTGGTCGCTCGAGATGGTCCAATTCGAAGGGGCGATGACGGCCGCGGTCGAAGTCGAGGCCGACGCGTCGGTGTCGCTGCGCAGCAATCGTGTCGAGGTGGTGGGCGCCGTCCTGAAGCTGGTGGGCGCCGCGCACGTGGAAGGCACGGCGAACCTCTTCGTCGGGCCGGCGGGGCGTGCCGGTGGCGCTGCCACATCGTCGCCGCTGGCGGTGGCCGACGATGCGCAGATGGACATGCGCGGAAACGTGTTCGTGGGTTTCGGCGACGCGCTGCTCGACGGGCTTCCCGCGGCCGTCCGGGAACCGCTGGTCGCCGACAACGTCGTAGTGTCCAACGTGTCTCCTCGTCGTTGAACAGGTCGATCGGACGATGCCCTGGCAGGTCGCTGGCTACGAAACCGACGCCGACAAGCCCTTCGACCAGGGCAGCTTCGGCACCGTCTGGCATGCGCGTCGCGTAAGTGACAACGCACGTGTCGTGGTGAAGCTGGTGCTGAAGGACCACGCGCCAGACGCCGGCGAGCGCATCGAGGCCGAGCGGCGGGGCGCGCTGCTGCAGCGCAGCTTTCACGACGCGCACGGGATGGTGCCGGCCGTGTACGACATCGTGGCCGACGCCGATGGCGACCTCTACATCGTGATGGAACTGGTGACGGGGGGCGCACTGTCGGACCTCATCGCCGCCGGGCCCATGGCGCCGACCACCGCGGCGCGACATGCCGCCTCCATCTGTCTGTTCCTGGAGAAAGCGCACAGCTTCTCGGCGACGATCGAGGGCGAGCGTTACGACCGGCTCGTGCACGCCGACCTCAAGCCCGGGCACATCTTCACGCGCGCGGACGGCGGGGTGGTGGTGCTCGACTTCGGCATCGCGAAAGCACTCGACAAGTCGAAGCCGCTGACGACCAACAACTGGGGCACGTCGGCGTACATGTCGCCGGAGCGTTTGCTGGACGGGCGGGTGGACGAGCACGTCGACTTCTGGTCGGTGGGCGTCATGCTGTTCGAGATGCTGGCGGGGCACCGGCCGTATCGGGCGCTGCACGCGCCGTCGATGAAGAGCCAGCTCGAGCGTGCCATCCGGTCGAACGCACCGCGCGAGGCGCTGCCCCCCGGGGTGCCTGCGGCGCTTGCGGCGATCGTGGGCAAGTTGCTGGCGTACCAGCCGGAGCGGCGCTACGGGTCGGCTTCGGCCATCGCGCGCGACCTGCAGTGGTTCCTGGACGAAGGGCGGTCGCTGGCGCTGGCCGAGTACGACACGCCGGCCACGATGCGGGTAGTGAGTCCGCCGACCTTGCGGCTGACCGTGGACACTGCCGAGGGGGGAACTGCGGCCGGGACAGGGACTGTGGCGGCAGGGGCGGTGCCAGGGGACGCGCACGTTTCAGGTCTGACCCCGCTGCCACACGTTTCAGGTCTGACCCCGGAATGGCAGCGCGCAGGTCTGACCCCAGCGTCGGCGTCGGTGCCGCCGACCGATCCGCTGCCGTTCGTCCCGCCGCCGCTGCCGCCGCCTGCTGCCGCCCCCGCGGCTCCGCTACGCCGACGCCGTCTGCGCCGCCTGCTGCGCGTGGCCGTGCTGATCTGGATCGCGTTTCTCGCCATGTCCGAACTGCGCGCGTGGTTCGAGGCCGAGCGCTTCCGCTCGGCCATCGCCCAGATCGACGGCCCGGCACTGGCCTCCGCCGAGTCCAGTTACACGCGGCTCGCCTCGGCCGCACCGTTCGATCTCGGCCTCACGCTGCGGGTGCGCCGGCCCCTTCGCGCCCACCTGCTGTCGCTCGGCGACCGAGTCATCGCCGACTATCGCAGCGACCAGCCGTCGCTCGTTCTGTCGGACTGGAAACAGGCCGAACAGGCGCTGCGCTGGGCGGTGCGGCTGGCGCCGCGTGACGCCGTCTCCGAAGCGCGTCTGCTCACCTGTCAGGCGCACGTGATCCGCATCACGACCCGGCCTGGACGCTCGGATGCGTCGCAGGCGGCCTACCGCCGGGCGATCGAACGGTTCCGCGCGGCGGCGCGCCTGGACCCGGCGTCCTTCGACCCGTACCTCGGAATCAGTCGCGTCGCGGTGTACGGCCTGGTGCCGGCAGACGTCGACCTTGCGGCCGAAGCCGTGGACGATGCCGGTCGGCTTGGCTATCGGCCCGGCCGCCGCGAACGCGCCCAGTTGGCCGACGGCTACATGCGCCGCGCCGAGACGTTGCGCCGCGAGGCGCGCACGCTGTCGGGCAACCAGCGCGCGCGCGCACTCGAAAGGGCCCGCGCCGACCTGCAGCGCTGCATCGACACCT
>JAEZDP010000442.1 GCA_023418055.1 Acidobacteriota bacterium
TCACCAGTGCGGCGATGTCGCGAACGTAGGGTGACGCGCGGACGAGTTGCTTGAGATGCAGCGGCTCGGTCGCGACGGGACTCCGACTGCCGACGATGGAGCGTCCGACCGCCACGGCCAGGAGCGCGCAGGCCGCATGGTAGATGGCCAGCGTCAGCAGCGACGATTCGGTGGTTCCCCACGCGGCGGTTCGTTCGACGGCCAACCCGCCGAGAATGCCGCCGAGGGTGCCCGCACCGGCGATGCGCACGAAATGCCGCTTGGCGGTATGCGCGTCGAACAGCTCACTCGCCAGCGACCAGAACCCCGACAGCAGCAGCGCCCCGAGGGCAACCACGTGGATGTAAATCAGGATGGCGACGAGCGCGCCACGGTCGTACAGCGCCCACTCGAGCAGGTGCAGGGCGGCGCTGACGGCAAAGCCCGCGGGCACCAGGCGCCTCGGCCCCAGCCACGTCATCGCACGGCTGTAGAGCGGCACGGCCGCCACCGACAGCAGCGCGGCGGTGATGACCATGCGGGGCAGGTCGGTCACCGGCATCACGCTGAGGAAGATCGCGTCGCGGACGGCCTTGGACGCCACCTGATGGGCGAGCATGAAGCCCGCGCCGACCATGGCGAGACGAATCACGAGCGCTTGCGACACACCGGGGCCCGTTACCGTACCTCGACCGGCAATGGCGCGACCGCCGGTTCCACCGTCGGACGACGATACGTCGATGACGGGGGCAGGTGGGTCTGCCACCAGGTTTCGGCGTCGACGGGCGTCCACTCACCGGCATCGCGGCAGGCGTCGAGCAGTTGGATGAGCGCGCGCGCACTGGCGGGGCGGTCAGCCGGCCGCTTGGCCAGACAGGCGAGGACGACGCGCTCGAGGTCGGCCGGCACGGGGAGTTCGGTGCGTGCCGACGGCGGTTCGGGGGCCTTTTGCACGTGCGCCACGGCCATGGCCGTCGGACTGCCTTCGTTGAACACCAGCGACCCCGTGAGCAGGTAGTAGGCGACGCAGCCCAGGGTGTAGATGTCGGCACGCGCGTCGATCCGCGGCTCGCCCATCGCGATCTCGGGGGCGATGTAGCCGGGGGTGCCTGCCGAGACGCCGTCGAGCGTCAGGCTGGTGTACTCCTCCACCGAGGTCGGCTTGACCAGACCGAAGTCGAGCACCTTGACGAAGTCGTATTCGAGGGCCACCTGGCACGCCATCACGTTGGACGGCTTGAGGTCGCGGTGCACGAGGCCGCGGGCGTGCGCTTCCTCGAGGGAGCGGCACACCTGGCGCAGCAGGTAGATGACCCGCGACGGCGGCTGCGGCCCGAACGTCTGCACGAGCGTCTGGAGGCTGATGCCGTCGAGCAGCTCCATGACGAAGTAGAACGAGCCGTCACGCGACGTGCCGAAGTCGTAGAGGTACACCGTGTGCGGCGACTGCAGGCTCGCGGTGACGCGCGCCTCGCGCTCGAAGCGGCGGATGGCGATGTCCGACTGGCGCGCCGACAGCCCGTCGACGAGTTCGGGGCGCACGATCTTGATGGCCGCGTCGCGCGCGAGCATCTTGTGGCGGGCCTTCCACACCTCGCCCATCCCCCCGCGGCCAATCAACGCTTCGAGCTGATAGCTGCCGAGGTCCACCGCCTTCTGCGCGGCCAGTTCGATGCCGTGCATCCGCTTGCCGATGAAGTACGTCCAGGAGGCCGCCAGGTAGTTGATGAACATCCAGGCCCCCCACCGGTTCCAGGGCAGGGGGGTGAGATCGAGGCGGGAGACGTTGATGGCGTAGGCCAGCGGCCACATGGAGGCGGCCGCCAGCGCCGTGAGCAGCGTCAGCCCGGGGCGATTCGGAATGAGGATGCCGACAATCACGATCCAGAGGGCCACCTTCGACGCGCCGCGGACGGGTTCGTCGGGGCTGAACGGCAGACTGGTCTCGGGGAAGGCGATGCAGAAGGCCACCAGCACCTCGAACACCATGCCGAAGACGAGCAGGGTGGCCGGGGGCACGAGGCGATAGTGCTGCAGGGCCATCAGCCCCGCCGCGGAAAGCACCACGGCCAGCACGGCCAGGCCGTTGAGCGGATCTTCGTGCAGCGCCGTGACTTCCGGCTGAATCACGCGCTGGATGAAGAACATCACCACCGTGGTGATCGCCACGAGCAACGACAGCCAGCAGAGACGACGTGACGCCTGGTTCAGCAGCTTCGGCGGAAGCCGGAAGGGTGAGGCTGCCGCCGACGTGGGCGTCTCTCCCGGAGTGTTGACTCGAACGTCGGGCATCGTGGACATTCCTTGCCTGACAATACGCGGCGCGCCCCGTGGGCGGCTACAGAAATCCTCGGGCCTGCAGGGAAGGAGGGCGGAGGCCGCGGCCCTCCCTGTGTCATACGCGCCGCGACCGGGAATGGTTCGGCGGCACGTCGCGCCGCCAGGTGGACGAGCGCCGTGAGCCGCGCCACGCCTGCTGCCCCGCTCTGGACAACGTCTGACGACGAGGTGGACGAACGGCGGCACCCCGGGAGCTGGGGTGTGGACGCGGCGCCAGGGGCCGACGGGCTGACTGGGGTGAGCCCCGAGACCGGCCGTGCCGGTCCGGGGGCTCAGGAGGAACGCCGCTCAGCGAGCGCTGGCGGTGGACGTCGTGGCGGCGACGCTCGGGAACTCGTACCCCTTGCGGTACTCGCGGGTCAGCAGCTTGTCGGCCTCGGCGTCGTTGACGAACTTCTCGGCCTTCGGGTCGAACTGCAGCGCGCGGCCCACGCGGTACGAGATGTTCGCGAGGTGTGGCAGCGTGGAGGACAGGTGCCCTTCCAGGGCGTCGCACGTCAGCACCTTCGGGTCATCCTTGCGGATGGCATCCACGAAGTTCTGGTAGTGCGGCGACTCGATGCTGAAGAGCACGTTCGGGTCGCTGCCACCCGCCGACGGGGGCGCGTCCGACCCGGGGCCCTTCTCGCTCTTCGGGCCCATGTAGGACTGCCACGTCCGGCCGTTGCCATCCACCATCAGCCAGCCGTCGGTGCCGTAGAACAGGTTGCCGATCTCGACGCCGCCCTCCGGGTTGGTGAACTGCCCACGGGTGGCGAACTCGAGAATCAGGCCGTCGGCGTACTCGAACGTGGCCGTCTGCGTGTCGGGGGTCGTCTGCGACGAGGGCGGTCCATAGTAGCCGCCGACCGAACTGACCGACACCGGGTGCTCGTTCTTGTTGAGGCCCCAGCGCGCGATGTCAAACTGATGCGGTCCCTGGTTGCCCGTGTCCCCGTTGCCGTACTCCCAGTGCCAGTGCCAGTTGTAGTGGAAGTGGTTGCGGTTGAACGTGCGCGCGGGTGCGGGCCCGAGCCAGAGGTCGTAATCGACCTTCGAGAGGTAGGCCGCATCCCAGGTCGGCTCGTTGCTGCCGGCTCGTGCGTTCAGTTTGTAGGTCTCGCCGGGCTTGAGGGGGCCGTCGGGATACTTGCCGATGCCGGGGCGCGGCTTGAAGCAGAGACCGCGCGCCATGTACAGCTTGCCGATCCCCCCGTCGTGCAGGAACTTCATGGCCTGGCGCACCGCCGGGCGGCTGCGATTCATCGTCCCCACCTGGACGATCTTCCCGTAGCGCTTGACGGCCTCGACCTCCTGGCGACCCTCCCAGACGCTGTAGGACGACGGCTTCTCGACGTACACGTGCTTGCCGGCCTGCAGGGCGGCCACGGTCATCAGCGCGTGCCAGTGATTCGGCGTCGCGATGATGACGCCGTCGATGTCCTTGTCTTCGAGGACCTTCCGGAAGTCCTGTTCGAAGCCCGGCTTGAAGGACGCCACGTCCTTGAGCCGCTCGTCGTTGATCCGTTCGGGGGCGAGGTTGGCGTCGATGTCGCACAACGTCTTGATCTCGACGTTGTTGAGGCGGGCGAACCCGCGCTTGAGCGCGTTGCCCTGTCCGCGGATGCCGATGCTGGCAAGCACCAGGCGGTCGTTGGCGCCCTGGATGCGCGTGGCCCCACGGGCCGTCGTGGGCATGAGCCCACTGCCGATGGCCAGCCCTGCGGTCGCCATGCCGAGTTGCGTGGCGAAGGAACGCCGTGTGATGGAGTGTTGCGGGGTGTGATCGCTTGCCACGAGAGCCTCCCAGTCGGGCCTCGGCCGCGCGCGGCACTGACCCGGATTGCCTGTGTCGAACCGGCCCAGTCTACCAGAGGACAAACCACTGGACTAGACGGGCCGGGACCACGTGTTACGGCGCAGGCGGCTGGAGGACGCGTGAGGCGTACGGCGGCCGCGTGAGGCGTACGGCGTATGGCGTATGGCGTATGGCGTACGGCGTATGGCGTGAGGCGTCTGGCGTGAGGCGCGCTACGCCTCCGACCGCTCTCCCGCCTTCGGCTCCCAGCCGGGCTCGTACTCGCG
Source organism: Acidobacteriota bacterium (assembly GCA_023418055.1). Classification (GTDB taxonomy): domain Bacteria; phylum Acidobacteriota; class Vicinamibacteria; order Vicinamibacterales; family Vicinamibacteraceae; genus JAEZDP01. Next base: position 4,384 of record JAEZDP010000442.1, read on the forward strand.
GCTCCACATGGCCGTGGCCTCGGCATCGCCGGTCACCCGACCCGTGGCGGGATCACACGTCAGGGCGCGCCCGGTCTTCCAGGCGATGTTCGACAGGTGCGCCATCATCGTGCTGGTGTGCCCACCGTCGATGTCGGCGGCCAGCGAGGCCTTGCCGCGGATGGCCTCGAGGAAGTTGTGGGCGTGCCCGGTGTCGAGCGACGCGCCGGGCCCGGCGGTCGTCAACTCGCTGCGCTCGGGCGCCTTCACCTCACGGACCAGCGTGCCCTTCGGGTCGTACACCTTGTAGGCGTTGCCGTCGATGGACAGCGAGCCCTTGTCGCCGTGGAAGGTGACGCCCACGCCCTGCCCCTCCTGCCGCCAACCGTTCGAGCTCATGCACTCCCACGTGATCATGCGGCGATCGGGATACTCGAGCGTCACGACCTGCGTGTCGGGGAACTCCCAATCATCGGCATAGTGGTACCGTCCACCCGCCGAGGTCACCCGCTCAGGATGCTCGACGCCGAGGCCCCACCGGGCCAGGTCGAACATGTGCGTGCCGTTGTTGGCCGACTCGCCCGTGCCCCAGTGCCAGCGCCAGTGCCACTCGTAGTGCACCACGTTGTCGAGGAACGGGCGCCGCGGCGCCGGTCCCTGCCACAGCTCGTAGTCGAGCCATTCGGGCACCGGCACTTCCTTGCCGGTGCCAATCGAACCCCGCGTATTGGCATACCAGGTGCGGGCGAGGTACGGACGACCGATCTCCCCCGCGTGCACCGCCGCGATGCCTTCCTGCACGTTGTTCCATGAGCGCCGCTGGTTACCCATCTGGACGATGCGGCCCGTGGACCTGGCGACGGCGACGAGCACTTCGCCCTCGCGGGGATTGTGGCTGCACGGCTTCTCGACGTAGACGTGTTTGCCGGCGTGGCACGCCATGATGGCCGCCGGCGCATGCCAGTGATCAGGTGCGGCGATGACCAGCGCGTCGACGTCGGACGACTCGAGCACCTTCCGGACGTCGGGCTCGAGGCGCGGGGCCGTGCCCGAGGCCTTCTCGACGAGCGCCGCGGCCTTGTCTCCGGCGCGCCGGTCCACATCGCAGATGACGCTGACGGCACAGCCGGGCACCGACGTGAAGGCCCGCGCAAGCTGCGCCCCACGGCTGTTGACCCCCATGATGGCGACCCGCACCAGGTCCGCGGGCGGGCCCTGTCGCGTCCAGACGGTGGGCGCGGCGGCGGCGGCCGTCTGCGGCAGAGCCAGGCCGGCACCCACGACGGCGGTACCAGTGGCGAGAAACTGACGACGGTCGATCGGTCGAGACATGGTGAGGTTCTCCAGCCGTCCACGCTCCCCTCAGGGACGCCGTGGCGGGTCGATGAGCGCAGCGTACATCAAGGTGCTGAAGGTCTCGAACACCCCGTGTTGGTTGAACGGCATGTGCTGCGTGAACAGGAGGGCGAGCGTGCCTTCCTGCGGGTCGATGTTGAAGTAGGTGGTGGCCGCGCCGCTCCAGCCGAACTGGCCAATCGAGCCGAGTGGCGCGCCGCTCGCCAGATCGAGCCGCACCGAGCCCCCGAGCCCGAAGCCTTCGGACCGGCTGCTGTCGAGCGTCGGCGGGTCCAGGTGGACGAGATGGTTGCTCCACATCGACTCCACCGTCTTGCGGCCGAGCACACGCACGCCGTCGAGTTCGCCACCGTTGAGCAGCATCTGGCCGAAGCGCGCGTAGTCGTCGATCGTCGAGAACAATCCGCCGCCGCCCGACGGGAAGCCGCGTCCCGCCTCGTCCGGGTAGGGAATCTCGTCGGCCTCCCCAACGCCGGCCACGGGCATGGCCGTGAGCGCACCGCTCTTGTCGGTGGTGTACACCTTCGCGAGGCGCGCACGCTTGTCGGCAGGCACAGTGAAGCCCGTGTCGTGCATCCGCAGCGGCTCCGTAATGCGCGACCGGATGACCTCGGCAAAGGGCTGCCCCGCGGCCTTCTCCACCACGGCGCCGAGAATGTCGGTGCTGATGCCGTACCTGAATCGGGTGCCCGGCTCGTGGACAAGCGGCATGCGGGCCGCGATCTCGACGAACGCGTCGAGCGTCGGCGCCTGGAAGAACCCTGCGCGCTGGTAGATCGTGTCGATCGCGTCGCGCCCGAACCCGTACACGAACCCTGACGTGTGCGTGAGCAGGTGCCGGACGGTCATGGGCCGCGTGGCGGGCACCAGCGTCGGGGCATCCGCGGTGCCGCCGCTGAAGATCTTCAGCGTGCCCAGCGCGGGCAGGTACTGTGCGACAGGATCATCGAGCCCGAGCCGCCCCTCCTCGACGAGCGTGAGCGCCGCCACCGAGGTCACCACCTTGCTCATCGAGTAGATGCGGACGATCGTGTCGCGGGCCATCGGCAACTGCTGCTCGCGGTCGCGATGGCCAAAGGTCTGCACGTCCACGATGCGGCCGTTACGGGCCACCAGGGTGATGAGCCCGCCGTGCTGTCCCTCGGACACCACACGCGCCATGCGCGCCCGCAGGGTGGCCAGGCGGTCGGCGCTGAACCCTTCGGCGGCGGCATCGGCCGTCGGCAGGGGTTGTGCGCCGGCCTCACGCGGCGCGCCGACGGGCGCCAGGGCCACGGTCAGCGCGAACAGGAGTGCAGAGGGTCGCATGGCGCACATGGTACAGGAGGGGAGGAACCAAGGAGCGAAGGAACCAAGGAACCAAGGAACCAAGGAACGAAGGACGGGAGGAGTCAGCGGGTCGCGGCATCGGCCGCCGGCAGCCACTGCTCCACCGCCGTGGCCAGGGCCTCTTCGGTCATCTGTCCGGGATGATACAGACGGATGGTCCCCGTGCGGTCCGCCAGCACCAGCGTGGGCGTGGTGCTGACGCCGTAGCGCTGGTGGTTGGCCGCGTCGAGGGTCACGGGGACGTCGCGAAGGGCGCCGTAGGCGTCGCGCCACACGTCGGCGATATAGGCAGCTTCCTCGTCGGGGCCCGCGTCACGCCCACCGGCGACGTAGCCGTAGCGCTGCGTCGGGGCCAGCACGGTGAGGCCCTGCGGTCCGTACCGCTCTCGGAGCCGGACGAGGATCGGCGCCTGCTGTTTGCAGTCGGAACACCAATGCGCCCAGAAGAACATCAACACGACCTGCCCGCGCAGGTCGGCAAGGGCCGGCGGCGCGGTGCCCAGATGCTCCTCGGTGCTCAACGCCGGGGCTGGCGTTCCCTCCAGGCTCAGGAGGTTGATGTTCTTCTGCAGCCGCATCGCGATGGAGGTCTGCGCGTAGCGGCCGAACTCGTCCTGCAGATACGCGAGCGCCTCGGAGCGGGCGCCACGCGCGACCGCGACGTTGCCGAGCAATTCGATGCTCGCGCCGAGGGCCAGTGGCAGCTGCGGTTCCTCGTCGAGAGACCGGCCTCGGAGCGCCTGCTGCACCTCGTCGTACGTGCGCCGACCGACGGCTTCGGCCGTGTCGAGGTCGCCCTCTGCCAGCGCGCCGCGTCCGACCCACGACTGGGCCAGCAGCACGGTGGGGCTGGCACCCTCGGCTGCGCGCGCCTCCTCTACGAGGACCGCGGCACGCTGCCGGTCGCCGGACGCGATGGCCGACCGCACCGCCTTCACGAGGTCACCGCGGGCGGCGCCTGAACCGGCATCCAGACCGGCCTCGGGGTGTCCGCACCCGGCCATGCCGAGCAGTCCGAGTATCAGCGCGCACAGGCGCAGCATCGCGTGTCTCGAGGCACGGGCCGCGCGTGACGGCCGCGTCGGCGGCGAAGGAGTCACGGCGTCGCCGGCGGTCCCGGCTGCAGGATCACGTAGGTGGGAAGGCCAACCGCCTTGAAGCGCTGCATCACGGCACGCGTCGCAGGGTCATCGGGGTCCTCGGCCTGTACCTTGATCTTGACGTAGGCGTCGAGCGCCGCGAGCACCTCGGGATCGGCAAAGGTGGTGGCATCCATCGTGAGGCAGTTCTTGCACCACGTGGCCCAGAGGTCCACGAGCACGGGACGCTGTTCCCGTTCGGCAACGGCCAGCCCATCTGCCAGCGACGCATGCCAGCCCGACTCGAGCTTCTGCTGCATGCTGGAGACCACGGCGGCCGGGTCCACCCACCGATTGGCAAACAACGTGTACGCCAGATAACCGTAGTAGACGGCCGTGGCGATGATGAGCACGCCGAAGGCCTGCTTCACACGCACCATCCACAGGCCCGGCCGTGGCAGCGCGCCGATGCCGGCCCCAGCCAGCGGCCAGGGCAAGGCCATGCCGAGACCCAGGACGAAGGGGAGCGCCAGTGCGATGGTCGTCCCCGTGGCGTACAGGTTGCTGGCAAACAGCACGACCTGGATGACGACTGGCGCGACACAGGCCCCGGCCAGCAGGGCCGCCACCGATCCCATGGTGAAGGCCAGCGCCACACTGCCCTGCCCACCCGCCGACACGGTCGCAGGCATGAACCTCGAGAAGTCGATGAGCAGGACGTCGAACATCGCGAGACCGAGGATCACGAAGACCGCCGCAATGGCCAGGTTGAACCAGGGCGACGCATTGAGCGAGCCGAAGGTGCCGGCCGTGAGGATCACGACGAGTCCGATCACGCCATAGACGAGCGCCATCGCCGCGCCGTACGACAACCCGAGCAGCAGTCCGCGGCTGCGCGACCCGGCATGTGCGCCCGCCCCGATAATCGCCAGGTTGATGGGAATCATCGGCAGCACACACGGCGTGAGGTTGAGCGCCAGCCCGCCGAGAAACACGATCGCCAGAATCGCGAGCGGCCCCCGCCCCTCGAGCAGCCCACGCTCGGCAACGCCGGCCTCGGCATTCCGGACGAACTGCAGGAAGTCTTCGCTGTCGAGGTATCCACCCGTGGACCCGCGGACGGTGAAGCGATCCACCGTGGCAAGGCCCGTCGCGTCGCCCTGGTCGCCCTCGGAGGCGGCTGCCACCGGCGCGGGAACGGGTGGTTCGGCCGGACGTGCGGAGGGTGGAGCCGGCTGCGCGACGGGGGCAGCGCCGACCCCGCCGACGCCCAGCGTCCAGGACGCATCAGCCGTCGCCGGGGCGTAACACAACTTGTCGTCACAGGCCTGGTAGCGCAGGCGGGCCGGCACCACCAGCGCGCCGTCGGGCACCGACGCGTCGAGCGTCGCGCGCACCCGAATCGTGAAGTCGTGCCCGTAGACGGTCAGCGGCTCCGGCTGTCCCAGTTGTTCGAGGTCGAAGGCCTCGGGATAGGTCACCTGCTCCACTGTCACGCCCGTGGGCGCGTCGATGGTCAGCACGGTCGGAATGAGCGACGGGTCGCGCGGGGTGTTGGACTGCACGTGCAGCGTGTCGGGCAACACCACACGCACGGACAGTTCCACGGGGCGGCCGGCGCGGACCTCGTGCGTGTCCACCCGAGCCGTGACCTCCGCCCGCGGGCGCATCATCTGGGCGGCGCCGGATGACGGGAGCGCGAGCAACAAGGACAGGGCGAGAAGGAGCAGCGGGCGGACTGCAGGAGTGGCCATCACGTCGATCCATCGTACCCCGACGGTCCGTGCGTACGGCGGGCCTGACGGTGCACGTCGCAGTCGCCTGACCGCGGCGTGACCTTGTACTCTGTACGCATGCCGACCCTGTCTGCCACCTCCACGCCCGGTACGTCGATCCACTACGAGGACTTCGGGGGCCACGGTCGTCCTGTGGTGCTCATCCACGGATGGCCGCTCAGCCACCGGATGTGGGAAGGCCAGATCAACGTGCTGCGGGATGCCGGCTACCGGTGCGTGGCATACGACCGGCGGGGCTTCGGCGAGTCGGGCCGGCCGACCGAGGGCTACGACTACGACACCCTGGCCTCCGACCTGAACGACCTCGTGCGAAGCCTCGCGCTCAAGGACGCGGTGCTGGTCGGATTTTCGATGGGCGGCGGCGAGGTCGTGCGCTACCTGTCGCAGTACGGCGACGAGGAGCGCGTCACGGCCGCCGCGCTCGTCGCTGCCGTGCCACCATACCTGCTGGAAACGCCTGACAATCCAGGTGCCGTGCCCGCCAGCGTCTTCGACGGCATGTTGGCTGCCGTGAAGGCCGACCGCATCGGGTTTCTCGAGCATTTCCTCGTCAACTTCTACAACCTCGACGCCGAGGGGCGGCACCTCTCGGCCGACCTGCTCGCCTACGTGAAGTCGATCGCCTGGATGGCCTCGCCCCTGGCGACGCAGCAGTGCATCACCGCCTTCGGCACCACCGACTTCCGTGCCGACCTTGCCACCGTGACCGTGCCGACGCTGGTGGTGCACGGCTCGGTCGACCGCATCGTCCCCTTCGAGGTGTCCGGGGCACGCGCGGCGGCGGCCATCGCCGGCAGTCGGCTCGAGGTGATTGACGGCGCACCGCACGGTCTCACCGCCACGCACGGACCGGCCCTGAACACGCTGCTGCTCGACTTCCTCGC
>JAEZDP010000133.1 GCA_023418055.1 Acidobacteriota bacterium
GCCGTGCTGGCCCAGCCAGCGCTCGAGCGCACCCGACTGGCAGACGACGCGACCGCTGGGGTCGATGAGCGCGACCGGCTCCGGCCATTGGGTCACCAGCGCCTGATCGGCGGCACGCATGATGGGCAAGCGTAGCGCCGAGCCCGGGTCAGTGCAATCGCCGTCCGGCGACAAGAGGCGCGACGGCCGAGGGATCGCTCACCCACACGAGTTTGCTCGCGAGCGACACCGACCCGTCGGCGGTCTGCAGCGGACTCAACACGGCGGTGCCGGTGCCGATGGTCGGCCAGCCGCCGGTGTTGCTGACTGCGCGGCTGCGCTGCGGACCCGCGCTGACGGCATGCCCGCGGCCCTCGAACAGCACGGCGAGCCGCGACGACAACGTCGTGAGGATCTCGGCGAGCAGCCCCAGCGCCTGGTCTTCGCCGACGGCCTGGGCTTCGCGGCCATCACGTGCGGCAGCCAGCGCGCGTGCCTCGCTCATCGGCACCAGCAGTTGCGCGTCCACGCCGAAGTGCGCCGAGGAGAGTTCCTGCGACGCCGTCGCCCAGCGATGCACCTGCGACACGTCGAGGTCGGCGACGGGGCGCATGTCCACGTGCGTGAGCATGCCGATGGCCTGCATCACGGCCTTGCGGGCTTCCTGTTCGAGCGTGCCACCCGGATGGAAGTAGCCGCGGGGCGAGCTCGATCCGCCCATCACCTGCGTCAACGCCTCGCGTGCCACCTCTGCGACGAACGTCCGCGGCAACACCGCGTCGTACAACGACTCGTGCTGGGCGTCCACGCCGAGGCCCACCACCGGGATGAACCGCGTCTTCGACTCGGAGCGCAGCCGGCCGACCAGCATGTCGCGCCCCAGCAGTCCCAGATCCTGTCCGATGACGATCGCCGAGTAGGTGGTCTGGTGGTGCAGGGCGCGCTTGAAGGCGTCGATGCCGTCGGTGGCCACGTGCACGTCACACGACTCACGCAGGATGCCGGCAAAGAGGGCGGCACACTGCGCGTCGCCGTCCACCACGAGCACGGTGCTCTCGGGCGCGATCTTCACGGGACGCCGCTGCCGCTGCAGTTCACCCGACTTGAGCAGGTGGCCGAGCCGATGCTGGACGACCGCCGAGTTGAAGGGCTTCAGCAGGTAGTCGGAGATGCCGAGCGACACGATCTTCTTGACCGTGTCGTCCTCGTCCATCGTGCTCATGATGACCACGGGCAGCTGCCTGTGCTCGGGAGACGACCTGACCGCCGACAGGACGTCGACGCCGTCCATCAGCGGCATCCGGATGTCGAGGGCGACGAGGTCCACCGGATGCTGGCGCAGCATCTCGAGCGCCGCGATGCCGTTTTCGGCCTCGAGGCACTCCACGTTGAACTCGCGCCCGAGCAGCCGGCGCAGCAACATCCGCATCGACGGGTCGTCGTCGACGAGCAGGGCTCGCATGCCGGAGACATCGGCCGGCGGCGACACATCTTGAGTGCGGCTCCCGCACGCGGGCCGCTCAGGTGCGCGGCACCAGCCGGTCGAGACCGCCCATGTAGGGGACGAGAACGTCGGGCACACGCACGCTGCCGTCGGCCTGCTGGTAGTTCTCGAGAATGGCGATGAGCGTCCGTCCCACCGCGAGGCCCGACCCGTTCAGGGTGTGCACGGCCTGCGGCTTGCCACCCCCGGCAGGACGGAAGCGTATGTTCGCCCGACGCGCCTGGAAGGCCTCGGTGTTGCTGCACGACGAGATCTCGCGGTACGACTGCTGGCTCGGCAGCCACACCTCGATGTCGTAGGTCTTTGCCGACGCAAAGCCCATGTCGCCGGTGCAGAGCAACATGGTGCGGTACGGCAGGCCGAGGGCCTGGAGCACGCGCTCGGCGCACCCCGTGAGGCGCTCGAGTTCGGCATGGGACTCGTCGGGGGCAGCAAAGGTCATCAGCTCGACCTTGTCGAACTGGTGCTGGCGGATGAGCCCCCGCACGTCGGCCCCGTAGCTGCCCGCCTCGCTGCGGAAACACGGCGTGTAGGCGGTATAACGCAGTGGCAGCTGCACCTCGTCGAGCATCTCATCGCGATGCAGGTTGGTGAGCGGCACCTCGGCCGTGGGAATCAGGTAGAGATCCCAGTCTCCGGCGATGCGGAACAGGTCGGCCTCGAACTTCGGGAGGTTGCCCGTGCCGGTGAGGGCCGCGGCGTTCACGAGGAACGGCGGCTCCACCTCGGTGTAGCCGTGCTCGCGCGTGTGCAGGTCGAGCATCAGGTTGATGAGGGCCCTGGCCAGGCGGGCCCCGGCACCGAGCAGCACCGAGAACCGGGCGCCGGACATGCGGGCCGCACGTTCGAAGTCGAGGATGCCGAGCGCGGGCCCGAGGTCCCAGTGCGCCTTGGGCTCGAAGTCGAAGGCGGGCGGCTCGCCCACGCGGCGCACTTCCACGTTGTCGTCGGCGCTCTGACCTTCCGGCACCGACGGATGCGGCGCATTCGGGATGGTCAGCAGCAGGGCCGTGCGCTCTCGCTCGACAGCGGCCAGCTCGGCGTCGAGGCCCCGAATCTCGTCGGCACGGGCGCGGCTCTCCTCGAGCAACGCCGATGCATCGGCACCGCTTCGCTTGGCCTGCGCCACGGCCTCGCCCACGCGGTTGCGTTCGGCCTTGAGCTGCTCGACACGGGGCAGCAGCGCACGGCGCGTGGCGTCGAGGGCGGCCAGGCGATCGAAGGCCTCGGCCGATGCAGGTCCGCGCGTCAGCACCCGCTGGCGCACCGAAGCGAAGTCGTCACGAAGCTGTGCGGCGTCGAGCATGATCACCCCGTATTGTAAGGCGCTCCCTACCCAAGACGCCTATGTTAAGGTGAGGCAGCGTGGAGGATCTCACCGTGACGCAGACCGTTCGCACCGCCGTGTTCCCAGCTGCCGGGCTCGGCACGCGCTTCCTGCCGGCCACCAAGACGATGCCGAAGGAGATGCTGCCGCTGGTCGATCGGCCCATCATCCAGTACGCCGTCGAGGAAGCGGTGGCCTCGGGCATCGAACAGGTGATCCTCGTCACGGCGCGCGGCAAGACGGCCATGGTCGACCACTTCGACGTGGACGTCGAACTCGAGACGTTCCTCGAAGACCGCGGCAAGATCGAACAGCTCGCCGCCGTCCGCCACGCGTCCACGCTGGTGCGCCTCGGCGCCATCCGCCAGGGACCGCCGCTCGGCCTCGGCCACGCGGTGCTCATCACCAGGGATCTCGTCGGTGACCAGCCGTTTGCCGTCGTCCTCGGCGATGACGTGATCGATGCCGACCCGCCGGCCATCCGTCAGCTCATCGACGTGTTCGAGAAGGTGCAGGGCCCGGTGCTGGCGGTCGAACGGGTTCCGATGGATCAGATCAGCCGGTACGGCGTCGTCGACGCCGAGCCGCTGGGCGATGGCATCTACCGGATCAACGATCTCGTCGAGAAGCCGCCCCGCGAGGAGGCCCCGTCGGACCTCGGCATCATCGGCCGCTACGTGCTGACCCCGGACATCTTCGATGTGCTGGCCAATGTGCGCGAAGACCGCACCGGCGAGATCCAGCTCACCAATGGGTTGCGCGCGCTGCTGCAGCAACGTCCCCTCTACGCGTGCGAAGTGAAGGGAACCCGGCACGACACCGGCAACAAGCTGGGATTCCTGCAAGCCACCGTGTACTTCGCGCTTCAGCGCCCGGATGTCGCCGAACCACTGAAGGCATACATCCGGTCGCTGCTCGACGAGTAGGCCTGCCTGTCAGGACGCGGCCTTGGGTGCCGGGCTCGGGGGCGTGGACGTTCCGGAGCCCGATGCGGCTGACGAGTCGCTGCTGGTCGATCCGCTGGGCTTCGCGTCGCCGGCCGTAGTCGTCTTCGACGCGCCGCCCGACGACTCGCTCTTGGACGCGCCCGATCCCTCGGACTTCCTCGCATAGTCGGTGATGTACCAGCCCGACCCCTTGAACTGGAACGCCGGCGACGAGAACAACTTCTGCACGGCGCCGCCGCACTTGGGGCACACCGTCACGGGGGCGTCCGAGAACTTCTGGATGACTTCGAAGCGGTGCGAGCACGCGTCGCACTGATATTCGTACAGAGGCATGGTCGGTACTCCAACAGGTGAAGAGGGACGCCGGAGCGTTCAGGCGAGCAGCGGGCCTTCGTCGCCGTCACCGAGCGTCAGCCGCCGCAACACGCGGAACGGCCGCAGGCCCAGCCCGAGAAACGTGTCGTGGAAGCGTCCGAGGTCGAATTTCTGGCCCTGCTGTGCCTTCACGTCGGCCCTGAGCTTGAGCAGCATCAACTTGCCCAGCGCGTAGGTGACATAGGACGGGTCGAAGCTGCCGCGCTCGGCTTCACGCCGCGCACTGGCCTCCTCGAGGAGTGCCTCCTCGCGGAAGAAGCGCACGCCTTGTTCGACCGACAGGTCTTCGGCGTGCAGGCGCAGGCCCACCACGAGCCGCGAGAGCCGCACGAGCGCCTCGGCCAGCTGCCCGAGTTCGACCACCGGATCCTTCTTCGCGAACCCGAGTTCGATGACGAGTTGCTCGGCATAGTGCGCCCACCCTTCCACGACGGAGAGGGGGGCGAGGATGCTGGCCTTGTGCCAGGGCACCTCGAGCCGGCGGAGCGCCTCGAAGTGCAGGAAGTGGCCTGGCAGCGCCTCGTGCATCGAGATCGCCCACAACACGGCGTCGTTCAGGTCGCGCAGGTGTTCGTCCTGCCGATCGGCCGGCCAGCTCGGGTCCACGTCGGTGATGTAGTAGGAGGCGCGTTGGGGCCGGGCTTCGAGCGGACCCGGCGTCCAGAGGCTGGCAAAGGTCCAGCGGTAGAAGGGCGGCGTCGGCGCGATGACCAGCGAGTCGGCATTGGGCATCGGGAGCACCCGAGCCTCGCTGAGGAACGTGTAGAGCGCGGCGCACTGCTCGCGGACGCGCGCAACCAGGCCTCCCGGTTCGGCGTGTTGCGCCTTGATCGACGCCCACGTGTCGGCGGCAGGCCCTTTCCCCACCTTGGCGGCGACCTCGTCGAAGCGCGCACGCGTGGCCTGCAGTTCACGGCTGGCGATGGTCAGCAGCTGGTCGACGTCGAGCTCGACGCCTTCATCCAGCTTCAGCTTCTGCTCGAGCCGCTCGCGTCCGAGGCGGAACGACGCACGGGCCTTGGGCGCCACGTCCTGCTCGAGTTCGTCCACGTAGCGGCCAATCGACGTCCGCGCCATGGTCGAGGCATCGTCGAGGTCGGAGAGCAGCGAGAGGTCGTCGACCCCTCGGAGCGCGCGAGGCAGGTCGCGGTCGAGGAACGAGGTGACGCCGCGCAGGGTTTCGGTGGCCGTCTTGATGAAGATGCCGGCCGGCTCGCGCACGTTGGCGCGGGCGGCGTCGAGCACGCCGGGGACCTGGCGCAGCTTGGACAGCAGGCGGCGGGCACGTTCAGGGGCGGGCGCGTAGGTGAACACCGCCTGCGACGCGAGCGAGACCGCGATGGTGTCGGCATAGAGCTGCGGGTCGCGCTCCCAGGTCCGCACCACTTCCAGTTCGAAGAGACGTGACTGGACACTGCTCGTCAGGGCGTCGTGATCGGCCCGGTCACCTTCCGCCATCGCCTCGACCGACATCGCCGCCAGCCGCCGCGCGAAGCCGTTGAGGTCGCGAACCTGCCGATCGAGGGCCGCACGCGAGAAGTCTTCGAGCAGGTCGTCGTGCAGATGCACACCATCGAACGTCGCGTGAGTGGGCTGGGCCTCGTGGCGCCAGGCCAGGTAATCAGCCGCAAAGTGCGGGAGGCTTTCAGCAGATCGCATGCGCAAGAGCAGGTCGCCGTCTCAAAAGGGGGTAGTCGCGTGAGGGCCGACATGGCCCGATCCCTCAATGTACAATAGGATGCGTGCTTTCGCCGCCGGGAGCCGGACGTTTGTACGTCGGGGCCACCCCCATCGGGAACCTCGAGGACGTGACGCTGCGCGCGTTGCGGGTGCTGCGCGACGTGCGGCTGATTGCCGCCGAGGACACCCGCCGGACGGGCCGTCTCCTGGCCCACCTCGGCATCGACACCCCCATGAGCAGCCTGCACGCGCACAACGAGCACGAGCGCGTGCCCCGCATCCTCGACCTGCTGGCTGCCGGCCACGACGTGGCGATGGTGACCGACGCCGGTACGCCGCTGCTGTCCGACCCGGGGACCCTGGTGGTCCGCCAGGTCCTGGACGCCGGGTTCCGCGTGGAACCGGTGCCCGGGCCTAGCGCCATCACCGCCGCGCTGACCATGGCCGGCGAGGGGGCTCGCGGGTTCTCTTTCGAAGGGTTCGCCCCGGTTAAGTCGAATGACAGAAAGGGGTGGATGCTCAGAGTCCTGAGCTCGGACCATCCCGTCGTGTTCTTCGAAGCTCCGCATCGCATCGCACGCACCTTGACGGAACTGGCCGAAACGGCAGGCCCTGACCGGCGGGTGGCGCTGTGCCGCGAAATCACCAAACTCCACGAAGAGCTGATCCGGGGGCCGATCGGTCAGGTCGCGGAGCACGCATCCGTCAAGGACGCCCAGGGTGAGTTCACCGTCATCCTGCTGCCGGGCGACACCCCGGCCACCGAAGCCGTTTCGGACGAAGCCGTGTGGCAAGAATTCTGTGATCTGACCGAACGCGAGGGGCTCAAGAGGCGCGAAGCCGTTGCCTTGCTCGCCCGACGCCTCGGCATGAGCACGCGCGACGCCTACGCGGCCGTTGAACGACGCAAAGCGGAGCGGTTGGCGGGCCTGGCGCCATGAGCACCACACAAGGGTCCGGGATTGTCGCCATCCTGGCAGGCGGTCGAGGCGTCCGCATGGGCACCGACACGCCGAAGGTCCTCCTCCCCGCGGGCGGAGTGCCGATGCTCGAACGCGTCATCCGCACGGCCGAAGCGAGCGGCGCCGACGAGGTCGTCGCAATATTGGGGTATTCGGCAGAATCTGTGCGGTCCGTCCTGCAGAACCGCGCGCTCGCCGTCGAGACCCGGGTGCCGTTGCTCGGCCCGGTCCACGCGCTGACCGCCCTCGAACCGCATCTGCCCGACGACCCTGAGCGACCGGTGCTGGTCTTCCCCGCGGACGTGCCCCTCTTGCGCCCCGAGACGCTCCGCCGCCTGCGCGAACATCATCGGACCAGCGGTGCCGGCGTCACGCTCGTCACCGCGGTGGCGGCCCGGGCGTACGGGCTCATGCGCATCCTGCGCGACGAACGCGACGAGGTCGTCGGCATCGTCGGCGAACGGGACGCGTCGAGGCAGCAGCGCGCCATCCGCGAGTGCACGAGTGGGGTGTTGGCCATCAGGACCGGTGCCCTGCGCGAGGCCCTCGAGGGCTTCGTGTGGGACGAAACGCAACGTGAACGACCCCTGGCCGAACTGGTGGCGGCGGTGCGCCGGCAGGGCCATTCCATTGCCACGCTCGAGGCGGAACGCCCCGACGAGATCCGTGGCATCAACAGCCAGACCGAACTGGCCGAGGCCAGCGCCATCATGCGGCAGAGCAAGTGTGAAGAGTTGATGTCGGGCGGAGTCACCATCATCGATCCGGCGACCACGTACGTCGGTCCGGACGTCGAGGTGGGTCACGACACGGTGCTGCACCCCAACGTGTACCTCGAGGGCCGCACCCGTATCGGGAACGCCTGCGAGATCCACGCCGGGGCACGGCTCGTGGACGCGGTCGTCGAAGACCACGCGGTCGTGCTGAACTACTGCGTCATCACGGACTCACGCGTGGCCGCCCGCGCCCAGGTGGGTCCGTTTGCCCACATCCGACCTGGCAGCGAGGTGGGCGAGGATGCGCGCGTCGGCAACTTCGTCGAGTTGAAGAAGACGAGCCTCGGCAACGCGTCCAAGGCGAGCCACCTGAGCTACCTTGGCGATGCGGTCATCGGCGAACGGGTGAACATCGGCGCCGGCACCATCACCTGCAACTACGACGGCGAGAAGAAGCACCAGACGGTCATCGGCGACGGCGCGTTCGTCGGCAGCGACTCGCAGCTCATCGCCCCGGTGCGCGTCGGCAACGACGCGTTCGTGGCCGCCGGATCATCCATCACGGTCGATGTGCCCGATGGCGCCCTCGGAGTGGCTCGCAGCCGCCAGGTGAACAAGGACGGCTGGGGCGCCAGGCGTCGGAGCCGGACCAACCACTGAGGGCGCGCCCATGTGCGGCATCATCGGGTGTGTCGGTCGCGATGATGTGGTGCCGGTGCTCATCGATGGGCTCCGTCGTCTCGAATATCGCGGGTACGACTCGGCGGGGGTCGCGGTCCTCGACGGTGATCACATCGAGGTTCGCCGGAGCGCGGGCAAGCTGTCGCGACTCGAAGACGTGCTGCGCCAGCGTCCGCTCGGCGGCACCTGCGGCATCGGGCACACGCGCTGGGCCACCCATGGCCGGCCGACCGAAGAGAACGCCCACCCCCACCGCGACGCCACCGGGCGCGTCGTGCTGGTCCACAACGGCATCATCGAGAACTACCTCGAGCTGAAGCACCAACTGCAGCGCGACGGCGTGGTGTTCCAGACCGAGACCGACACCGAGGTCATTGCCCACCTCATCGGGCGGCACCTCGACGGCAGCGGCCTCGAGGCCGCCGTGCGGCAGGCGCTGCTCACCCTGCGCGGCGTCTTCGCCATCGTCGTCGTCGCGAGTGCCGACCCCGGGCGCCTCGTCGCCGTCCGCAATGGCCCGCCGCTCGTCGTGGGCCTGGGCGAGGGCGAGTTCTACGTCGCGTCGGACGTCCCGGCCATCCTCGCGCGCACGCGCGACGTCGTGTTTCTCGACGACGGGCAGATTGCGACCGTCACGGCCGACGGCCTGCGTCTGACGTCGGCGTCGGGCGACGAGGTGCCTGTGCGTCCGCAGCGCATCACCTGGGATCCGGTGATGGCCGAGAAGGCCGGCTACAAGCACTTCATGCTCAAGGAGATCTTCGAGCAGCCCTGGGCCATCAAGGAGACGTTGACGGGCCGCCTGCGGATGGAGGAGGGCGACGTCCACCTGCCCGAGATCCAGCTCGACGCCGCGTCGCTGCGCGAGGTACGGCGGGTGGTGCTCGTGGCCTGCGGTACCTCGTGGCACGCGGCCCTCGTGGGCAAGTTCCTCGTCGAGCGGCTCGCGAGGCTGCCCGCGGAAGTGGACTACGCTTCGGAGTTCCGCTACCGCTCGCCCATCGTCTCGCCGGGCGATTTGGTGGTGGCCATCACGCAGTCTGGCGAGACGGCCGACACCCTGGCGGCGCTGCGGCAGGCGGCCGCGCAGGGGGCGCG
>JAEZDP010000478.1 GCA_023418055.1 Acidobacteriota bacterium
CGCTGGTGGATTTACGAGAAGGTGATGCGGGTGTTCGAGCAGAGCGGACGCTCGGTGCCGGTCTTCAACGACAAGCACCTCTCGTACAGCTGGGACGAAGCCAAATGGATGTTCGACAAGTCGCGCGAGCTGAAGTTCGCCCTGACGGGCGGATCGTCAATCCCCGTGTACTTCCGTCAGCCCGAGATCGAACTCGACGTCGACACGCCGATCGAAGCGTCCGTCGTGGTGGGCGGGGCTGCCGACGAAGGGGCGCTGTTCCACTGCGTCGACGTCCTGCAGGCGTTCGTCGAGCGTCGCAAGGGCGGTGAGACGGGCGTCAGGTCCGTGCAGAGCATCCGTGGCCCCGAGACGTGGCAGTGGGCCGAGCGCAACCGCTGGGCGCCTGCCCTGCTCGAATCCGTGCGCACCCGCCTACGCCTGGAGCCTGGCCACTTCCAGCAGATCAAGGCGCCGAACGTCTGCGTCGTCGAGTATCGGGACGGCACGCACGCGGCGGTCTTCTCGGCCAGGGGCGTCGGCTGGACCTACGCCGGACAGATCGCCGGACAGAGCGAGCCGACGATCGTGTCGATGCTCGGGTGGCCGGGCCCGTTCGACCAATATCACGCCTCCAACGCCCAGCCGCACTGGATCGTGGAGACGATGGTGACCGGCAAGGAGCCGTTCGAGGCCGAGCGGCTGCTGTTGTCGACCGGAATCGTCGCGGCGAACATGGACTCGAACTGGGAGAACGGGCAGTACTCGGCGGTTGGCCGCCGCCTCGAGACGCGGTTCCTGGGCATGACATACAGGTCGACGCGCGGTCCGCAGTTCAACACCGGCCCGCGGCCGCCCGAACAGCCGTATCTGCGGGGATTCGCCAGCTAGCGGTGCGTCGCCGAAGCCCGCGTCGGCCAGACGCTCACAGCATCTCCACCGGGATGACACGAAGGTGGATCTCTTCTTCAGAGAACCTTGCGGCAAGCGTGTCCCGGTACTGTCGCCACCACCCGCGGTCGAGTTGGTCCACCGCCACCTCGATCATGATGACGTCGTCGTGCTCCTCCTGCCCGTCTGGAGCCACCCACGCGCCGCGAGCCGGTGCACGGACGTAGGCGGTGACCCCCTCGAACTGTTCGACCAGCTCTTCGCGGACGCGCGCGATGTGGTGGTCGCCGTTGGGCTTGACCGGCAAGAGCAGTTGGACCAGGTGCACCTTCAGGTTCCTCCTGTCATGAGGATACTCCCGGGCGAGGCCCCTTCTCAGGTCAGCAGCAGCTTACGGGCCTCTCCGTCCGGATCGTCCACCACGCGGCATTCGTCGTCGAACACCATCGTCGGGCACCGCGCCGGCTCGAACGCCGGCCACGGCAGGCCCGGCTGGCTGGGGTTGCCGGTGCGAGCGAACGCCGCCCATGCGCCGGCCATCCTCGCGGCCAGTGCCTGCGCGTCTGGACCGTTGCCCGTGCCCTGCGCGCAGCGTGCCGTGTTGTCGAAGCAGAAGGCGAGTTCGGCGGTGTGCCAGGCGCCAGCATCCTCGAGCATCGGCGACTGCCACCGGAAGTACCACGCGAACGCGGGCGCACCCCCCTGGGCCTGCTTCATCGCCGCCATCCGCGTGACGTTGTTGCGGATGGCCAGGCCGTTCAGTCCGGGACCGCTGCACATGTACGAGAGTGTGCGGATGCTCTTGTGCGGATAGGCCCGCTTCAGCGCCGCGACGATGGCCGTCGCCTTGGCCTCGCCGTAGCTCCGCGTCAGTGTGGCCACCCACTCCGCCTCGGTGGGCCGCGACGACATGCGGTTGCCCTCCTCGCTCACCGAGCCGATGAGCATGGGCACGTCGCGCGAGATCTCGGGGGCGCCGTCGTAGAACGACCGCATCGTGACGACGCGGCCGTCGACGGTGGGGCCCCAGCCGACGCGCGGCTTGGACCCGGGCGTCGGAATCGGTCCGGCGGCGGGGCCCGGGGGCGGGTTCATGGCCGCCACGACCGCGTTGCCCACCGCGTTCAGCCGTGCCCATTCGACCTTCTGCAGGGCGGCCACGTCTCTGACACCGAGTTCGGCGACCAGCCGCCGGGTGAGTTCTCTCGACTGGTCGGCCGACGGCGGGTTGCCGCCTCCGCCCGACTGCACCGAGGCTCGGTGAAACAGGCCCTGCGCCGCCGGCATGCCGAGCAGCGTCGTCACTTTCGAGCCGCCACCGGACTGCCCGTAGATCATCACGCGGTCCGGGTCGCCGCCGAACCGGGCGATGTTGGCGCGCACCCAATGGAGGGCCGCCACCAGGTCGGTCATGCCGGCGTTGGCTGAGTCGGCATAGGCGGGGCCTCCGAACTCGGACAGGTCCAGGAAGCCGAGCACGTTCAGTCGATGGTTGACGGTGACCGACACGACGTCGTGGTGTCGCGCCAGTTGCGCGCCGTCCTGTGACGCCAGTTCGTAAGCGGATCCGAACGAGAAGCCCCCACCGTGGATGTAGAACATGACCGGCCGCGAGCCGGTCAGGCTCGGCGTCCACACGTTCACCTTGAGCATGTCCTCGCTTTGCCAGCCGTCGGTCCACTGATACAGAAAGGTCTGCTCGGCGACCCAGTCGTGCAGGCGCTGCGGGCAATTGGCGCCGTAGATCAACGTCGGCGCCTCGCCCTCCCACGGGG
>JAEZDP010000479.1 GCA_023418055.1 Acidobacteriota bacterium
CGGCGCTCCAGCGGATCGGTCGGCAAGAGGAGGCAGGTGGCGCGTGGCAGGTCTGACCCCGAGACGACGCGCCGCAGGTCTGACCCCAGAAGCGCACGCGGCAGGTCTGACCCCAAGGCCGCACGCCGCAGGTCTGACCCCAGACGCCCCCAGGCGCTACGACTGGTCGTCGCGATGCCGCAGCCGGTAGCTGTTGCGCAGCGCCTTGCTCTGCACCCGGTCGCGGCGCTTGCGGTCGGCCTGCGCACGCTGGTCCACCTGGACGCGGGTGTGCGCCAGTTCCTTCGACAGGCGCAGGTAGTTCGCGAGCCGCTCCGGGTGCAGGCGCCCATCGTCCACCGCCGAGCGCACCGCACACGCGGGCTCCGTGTCGTGCGTGCAATCGCGGAAGTGGCACTGCGTGCCGAGCGCGGTGATGTCGGCGAACGCCTCGGCCAGCCCGTCGCCGGCATCCCACAACTGCAACTCGCGCATCCCCGGCGTGTCGATGAGCAGGCTGCCGTCGGGCAGCACCAGCAGTTCCCGGTGGGTCGTGGTGTGACGGCCGCGGCTGTCGTGCGCGCGGACGTCGCCGGTCCGTTGGATCTCGTCGCCGATCAGCCGGTTGATCAGGGTGGACTTGCCGACGCCGGACGACCCGAGGAATGCCGCCGTGCGCCCCGGCCCCACGTGCGCGCGTAAGCGATCGATGTCGCGACCGTCGCGCGCGCTCACGACCTCCACCGGCGCGTCGCCAGCCACGGGTGCCAGTTCGGCGTGCACCTCCGCGAGATCGGGCCGAAGATCGGCCTTGTTGAGCACGATGACCGGCTGCGCCCCGCCGTCCCAGGCCGTGAGCAGGTAGCGCTCGATTCGCCGCACGTTGAAGTCGGCATCGAGGCCGCTCACGAGGAACACCACGTCCACGTTGGCCGCGACCACCTGCGCCTCGGTCGTCTGCCCGGCGGCTTTCCGCACGAAGCGGCTGCGCCGCGGCAGCACGTCCTCGATGAGGCACATCTGCTCGTCGGCCTGCGGTGGACGAACGGCCACCCAGTCGCCGACGGCCGGGAACGCCTCACGAGCGCCCAGCCTGTGCCGCGTGCGCCCGGTCACCCGCGCCAGCACGTCGCGGTCGCCGAGGTGCACCCGGTAGATGTGCTGATGCTCGAGCACCACACGCGCCGGCACCAGGCCGCGGGCAGCCAGCGGGCCGAACGTCTCGGACCATCCTGCGTCCCAGCCGAGGGTCTCGAGCGACATCGGTCAGCGCGAGGCCGTGGACGCAGGCGTGCCCGTTGGCCCGTCGCCCTTGATGTGTCGGTCGAACCAGCCCACCCACTGCTCGAGGCGGTGGCGCCGGTAGCTCGGACGCGTGATGCCGTGATACTGGCCCGGATAGACGATGAGCCGCGTGGTGACGCCCGCCGACCTGAACGCCTGATACATCTGCTCGCTGCCGATGGCGGGCACGTTGAAGTCCTTCTCTCCGGTCATGAAGAGCGTGGGTGTCCGCACCTGCGTGACCTTGAAGAACGGGTACGACACCTTCATCCACCGCTCGGGCGACTCCCAGGGTTTCCCCATCTCGATCTCGTACTGCACGATGTACTGGTCGGTGCCGTACATGGACAGTTGCAGTGAACTGCCGGCGCCGCTCACGGCGGCCTTGAAGCGCGTGTCGGTGGCGATGGTGTAGTTGGTGAGGATGCCGCCGTAGCTCCATCCCCCGATGCCGAGCCGGTCCGGATCGGCGATCCCTTCCTTCACGGCCCAGTCCACGCCAGCCAGCAGGTCCACCACTTCCTTGTTGCCCCAGTCGCCGAAGATGGCTTCCTGGTGTGCCGCGCCGCGCCCGTTGCTGCCCCGGTAGTTGACCTGGAGCACCGCGTACCCGTTGGCTGCCAGCCACTCGCGATCGAAGGTGAATCCGTAGTGGTCCTGGCCGGCCGGGCCGCCATGGATGTGCAGCACCAGCGGCAGACGGGTTCCCGAGGGTGTGCCCGGCGGCGTGGTCAGCAGGCCGTGCACCGACGTGCCGTCAGGCGAGGTGAAGGCGACGGGCCGGATGTCGCCGAGCGCCACGTCGGCCATCCACCCGTTGTGGTCGGACAGCGGCCGCAGGGCGCCCTGCTCGAGCGCGTAGAGTTCCGCCGGCGATCTCTGCGTGGCCCGCACGACGGCGAGCCCGTCGTGTGTGGGCGCGGCGCTCAGGTCGCTGACGACGTGCGTGCCAGACGACAGGCGCGTGATCGCCCCCCCGGCGGCCGGGACGCTGGCCACCTGCTGCTCGCGGTCGTCGGTGACGAGGAAGACGAGTGTCTTGCCGTCGGCGCTCCAGGTGGGGCTGCTCACCGGGCGGTCGAGCGCACTCGTGAGCAGACGCACAGGACCTCCGGCCACGGAGACGACGCCAAGGGTCGTCTGGTCGTACGCGAAGTACTTCGGCTCGCGCCCCTGCAGCAGCGCGAGCTGCGTGCCGTCCGGGCTGAACGCGAGGCCGCTGTGGCGTCCCAGATGCCTGGTCAACCGGCGCGGCGTCTCTCCCGCGCGCGGCGCCATCACGTACACCTCCTGGTTGACCGTGCGATCCCGATCCTCCGCCTGCGCGCTCACAAACGCGATGAGGTCGCCCGTTGGCGACCACACGGCCTGCGCATGGTCGGCAGGGGCGGAGGTGATCTGCGTGCCGGTGCGTGCGGCGATGTCCCAGACGTGCAACTGGGTGTGCAGCCGCCCATCCACGTAGCCGACGCCGTCGCGCTTGAACTTGAAGGTGTCGATCACCCACGGCTTCGGCGCGGTGTCCTTGTCGTCCTCGTCGGGCGCGTCGGGATCGACATCGCGCGACGTCACGAGCAGGCGCGAGCTGTCGGGGGCCCACTCGAACGCCGAGACGCCTCCGCGAAGCGTGGTCAGCTGTTCGGCCTCGCCACCGAGACGGCTCAGGCGCCAGACCTGCCCCTTCTTCTTCCCGTCGGGGCGCAGGAACGCCAGCCACTTGCCGTCCGGGCTCCAGCGTGGCGCCGTCTCCGCCTCTGGTGAGGACGTGAGGCGCACGCGTTCACGGCCATCCCAGCTCGCCATCCACACGTCGGTGTCGGTCTTGTCCTTCTCCACGTCCACTGTTGCTGCCGTGTAAGCCACCCAGGCGCCGTCGGGCGAGCGCTGCGGGTCGCGGACGGTCACCACCCGATCCACGTCCTCGACGGTCAGGCGCCGGCCGGTGACACCCGCGGGCTCCTGGGCGAGCGACAAAGACGACGTCAGCAGTGTGACGAGCAGCAGGCAGGCGGGACGTGTGGACACGCAGAGGGACACTCGCAACTCCTTGAACCGGGACGCGCTCAGATGATACGGGATAGCAGCCTGCTAAGATCAGCGGATGACCCTCAGGTCTCGCGCGCGGGTGGGCGTGCTCGTCAGGCGGTGCTCGGCCGCGTGGCTGCCACTCCTCCTGCTGACGCTTCAGCCCCACGAGGCCGCCGGGCAGCGCCCGACGTCGCCTGCCGCCCCGGCCACGCTCTACACCACGAGCCGCTCGGCCGACGCGCTGCACGACAAGCAACTCGTCCTCGACACCTCGCTCGGCCAGATCGTCATCGACCTGTTTGCCGACGCCGCTCCGAACCACGTCGGGTACGTGCTCGACCAGGCCGAGGCCGGCGCGTACGACGGCACGGCCTTCCACCGCGCGGTCCCCATGGGCATCGTCCAGGGCGGCGATCCGCTCTCGGTCGATCCCGACGCCCGCGATCGCTACGGCACGGGTGGACTCAACCGCGTGGCCCGCGAGCCGAACGATCGCACACACGTGCGCGGGGCGGTCGCCGCGGTCCTCATCCCGAACAGACCCGACAGCGCCGGCGCGCAGTTCTTCATCTGTGTCACCGAACAGCCGGGTCTCGACGGCCAGTTCACGGTCTTCGGCGAGGTCGTGGAAGGGCTCGAGGTGGCCGAAGCCATCTCGACGTCCCCGCTGGATGCCGACGGCCGCCTCACGACGCGCATCACCATCGACAAGGCCAGCGTTCGTGATCGGCCACCCGCGTCGGCTGCGCCGTATGCCGACACGCCCGTCGACGCCCTCGCGCGCATCGAAGCCGATCTCGAGACCACACTCGGGACCATCACCGTCCGCTTCCTGCCGGAGGTCGCTCCGGGGCACGTGCGACACTTCCTGCGGCTTGCCGAGCTCGGCGTGTACGACGACACCGCCTTCCATCGGGTGGTGCCGGGGTTTGCCGTGCAGGCCGGCGATCTGTCGTCGCGCGGCTCGAGGCTCACCCAGAAGCAGCAGCGCCACGCCGGCACGGTGAAGGCGGAGTTCAACGACACCCCGCACGTCAAGGGCACGCTCAGCATGGCGCGCGGGGACGACCCCGACAGCGCCTCGATGTCTTTTTTCATCTGCACCGCGCCGGCGCCGTCGCTCGACGGCAAGTACACCGCGTTCGGGCAGGTGGTGGCGGGGTTCGACGTGCTCGACCGCATCGAGCAGACACCGGTGGACGGCGAGACGCCTCGCACCCGCATCGCCATTACCGGCGTCCGCGTGCGACAGGCACCGTGACGCGGACGGCCACGGCATGGCGCGAGCGCCGGACGCGTGGCCGCGGACGACGTCCGCTGGCGCGCCGACGCAACGAGGCAACGTGAAACCTGAGAAGAAGAAGGTCAACTACGGCAACGCGTGGGAAGAAGCGCGTGCGCTCATCTGGCACAGCCGCGGCCGGCTGGGTCTCGGCCTCGGGCTCATGCTGGTCAACCGCATGATGGGGCTCGTGCTGCCCGCCTCGTCGAAGTTCCTGGTGGACGATGTGGTGGGCAAGAACCAGCCCGAGTTTCTGGTGCCACTGGCGGCGGCCGTCGGTGTCGCCACTCTCATCGAGGCCGTCACCTCGTTTGCCATCTCGCAGGTGCTGGGCGTGGCCGCCCAGAAGGCCATTACCGAGATGCGGCGGGCCGTGCAGTCACACGTCGCCCGCCTGCCCGTCAGGTACTTCGACACCACGCAGACGGGCGTCCTCATCTCGCGCGTGATGACCGATGCCGAGGGCATCAGGAACCTCGTCGGCACGGGCCTCGTGCAGCTCACCGGAGGCACCCTCACGGCCATCATCGGCCTCGGCGTGCTGTTCTACCTGAACTGGTCGCTCACCATCCTGACGATGGTCGTGCTCGGCTGCTTCGGCGTCGTCATGGCCGTCGCCTTCAAGCGCTTGCGCCCACTCTTCCGCGAGCGCGGCAAGATCAACGCGGAGGTCACCGGGCGGCTGTCGCAGACGCTCGGCGGCATCCGCGTGGTCAAGGCCTACACGGCCGAGAAGCGCGAAGAGATCGTCTTCAGCCAGGGGGTGCACAAGCTGCTGCGCAACGTCGCGCAGTCGATGACCGGCGTGTCGGCCACGACGGCCATGTCCACCGTCATCATCGGTATCACCGGAGTGCTGATGATCCTGGTGGGCGGCCGTGCCATCGAAGCCGGCACGATGACGCTCGGCGACTTCATCATGTACATCTTCTTCACGGGGCTGGTGGCCGCGCCGCTCATCCAGATCGCCTCGATCGGCACGCAGATCACCGAGGCCTTTGCCGGCCTCGACCGCATCCACGAGATTCGACGCATGGCCACCGAGGATGCCGACGATGGCGCGCGGACCGAGCTGGCCGAGGTGAGGGGCGACGTCGCCTTCGAGCACGTGTGGTTCGAGTACACCGCCGGGGTGCCGGTGCTGCGCGACGTGTCGTTCGAGGCCCCATCCGGCACGACCACCGCGCTGGTCGGCTCGAGCGGCTCCGGCAAGAGCACGCTCATCAGCCTGGTGATGGCATTCAACCGTCCGACGCAGGGCCGCGTGCTGGTGGACGGCCACGACCTGCAGGACGTGCAGCTCTCCAGCTTCAGGTCGCAGCTCGGCATCGTGCTGCAGGAGAACTTCCTCTTCGACGGGACCATCGCCGACAACATCCGGTACGCCGATCCGCACGCCAGCATGGCGCAGGTGGAGGAGGCCGCACGCATCGCCCACTGCGATGAGTTCATCGCCGAGTTCGACGAGGGCTACCAGACGGTGGTGGGGGAGCGGGGCGTCCGGCTGTCGGGCGGACAGCGGCAGCGCGTGGCCATTGCGCGGGCGGTACTCGCAGACCCGCGCATCCTGATTCTGGACGAGGCCACGTCGAGCCTCGACAGCGAGAGCGAGGCCAAGATCCAGGAAGCTCTGCGAGCCCTGCGGCGCGGCCGCACGACCTTCGTCATCGCGCATCGGCTGTCCACGATTCGGAGCGCCGACCAGATCCTCGTGGTCGAACACGGCGAGATCGTCGAGCGCGGCACGCATCGCGACCTGATGGCGCTGGGCGGCCGCTACAAGCAGTTGCACGACCGTCAGTACAGGTTCGAGCAGGACCTCTTCATCAACCCCGGTGAGGACTTCACGCCAGAGCCGGCCACGACGGCGGACGGGCCGGGACAGCCGGCAGGAACCTCGCGGCTGTGACCACGGCACGTGTGCGTGCGGCGCACCCGCTCGCAGCGGTGTGGGCCGGCATCGCCATGCTGGCGCTGCTGCTCGTGTGCACGCCGCGCGCCGTGGAGATCGACATCGGCGGCATCGAGCCCGCCACGCTGACCGGCGTGTACGCGAGCGACCAGGACTACCTGCGCCGCATCCGCTGGACCGACGGGCGCGCACGTGTGGAGTGGCCCGGGGCCCTCGGGGTGCTGCCGGCGCGTGTCGACGTGGAGTTGGCCAGTTATTTCGGTCGCGCTGGCGACCAGGTGCTCCTGTCGACTGGTGCGCCGCCGCTGACGCGACACACGCTCACCGGTGAGTGGGACGTCGTCTCGCTGCCGGTGCCGGAGGGGCACCGGCGTGTCGTGCTCGACGTGCTCTCGGACACGCACGATCCGCCCAGGGACGATCGCGTCCTCGGCGTGCGCCTCGACCGCATCGCCATCGTCAATGCGCCGTGGTGGCAGGTGATGTCCACCATCGTGTGGTGGCAGGCGCTCGTCGTGGTGCTGCTCGGGGCGACGGCGTGGCGTGCCGGGCTGTGGCTCGAGACGGCTGACGGCCCCAGCGCCGCGACGCCGCGCGGAGGTGTGGCTGTGGCCCTGGCGTGTGCGCTCACCGCGCTGCTGTGGTGGGGTCGGCCCTGGCTGCTGCAGCCGTCGGGTCTACGCGCCCTGGCGGGCGCGGCAGTGGTGGGCGTGGCGCTCGCCGTGGTGCTGCGACGCGGCCGCCACCTGCCGAGGCGGCTCGTGGCTGGCGTGGCCCTGGTTTGCAGCGCCATCTGGCTCGCGATGGCCCTCGGCAGCCTCACCTTCTTCGTGGACGTGCCGCGGTGGGACATCTGGGACAGCGTGAGGCTCATCGAGAAGCATCACGCCGGCACCCTCACCCTGGCCGACTTCTGGAGCGCTCACAACGAGCATCGTCCGTTGACCGCGCGCGTGGTGATTTTCGCCAGCGTCTGGCTGGCGCACTGGAACCACTGGATCGAACTCGGCGCGCAGCTCGCGGTGTATGCGCTGCTGCTGATGCTGGTGGCCAGCTTCGTCGTCCGGACGCAGACGCACCGGCTTGCTGTGCACCCGGCGTCACTCGTCGCCATTGCCGTCGTCGTCTTCAGCGCCACGCAGTGGGAGAACTGGCTGCGGGGCTACCACGTGCACATCGTGATGGGGGCGGTGGCCACCGTGGCGGCACTGCTGCTGTTGTGTGTGGGCCCTCAGCGGCCATCGCGGCTCGCAGGCGCAATGGGCCTCGGATTGGTCGCTGAACTCTCGTTTGGCAGTGGCCTCATCGTGTGGCCCCTCGGCGCCGTGGCACTTGTGGTACGCCGCGGGCAGGGCTGGCCGGCGAGACTGGCCGTGTGGAGTGTGGTGAGCGCGCTGGCCATCGGACTGTATTTCCCGGGACTGCCTCACCGTCCCGGTCTCTCGGAGGTGGCCGTGTCGTCGGGGTTCGAGACGCTGCGGGTCGCTGTCGGTGCCCTGGTGAGCATCGCGATGCCGCTGGTGTATGCCCCTGACGTGTTCGCTGGCCCGGCCGACATCCGTCAGGCTGCCGTCGTGGGCGTGGCTGGCCTCGCGGTGGTGCTGGCCTTCGGTCTGATCGCGCTGAGGTGGCGGCAGGACGTCGCGGTGGAGTACACGTGGCTGTTTCCGGCCCTGCTCGTGGCTTTCGGTCTCGGGTCAGGCACGTTGGCCGCCATGGGGCGGGCATCGATGGGGCTGTATGCGCTCACCGCGTCCCGCTACATCGTCTACGCGGGGTGCTTCTGGACCGGGTTGTTCCTGCTGCTGGCGATGCGCCCGGCGGGCGTTGGGCGCGTGTGGTCGCGTACGGCGGCGATCGTCTCGGTGGCGTTGGCCATGACGGCGGCCATGTCGTGGGCCGGGGCGGTGCGCTACATGGAAGCGGACGCGGCGGCCGGGCGGAGGGCGCGTGCCGCGCTGCTTCGGGGCGACATCGCGGGTGCGTCGGTGGTGTTGTTTCCGCATGGGCCTGAGCTTGCGCGTATGACCGAGGTGCTGCGGCGCCATCAACTCTCGGTGTTCCGTCCAGGCGCGCACTGAGTGCTCGCCAAGCGGGGTTCACGTGCCGACGTCGCGCTCGTTCCCGGCCTCGTCGCCCGCGCCGACGTCGAAGGGCAGCCGGGGAAACGGCTCGCGTGCAGGACCGAGGTGCGGATGGTCCACGAGATTGTGCACGCTCACGCCGAGCAGGCGGACCGGCCGTTGCGCGACCTCCGTCTTCCACAACAGGCCGCACGCGAGGGCACCGAGGGCGTCGGCATCCCGCAGGGCCGGCACGCAACTGCGGCTGCGTGTGACGGTGGTGAAATCGGCGTAGCGCACCTTCACCGTCACGGTGCGTGCCCACAGTCCCCTGCGCTCGAGCCACTCGGCGCTGATGCCGGCCAAACGTGTCACCTGCGCGGCCATCGTCTCCACGTCGGCCACGTCGGTGGGATAGGTCCGCTCGGCGCCGTGCGACTTGATGTCGCGGTGTGGCGACACCGGCCGATCATCGCGTCCCCAGGCCAGTTGCACGAGCCAGTCGGCATGCGACCCGAGTGCCGCTCGGAGCGTGTCTGGGGGGGCGGTGCGCACATCAACCACCCGCTCGATGCCGAGGGCTCGCAGACGACGGGTCGTGACTGGACCGACGCCCCACAGGGCGTCCACCGGCAGCGTCTGCAGGAACGCCTCCACGCGCTCGGGCGCGATGACGGTGAGCCCGTCGGGCTTGCGCCAGGCCGACGCGATCTTGGCGAGGAACTTGTTCGGCGCCACACCGGCCGACGCGGTCAGGCCCGTGCGCTCGCGGATCGCGGCCTTGATGCGCCGCGCCACGTCCACGCCGAGCGGCAGTCCCCACTGGTTGTCCGTGACGTCGAGGTAGGCCTCGTCGAGCGACAGCGGCTCGACGAGCGGTGTGACTTCCGTGAAGACGGCGTGCACCTGCTGGGAGGCCGTGCGGTACCGCGCGAAATCGGGCGGGACGATGGTGAGCGACGGGCAGAGGGCGACGGCCCGGGACATGGGCATGGCCGAGCGGACGCCGAACGTACGTGCCTCGTAGGACGCGGCGCAGACCACCGCGCGGCTCTCTGGCCGCCCCCCGACGGCGACGGGACGCCCGCGGAGCGTGGGGTCGTCGCGCTGCTCGACCGAGGCGTAGAACGCGTCCATGTCGACGTGCAGGATGCGGCGCAACGATGGAGCGGCGGACGAAGCGAACATCAGGCGAATCCCATTCTACCGCCCGCCGCGTCGCGCCGTGATCGATCCCGTATACTGCCTCCGGCCCATGTCTGCGCTGCACGACGTTCCCCATCAGTTCCTGCCGGCGACATCGGAGGGGCAGCCCACGCTGTTGCTGCTGCATGGCACGGGCGGCAACGAACACGACCTGCTGCCGCTCGGGCGCATGTTGAGTGCGTCGGCGGCGTTGCTCAGCCCACGCGGCGGTGTGATCGAACACGGCATGCCCCGGTTCTTCCGCCGGTTCTCCGAGGGGGTTTTCGATCTCGAGGACGTGCGCGTGCGCAGCGCCGAGCTTGCCGCCTTCGTGGCCGACGCGGCGCAGGCGTACGGTTTCGATCCCTCGCGGGTGATCGCCGCCGGCTACTCGAATGGCGCCAACATCGCCCACGCCCTGATGCTGCTGCATCCGGGCGTCCTGGCGGGGGCCGCGCTCTTCCACCCGCAGATCGTGCTCAAGCCAGACCCGCTGCCCGACCTCCGAGCGGCGCCTGTGTTCATCGGGGCCGGCGAGCGAGACCCGATCGTGCCGCGGGCCGACGTCGAGGCGCTCATCGACGTGTTGTCGCGCAGCGGCGCCCGTGTGTCGGCGCACTGGCTGCCAGGGGGCCATTCGCTGAGCCGCGAAGAAACGGACCTGGCCCGCACGTGGCTGGAGGCACTCTGATGCAACCCGATCAAGTCATTGGCCAGTTGCTGGGGTCGCTCGTGGGGCGCAAGCGGTCACGCCGATCGAGCATGTTGGGCATGGCGATGGGCGGGCGGCGTGGCGGCAGCCTGCTGACCGGCGGGACGTTGTTGACGGCCGCCGGGCTCGTCTGGGGTGCCCTCGAGTCGATGCAGAAGAGCACGGTCCCGCGTGGCGCGGTGCCGGGCGTGCCTCCGCCGGTGCCGCCGACATCCGGGCCCTCGGCGGCGTCCCCGGTCGTGCC
>JAEZDP010000035.1 GCA_023418055.1 Acidobacteriota bacterium
AAACACGTGGATGCTGACGGGCCTCATCTGGACGATTCAACTCGTGCACTACCCGCTGTTCGCGTTGGCCGACCGCGGCCAGTACGCCGCGTTCGCGACGGACCACGGCCGGCGGATCACGCTGCTCGTGGGCCCGGCCATGACCGTCGAACTCGCGCTGGCGGTGTGGCTCGTGGTGCGACGCCCGGTGGGGGTGCCCGGCGCGTGGGCGTGGGCCGGCCTGGCGCTCGTGGCCGTCATCTGGCTGTCCACCGCCCTGCTGCAGGTGCCCGAACACGCGCGGCTCGCAAGCGGCTTCGACGCCGACGCGCACGCGCGGCTGGTGTCGGGCAACTGGATACGCACCGCCGCCTGGACGCTGCGTGCTGTGCTTGCCGCCGCGATGCTGCTGCACCTGCCGCGACCCGAGTAGGCATCAACCAGCCATCCCCCGGACTCTGCCCGTGACATACTGCGCGCGGGCGCTTTGCCATCGCCGCCCCCGACCGCTCCATGAAAGTCTGGCCAGGCTCTCCCTATCCTCTCGGTGCCACGTGGGATGGCATCGGCGTCAACTTCGCGCTGTTCTCCGAGCATGCGAGCGGCGTGGAGCTGTGCCTCTTCGACTCGCCCTACGCGGGCCGCGAGACGCACCGTATTCCCCTGCGTGAACGCACCGAGCAGGTGTGGCACGGGTATCTGCCCGACGTGCGTCCCGGGCAGCTGTATGGCTACCGCGTGCACGGCCCGTACGATCCGCGCGCCGGGCATCGCTTCAACGCCGCCAAGCTGCTCTTCGACCCGTATGCCAAGGCGGTCGGCCGCAACGTGCGCTGGCACGAGAGCATGTTCGGCTTCCCCATCGGGTCACCCGACGCCCGCGATGACCGCGACAACGCCGCCTATGCGGCCCTGGCGGCCGTGGCCGACTCCTCCTTCACGTGGGCCGACGACCGGCCGCTGCGCCGCCCCTGGCACGAGACGATCATCTACGAGCTGCACGTGCGCGGCTTCACCAAGACCCACCCCAACGTGCCTGACGATCTGCGCGGCACGTACCTGGGCCTCGCCTCCGAAGCGTCCATCGATCACCTGCTCGATCTCGGCGTCACGGCCGTCGAACTGCTGCCGGTGCACCACCACCTCGACGACTGGCACCTCGTGAAGCAGGGCCTCTCGAACTACTGGGGCTACAACACGCTTGCGTACTTCGCGCCCGACCTGCGCTATTCCGCGAGCCGGTCGCCGCAGGAGTCGGTGCGCGAGTTCAAGTCGATGGTGCGCACACTGCATGCCGCCGGCCTCGAGGTCATCCTCGACGTCGTCTACAACCACACGGCCGAGGGCAGCCACGAAGGGCCCACGCTGTCGCTGCGCGGCATCGACAACGTCTCGTACTACCGGCTGTCGCCCGGTGACGCCCGCTACTACGAAGACTTCACGGGCACGGGCAACACGCTCAACATGCGCAGCCCGCGCGTGCTGCAGCTCATCATGGACAGCCTGCGCTACTGGGTGCTCGAGATGCACGTGGACGGCTTTCGCTTCGACCTGGCGAGCGCCCTCGCGCGGGAACTGCACGCCGTCGACAAGCTGGGGTCGTTTTTCGACATCATCCACCAGGACCCCATCCTGTCGCAGGTGAAGCTCATCGCCGAGCCGTGGGACCTCGGCGAGGGCGGCTATCAGGTGGGTAACTTCCCCGTCGGCTGGACGGAATGGAACGGCCGCTACCGCGATTCGGTGCGACGGTTCTGGCGTGGTGACGGCGGACAGGTGTCGGAGTTTGCGACACGGCTGGCCGGCAGCAGCGACCTCTACGAACACACGGGGCGGCGGCCGAGCGCGAGCGTCAACTTCATCACCTGCCACGACGGCTTCACGTTGACCGACCTGGTCTCGTACGAGCGCAAGCACAACGAGGCCAACGGCGAGCAGAATCGCGACGGCGAGTCGAACAACCACAGCATGAACTTCGGTGTCGAGGGGCCGACCGACGACCCGCGCATCCGCCAGGTGCGGGCGCAGCAGCGCCGGAACTTCATGGCCACCTTGCTGCTGTCGCAGGGCGTGCCGATGATCTGCGCGGGCGACGAGATCGGGCGGTCGCAGCGCGGCAACAACAACGCCTACTGCCAGGACAACGACATCAGCTGGGTGCTGTGGGACTACGCCGCAGAAGACGCGCAGTTTCTGGCCTTCACCCGCATGCTCGTCGACCTGCGCCAGCAGCATCCGGTGCTGCGCCGGCGACGCTTCTTCCAGGGCCGGCCGCTGCGCGGTCAGGGCGTGAAGGACCTCGTCTGGTTCCACCCGTCAGGCGTCGAGATGACCGACGAGATGTGGGCGGAGCTGCACGTCCGCTGTCTCGGCATGCTCTTGAGCGGCATCGCCATGGACGAGACGACGACGCGCGGCGAGCCGATCGCTGACGAGACCTTCTGCATGCTGCTGAACGCAGGCGCGGATCCCGTCACGTTCGTGGTCCCGGTACTGCAGAGCGGCGCCACGTGGTCCCTGGCGTTCGACACGTCCATCGCGCTTCCCTCCGGCGAGCGCCTCGTGACCACGCCCGCCTACCGCATGGCGGGCCGCTCGGTCGTGCTGCTGAGCGCCGACGAGCGCAACCTTCAGCCGATCCGGTAACATCGGAGGACAGGTGTCTGCGGCCGGAAGGCGGCGCAGCACCCTCCGACTGTCACTTCGTCCTCCCTCGCAGCTCCACCGGGAGGGCTCTCATCCAGGCGTGGCCTTCGGTCATGCAGGAGTTTCAATCCGATGCGCGTGTCGTGGTCGCCCGTGCTGGGCGCCAACCGAGCAGGCTCTGCCGTTCACTTCCGCGTGTTCGCCCCCGACGCGAAGACGGTGGTGCTCCATCTCGAAGGACGGGGCGATCGTGCGATGCGCCGTGGTGACGACGGCGTGTTCTGGCACGAGGAGCCCGACACGCCGGCGGGGCAACGGTATCAGTACTCGCTCGATGGGCAGGGCCCGTGGCCCGATCCCTGGTCGCGCTCGCAGCCCGAAGGCGTGCACGGCCCGTCGGCGGTCGTCGATCCCGCGCAGTTCGAGTGGCACGACCAGGCGTGGCAGGGCCTGCCCTACAGCCATCTCGTCATCTACGAGCTGCATGTGGGCACGTTCACGGAGGAGGGCACGTTCGCCGCGGCGGCCGCTCGTCTGCCCTGGCTGCGCGACCTTGGCGTGACCGCCGTCGAGTTGCTGCCGGTGGCCGCATTTCCTGGGACGCGTAACTGGGGCTACGACGGCGCGTCGCTCTTTGCGCCGTCGGAACAGTACGGCACGCCCGACGATCTGCGCGCCTTCGTGGACACGGCGCACGGGCTCGGCCTGGCCGTGCTGCAGGATGTGGTCTACAACCACCTGGGCCCCGATGGCGCGTACCTCGCAGCCTTCGTGCCCCCGGTGCTGACCGGCCGCCACGAGTCGTCGTGGGGCAAGGGCATCGACCTCGATGGCGACGAGAGCGCCTACGTGCGTCGCACGTTTCTCGACAACGCCGAACACTGGCTGGTGGAGTACCACATGGACGGGCTGCGTCTCGACGCCACCCACGCGCTCATCGACGAGAGCGACGAGCACTGGCTGGCCAGCCTCGCCCGAGAAGTCCACGAGCTGTTTGGCGCCGACGGTCACGTGCACCTCATCGCGGAAGACGATCGCAACATGTCGGCCCTCGTCACGCCGCGTGCACGCGGGGGCTTCGGGCTCGACGGGGTGTGGGCCGACGACTTCCACCACGTCGTGCGGCGACGCGTGGCCGGCGATCACGAGGCGTACTACCAGGACTTTGCCGGTACGACCGACGAGCTCGCCACCGTGCTGCGCCAGGGCTGGCTCTACACGGGGCAGCTCTCGGCCTACAGGAAGGCCCCGCGCGGCGGTCCGGCCGACGACATCACGCTGCCGGCGTGTGTGGTTTGCC
>JAEZDP010000052.1 GCA_023418055.1 Acidobacteriota bacterium
CCCGTGGCCCCCCCCACGCCCTCGGCAGACGTGGACCTGGATGAGGACAGGCGTGAGACCTACGATGGCCCGACGACCGCGCCGTCACACGCAGACGACACCACCCCGCGTGGCGCTGCCGTCTAGCCAGCCGTCCCAGCTTCCCCGCGCATGTCGCTCTCGCCAGTCGTCGCCGCCCCGCCGCCCCCACGCCCGACGGACGAGGAGGAGGACGACGACATCGGCGGGAAGATGTCGTTCCTCGAGCATCTCGACGAGCTTCGCCGTCGCATCATCCGCTCGCTGATTGCCGTCTTCGTCGGCTTCCTGGTGGCCTTTGCGTTCATCGAGCGCATCTTCCGCTTCATCATGGAGCCGCTGCAGGCCGTGCTGCCCGACGGCGGCCGCCTCATCTATACGGAGCCCGCTGAAGCGTTCATCCTCTGGCTGAAGGTGGCGGCCCTCGTGGGCCTCATCCTCGCGCTGCCGGCCCTCCTGTGGCAGGCCTGGGCGTTCATTGCGCCGGGGCTGTACGCCAACGAGAAACGTCTCGCCATTCCGTTCGTGGTGTCGGGCACCTTCTTCTTCGTCTGCGGCGCGCTCTTCTCGCACTACGTCGTCTTCCCGGCCGCCTGGGCGTTCTTTGCCGGGTTCTCCACCGACTACATGGAGTTCACGCCGCGCATCGCGCCGGTGTTCTCGCTCTACGTGCGCATGGCCCTCGGGCTCGGGGCGGTCTTCCAGATCCCGACCGTGGTGATGTTCCTCGCCCGCGTCGGACTCGTCACGCCGGGTCTGCTGGCACGCAACATCAAGTACGCGCTGCTCGGCGTCTTCGTGGTGGCCGCCGTCATCACGCCGGGTTCCGACCCCCTCTCCCAGTTCCTCGTCGCCCTGCCCATGATGGGTCTGTACATCCTCAGCATTGGCATTGCGTGGGTCTTCAGGCGACGTCCGAAGGCTCCCGTTGCGGACGACTGACGCGTCCCGTGCTGGCATTACGTTTGCTGGGTCATGTGTGGCCGGGCTTACCTAATGCGTTGACGCGCGGCGAGACGCCCGATACTATTGAGCGGCCACTATTTGTGGCGTTCAGATCTCCTGTTTGTTTCTTCGAGGGCTACCGACATGACACGCCTCTTCAGGGTTGGTCTCGCCACCGCGATGGGTCTGGCGATGGCTGTGCCTGCAGGGTTCGCGCAGCAGGCTGGCGCCAGCGACCCGGTCACCGAGACCCGTCCTGCGACAACCACGTATCAGGGCGACACGGGCCTCTGGTTCGTTCCGCTCGGGGAAGTGCTGCCGGCGGGCCGGTGGTCGTTCAGCGCCTACCGCACCAACTTCGACCGCCAGGAAGGGTTTACCGACGTCTCGCTCTGGCCGGTGACGGTGGGCTATGGCGTGGGCAATCGCGCCGAACTGTTTGCGAACCTGTCGGTCGTCACGCGGATCGACCGTGACATCCGGCCGATCTTCGTGCCTGGTAACGAGGCGGGCGGCGCGGTGAACGATTACCCGCGCGTCCGTCGTGGCTGGTCGGGCAACACGCTCGGCGACCTGACGGTCGGCGGCAAGGTCTCGCTGCTCTCCGAAGCCAACCAGAACCCGGTGGCGATGGCGCTCCGCGCGATGGTCAAGATTCCGACGGGCAGTGTCGACCGGGGCTCCAGTTCGGGCCAGGCCGACGTCTTCGTCGACTACATCGTCAGCAAGGAAGCGAACCAGGCGGTCGACATCTCGGGGTACGTCGGCGCGGCCATCCGTGCGGATGCCGAGCAGACCAACCAGAGCAACGGCTTCCGCTACGGCGTGGGCGTGGGCTTCCCGACGCGCAGCAGCCTGAAGATCACCGCCGAGTTGTTCGGTGAACGCTACTTCGACGACAGCATTTCCGTGTCGGGCCTCACCGGCCTCGAAGACGGCAGCATTGTCGATGGCACCTACCCGCTCCGCAGCCCGCTGGATCTGGCACTCGGCGCCACTTACATCAGCGAACGCGGCTGGTTCGCCGGCGTCGGTGGGACGCTCGCGCTGGCCCACGATGAGCGCTCGAGATTCCTGAGCCAGTACACCAACGGCATCGGCGACCGTATGGGGCTCCAGGTGCGCGTGGGCTACCACCCCGGCGCCCGCGTCTACTCGCCGCCCCCGCCGCCGCCACCCCCGCCGCCGCCGGCCGTGCAGGAGAACCGTCCGCCCACGGTGAAGGCGCGCTGCAACCCCTGCACCGTGGAAGTGGGCAAGAGCTCGACCGTGACGGCTGACGCGAACGACCCCGACGGCGATCCGCTCACCTACAAGTGGAGCACGCCCGCCGGCACCCTCGCCAACCCGGCCGACCGCGAGACGCTCTGGACCGCCCCGATGCAGGAGGGCCCAGTGCCCGTCACCATCACGGTCGACGATGGCAAGAGCGGCACGGCCACCGACACGGTCACGATCCAGGTCGTCCGTCCGGCGGTGCGTGAGGTGGAATTCGAAGACGTGCACTTCGACTTCGACCGCTACACCCTGCGTCCGGAGGCGACGCGCATCCTCGACGAGGCCATCAAGGCGCTGCAGGACAACCCCGAGCTGCGCCTCGAGGTCGAAGGCCACACCTGCAACATCGGGACGGCCGAATACAACCTGGCGCTCGGCGAGCGTCGCGCTTACTCGGTGCGCGACTATCTCACCTCGCGCGGGGTGGGCTCGGATCGCCTCCGCACCGTCAGCTACGGTGAGGAGCGTCCGAAGCACGACAACAGCCGCGAGGAAACGCGCCGCCTGAACCGCCGCGCCGCCCTCGTCGTCCGCATCACGCAGTAGGCGACGGGCCGCAAGGCCCCCGGTCACACACACGATGGGCCCTGATCACTCC
Source organism: Acidobacteriota bacterium (assembly GCA_023418055.1). GTDB lineage: Bacteria > Acidobacteriota > Vicinamibacteria > Vicinamibacterales > Vicinamibacteraceae > JAEZDP01. The sequence goes on from JAEZDP010000052.1 coordinate 2,840, forward strand.
GGGCCCTTCGTCGTTTATCGAACGTCCCGCTAGCGCGTCCGCTTCGGCGAAGGCACCCCCGTCAGCCTCACGTGCTGCCCCACCTCAATCCCGTGCTGTCTGGCAAAGCCGGCTACTGTCTCCACCACGTAGACAGCGCTGGTTCCGGCCGCCGGCGGCCACGTCGGGCACGAGTCGTCCTGATCGCTCGTGTTCCCGCAGGGCGGCACATGCGCCTGAATCGAGACGATACGTCCCTTGGCATCCAGCCAGAACATGTCGAGCGGGATGAGCGTGTTCTTCATCCAGAACGGATAGAAGCCGCTTTCCTCGAACACGAAGATCATGCCCTCCGTGGGCGACAGCGACCTGCGGTGCATGAGGCCCTGCTGGCGAAGCGGCTCCGTGTCGGCAATCTCCAGCGACACGGTGACGTCGCCGTTGAACACCGCCTGGGCTCGCGGCCGTGCGTACTGCGCCGACGGCGCTCCCGCAAGCAGCGTCACCAGCAGACCGCACATCAGGACACGCATCGGACCTCCTCCTGGGTCAGTCCTCGTCGTCTCGCGTCGAGGACGGGATACAATTCGCGACGTCATCCGTACCGCAGGCGCGCGCGTCGCGCAAGCGTCCGCGTGACCTCAGCCCCGACCCTACACCGTGCCGGATCGTCCTGGACAGTCTCGCGCCCTCATCGCCGCGCTGCTTGGCGACGATCCGATTGCCTCGGAAGGGGCCGCGGCGCGTCTGGCGATCCTGGGCCGTCCGGCCGTGAGGAACCTGATGCTGGCGCTCGACACCGCGCCGACATCACACGCGGTGCGCGTGCTGGGCGTGCTCGAGCGCATCGGCGACCCGCTCGCGCAACCTGCGCTGCTGCAGGCCCTCGCCGATAGCCGCGATGAGGTGGCCGTCGCGGCGGCGGCCGCGCTGGGGGTGCTGCTCACGTCGGATCGCACGACGGCAGCCACAGCGGCCCTCGACCATCTGACGGCGGCCGCACTCGCGTTCTCGCGGCCGCGTGCCGTGCGCCTGGCGGCACTCGAGGCGATGACCGCGTCCGGCCTGGAGATCGTGGCGTCGGTGCGGGCGCAACTGCTGTCGGATGGAGACGAGGCAGTGCGGGCGGCCGCGCAGGCTCCTCCTGGGGGGCTCGAGGCGCCAGACGCCGACATGGGCCCTCCCGACGCCGGCCACCCGTCGCCCGACGCCATCGTCCAGGCCGCCGCCGCCGGCACGCTGCCGCTGGAGGCCGAGACTCTGCGGCAGGCGCTGAGCGCGTCCGCCGCGGTGGCCCTGTCGGACCTGCATCGCGTGGTGCAGTGCCTGGTCGCCCACGAACGCGCACACCCCGAGGAGGCTGCGGCGTGGCGCGTGGCGCGTGCGGCGGCCCATCAGGCGCTCGCCGCACGACACAGCCGCCTCGCGGTGTACGACCTCCGCGACACGATTGTGCAGGCAGGGGCGGCAACCCCCGTGGGCTTCCTGTCGGCCCTCCAGGTCGTCGGCGATGCCGCTTCACTCGACGCCATCGTCGAGGCGTGGACAGCCACCGACGACAGCTGGTTCAAGGGCCAGCTGTCTGCAGTGTTTGCCGCCATCGTGCAGCGTGAAGGGCTGACGCGACGTCACGGCGTGATGCGACGGCTCGCCCAGCGCATGCCTGGCGCCGTGCACGCCCTGTGGCCCAAGGGTCAGTAGGCTTTTGCGAAACAGGCGACGACCTTGGCAGGCCGGCCGGTGACGAAACACGTCTTGCCCTCGTGCGACGGGGCATCGAACGGGTAGTTCCGGATGGTCGCCTGCGTCTCGGTCTTCACCCGCGCCTCGACCTCGGCATCGTCGCACCAGGGGGCGTAGACGAAGCCCGGGCGTGCCCCTTCCATCAGCGACCGGAACTCGTCGTAGTTCTCGGTGTAGTGGGTGCGTTCTTCACGCGTCTGCACGGCCCGCTCGAACAGCGCGCGCTGGATCTCGGTGAGCAGTCGGCCCACCTCCTCCGCAAGGCCGGCCATCGGCACGAACTGCTTGGCCCTGGTGTCGCGGCGGGCCAGCACCACCTGCTGCTTCTCGATGTCCTTCGGGCCGATTTCGAGGCGCAACGGCACGCCGCGCATCTCCCACTCGTTGAACTTCCAGCCAGGCGTGTAGGCGTCGCGATCGTCGAGCATCACGCGGACGCCGGCTGCCTCGAGCTGGTCGCGCAGGTCGCGCGCCCGCGGCAACACCGTCTCCTGCCAGTTGCCCCGCGGAATGGGGACGATGACGACCTGGTAGGGGGCGATGTTGGGCGGCAGTACCAGCCCGGCGTCGTCGCCGTGCACCATGATGAGGCCGCCGATGAGGCGGGTCGACACGCCCCAGGAGGTGGTCCAGCCGTATTGTTCCACCTTGTCGCGGCCCTGGAACTTGATGTCGAAGGCCCTCGCGAAGTTCTGCCCCAGGTTGTGGGACGTGCCGGCCTGAAGCGCGCGTCCGTCGCCCATCAAGGCTTCGATCGAGTAGGTCTTGGACGCGCCGGCGAATTTCTCGCTCTCGCTCTTCCGGCCGGTGACGACCGGCATGGCCAGTTCGGTTTCGACGAACTCCTTGTAGATGCCCAGGATCTTCAGCGTCTCGGCCTCGGCCTCGTCCTCGGTTTCGTGCACGGTGTGGCCTTCCTGCCACAGGAACTCCGTGGTACGCAGGAAGGGACGCGTCACCTTCTCCCAACGCATCACGTTGGCCCACTGGTTGATGAGGATGGGAAGATCGCGCCACGACTGCAGCCACTTGGCGTAGAGCGTGCCGATGATGACCTCGGAGGTCGGGCGGATGGCGAGCCGTTCCTCGAGCTTCTCGGTGCCGCCGTGCGTGACCCACGCCACCTGCGGCGCGAAGCCTTCGACGTGATCGGCCTCGCGGCTCAGCAGGCTCTCGGGGATGAGCAGCGGGAAGTACGCGTTGACGTGTCCGCTGGCCTTGAGGCGCGCGTCGAGCAGCTGCTGGATGCGTTCCCAGATGGCGTAGCCGTACGGACGGATGGCCATGCACCCTTTGACCATCGTGTAGTCGGCCAGCTCGGTGCGCAGGACGACGTCCAGGTACCAGCGTGAGAAATCGGTCGATTGGGGCGTGATGGCCGTGGGGCCGTCGTTGCCGGGGGTCTGCTGTGTGCTCACGTCGTGTCTCGTTCAGGCGTCAGGAGCGGATGTCGGCGCAATGGCATGCCCATCGTGCGTCGTCACGCTCGGGAAAGTCGGTGCGGTAGTGGCCACCGCGGCTCTCCTGGCGCCGCAGGGCGGCCAGGGCCATGAGGTAGGCCACGGTGATGAGGCTGCGGGCATGCGCCTCGCGCAGCGTCTTCGGCGGGTGGTCGGGCAGGCGCGCCAAGGCTGCGGACGTCGCGGCATGTGCCGCACGCAGGCGTTCGGGTGTGCGCACGAGCCCCAGGCAACGCCAGGCCAGCGCCGGTACCCAGGTGGCATCGAGCGGCGCGGCGTCGAGTGCGGGCACCGCGACGGCGGCCGTCTCGGCATCTGCCGACCCGACCGGCAGCGGGCACGACCGCAGTCGCCCGGGGGCCCACGGCTCGCGCGAGCCAACAGGCTGCGTCATCGCCTGCCCGGCCCGGGCACCGAACACGAGACCCTCGAGCAGCGAGTTGCTGGCCAGCCGGTTCGCGCCGTGCACGCCCGTACAAGCCACTTCCCCGGCAGCAAAGAGGCCGGGAACGGACGTCCGGCCGTGCAGGTCGGTGACGACCCCACCCATGACGTAGTGCACCGCCGGGCTCACCGGCAGCGGGTCGCGCGTCAGGTCAAGGCCGGCCTGCCTGCAGGTGTCGGCGATGAGCGGAAACCGGTCCACCACCGTGGACGCCGGCAGGTGCGCCACCGACAGGAACACGGGACGCTCCGTCCGCTCCTGCTCCCGGACGATCGCGCGGGCGACGCGGTCGCGCGGGGCCAGTTCGCCGGCAGGCTCGTACCGGGTCATGAAGCGCTCGCCGTCGGCATTGAGCAGGTGTGCGCCCTCCCCCCGCATCGCCTCCGACAGGAGGAACCTGGGGAAGCCGGCAACGTCGAGCACGGTGGGGTGAAACTGCACGAACTCGAGGTCGGCGACGTCTGCGCCGGCGTGATAGGCCATGGCGAGGCCATCGCCAGTCGTCACGTCGGGGTTCGTGGTCTCGGCAAAGACCTGACCGGCGCCGCCGGTGGCCAGCAGCGTGGCCCCCGCGGTGACGGCGTGTGCCTCTCCGGCACGGTCGATCCAGGTGGCTCCGGTGCACCGCCCCCCGTCCACGCGCAACCCGGTGACGCGGGCATGATCGACGACGCGCACCGTGGGCATGCCGGCGACGCGTTCGAACAGCACACGCCCGATCTCGCGCCCGGTGGCGTCACGCGCGTGCAGCACGCGCCGTACGGTGTGGGCCGCCTCCCTGGCCAGTGCGGGGGCGCCGTCGGCGTCCATGTCGAATCCCGCGCCCCACCCGAGCAACTCGCGCACGTAGGTCACACCCTCCTCGACGAGCACCCGGACGGCGTCGGGCTCGCAGAGGCCGTCGCCCGCGGCCAAAGTGTCTTCGAGGTGGAGGTGTGGAGAGTCGTCGGTGCCGAGGGCGGCCGCGATGCCGCCCTGCGCCCACCCGGTGTTGCTGTCGTCGGAAGCCGCCTTGGTCAGGATGAGCACGCGCCCGTGTGGGGCCAGCGCAATCGCCGCCCGAAGCGCAGCGATGCCGCTGCCCAGCACCAGAAAGTCTGCGCGCGTCCCCACCAGTCCGTTCCGCTCCCGTCACATGAGGCCGGAAGACCGGCTGCGACCCTGCTATCCTACCATCCCGATTTCGTCGTTCCCGGCCGCCCTGGCGGCCCTCTGCCGCCATGTCCGATCTCCTCATCGACGTCCGCACCGGTCCGGACGCCCACCATCCCATCCGCATCGCGCCAGGCCTCGCGGGTCGCCTCGGCCCGGCCGTTGCGGAGAGTTGCACCGACGCGTCTCGCGTGTACCTGGCGTCGAGCCCACGGGTCTGGCGGATCGTCGGATCGACCGTCCTGGCCGGCATGCCGGTGCCTGCCGACCGCGTGCTGCTCGTGCCCGACGGCGAACGATCGAAGACGCTGGCCACGATGACCCGCCTGCTCGACGCGCTGGTGGCCGACGGTGCCGACCGCAAGGCGGTGCTGGTCGCCGTGGGTGGCGGGGTGCTCGGCGACATGGCCGGCTTCGCGGCGGCGACATACCTGCGCGGCATCCGGCTCGTGCACGTGCCGACGACCGTCGTCGGGCAGGTGGACAGCGCCATCGGCGGCAAGGTCGGCGTCAACCACCGCCTCGGCAAGAACCTCATCGGGGCGTTCCACCAGCCCGCGCTCGTGGCGATCGATCCCGACCTGCTGCGGACGCTGTCGCGCCGCGAACTGCGGGCCGGCCTCTATGAGGTCGTGAAGTACGCCGTGATCGCCTCTGCCGATCTCTGGGCGCGTCTCGAACGCGACATGCCCGCGCTGCTGCGAGGCGACGAGGCGGCGCTGCTGCCGGTCATCGAGGCCTGCGCGCGCATCAAGGCCGACGTCGTGTCCCGCGACGAACGAGAACAGGGACTGCGGCGCATCCTCAACTTCGGGCACACCATCGGACACGCGCTCGAAGCCGTGAGCCGCTATCGCCTGCTGCGCCACGGCGAAGCCGTCGCGTACGGCATGCGTGCGGCGTCCGCGATGGCCGTGGACCGGGGGTCGTGGCCGGCGGCCGAACACGCCGCCCTGTGCGCCCTGCTCGACGGCATGGGACCCCTGCCATCGGTGGCCGCCCTCGACGCCGACGACTGCCTGGCCGCAATGGGACGCGACAAGAAGACCGTGGCCGGGCGGCTGCACTTCGTGCTGCCGACGCGTATGGGCGAGACCACCGTGGTCAACGACGTGACGACGCGCCAGGTGCGGCGGGCGCTCGCGGTAATCGGCGTCCGCTGAGGGACCACTCAGTCGAGCAGCGGGCCCTTCTTCTGTCGCAGCTGGTAGTCCTGGATCTTGCCGAGCAGGATGCGCGGCGGGATCTCGAGCAGCGCGGCAGCCTTCGCCTGATCCCAGTCGGTCTCGTCGAGCGCCTGCTGGAGCTTGCGACGCTCGACCTCCACCAGCACCCGGCGCGACGCGCTCGACAACGTGCCCGACAGGTCGATGGCCGTCCAGGGATCCTCGGTGGCCTCGGCCTGCGCCGGGTCCTTGGCGACCGGCCCCGGGCCGAGGTTCAGGTGCTGCGCGTGAATGGTGTCGCCCTCGGCCAGAATCACCGCGCGCTCGATGCAGTTCTGCAACTCGCGCACGTTGCCCGGCCACCCATGCGCCAACAGGGCCGCCTCCGCCGTCGTCGATAGATGCTGCGGACGCTTGTTCTGGTCGCGCGCAAACCGGTCGATGAAGTGGCGGGCCAGCGTGGGGATGTCGCCCCGACGTTCGCGCAGCGGCGGGATGGTCAGCGGGAACACCGAGAGCCGGAAGAAGAGGTCTTCCCTGAAGCGTCGGGCCTGGGAAGCCGCGCGCAGGTCGCGGTTGGTGGCCGCCACGATGCGCACGTCCACGTGCAGGGTGGTATTGCTGCCCACGCGCTCGAAGCTCCGCTCTTCGAGCACGCGCAGCACCTTCGCCTGCAGGTGCACCGGCATCTCGCCGATCTCGTCGAGGAACAACGTGCCGCGATGTGCGACCTCGAAGCGTCCCGGCTTGCGGTGCTGTGCGCCGGTGAACGCGCCCTTCTCGTGGCCGAACAGCTCGGTCTCGAGGAGGTTCTCGGGAATGGCCGCGCAGTTGATGGCCACAAACGGTCCGTCCACCCGGTCGCTGTAGGCATGCACCGAGCGCGCGAACAGCTCCTTGCCCGTCCCGCTCTCGCCCTGCAGCAGCACCGTGGTGTCGGTCGGCGCCACACGATGCAGGCTGCGCATCACCTCGAGCAGCACCGGGTCGTCGCCGACGATCGTCGGCGTCCCGTGCCTTGCGCCGAGCGCCTCGCGCATCAGGAGGTTCTCGGTGACGAGCCGGCGCTGCTCGATGGCACGACTCACCGTCAGCACGAGGTGGTCCTGGTCCACGGGCTTCGGCAGGTAGTCGAGCGCGCCCTCCCGCATGGCGTGCACCGCTTCTTCGATGGCCCCGTAGCCCGTCATGAGGATGACCGGCAGCGCCGGGTCGAGGTCCTTGGTCGCTCTGAGCACGCCAAGGCCGTCGCCCTTGGGCAGGCGCAGATCGGCCAGCACGAGGGCGGGACGATGGGTGCGCAGGGCGTCGATGGCCTCGGGCTCGTCCGATGCCTCGACGACGCGATAGCCCTGCCGCGACAGGACCACCCGCAGGACCGTCCGCAGGTCCTCGTTGTCGTCCACGAGCAGGATGTCTGGTGCCTCGCGAGCGGGTGTCACCGCAAACCGCTCCACCGCTCAGCTGTCATGGGAGGTTGAGTGTAGCGGATTCGAGGCAGGCGAGCTACGTGGACGCCGCCAACGGGTCGGCCTGGAGGCGAGGGATCAGCCCGGGCGCCAGGCGATGACCCTAGCCGTGAGGGGCTCGGCCCCGCGGCGGAGGGTCATCGTGCGGGCCACACGACCCGACGGACGCACGGCCACCACGTGCAGCACGATCTGCGTCGGGGGTGTCCCGGACGCAGCGGTTTCGGGATCGTCGGCCGTCCATGCCAGGGCCCATGGCGCGGCGTCCCTGCCCCGCCACGCGCCCTCCAGCACCCCGACGTCACACACCGCGAGGGCCCGCCACGCCGGCTGAACCGCCGGCGCCCAGCGCGACACGCCGTCAGTGGACGCCTGAAGCCTCATCGTCTCGTCGGCGACCGACACGAAGGTCGGCACCGGCGGCGCGGGAACGGGACAGGGCAACGGCAGGCCAGGCGTCACCAGGTCCGTCCAGTCGGCGACTCGACCGACCTCACGGACCATGACCGCGGCCATCGCGTCCGCCGCATGCCCCAGCACGCTCAGGTCGCGATCGACACGGACGATCTGCTGGTCCCAGATGGCATGCGCCACCAGCCAGCCGGTGACGCCGGTCAGCCAGAACAGCACGACCAGTACGGCGGGGAGGGCCGCGCCACACCGTGCCCGCAGCGTCTGGCGCCCCACGCACGAGGCAGGCGCGATCATCAGGCACCTCCTCCGAGGACACGAGGCGTCACGAAGACGTCGAGCGGCAGGTCGGCGACCTCTTGCGCGGGGCGGGAGGCCGTCCCCGGATGCAGGAACAGGGAGCCGGCGCCGCGCGTGAGGATCGAGGCGGCCTGCAGCCGCAGGGCCACGCGCACGGCGCGCAGGCGCAGCAGGTCGGCGTCGAACGACCATGGCGAGGTCCCGCACCAGGGCCCGTCCGAGAGCGCCGCCGGCGGAAGCTCCACGAGTGGGGCCGGCACCGGGCCGAGCAGCGGAAGCAGCGCCATGCCGCCGGCATCCACCACACAGGTGGGCTCGCCGGGCACCTGCGGCCGCCTTGGCGGCACCGGGTCCACGTAGTACCGCACCGCCATCCACACCACATCGTCCACCAGCGGCTGGTCGTTGGCGAAACCGTCGTACCGCCGCAACTGGCGACGGGCCGCGTCGAAGTAGATGACCGACATCTCGACGAGCGCGGCAATCGCCGGCGAGTTCACCGCGACCGGCAGCGGCAGATCGGGGTGGACGACGGCGCCGGTGACGGTGTCGGCTCTCGTGAAGGCCACCGTGCCGCGGTCGTCGAGCAACGCGACGTGGTCGCCCGGGGCAAACCCGCAGTCAGCGCGCACGCCGCAGGCATGGTGGGCGGTCAGGGGCAACGTGGTGGCGCCAGCGCCGAGCGGGGTGGCCAGCGGGGCCTGCGGGGCGAGAAACGGCACACTGACGACCGTCAGCCGATCGGACCAGGCCGAGCCGTCCACATCCGCACTCCAGCGGCCGAGACGACGGGGCCAGATGGCGGGAATCAGGTCGCTGAGGGGCGCGTCCAGCACGAGATCGGGTCCAGAGCCCGCCGGCTCGAGGACATGGCGCAGGATGCCCTCGGCGGCGCGTCCGCGGTCGTGCAGGTCGGTGGCTTCCGGCACGCGTGCGACGGTGTCGAGCACGGGCTGTGTCAGCAGCAGGAGCGTCGAGAGTACGGCGGTCGTGAGCGCCAGCGCCACCAGCGCCTCGATGGCGGTGAACCCGCGCTCGTGACGGGTGCTCATGGCCTTGCCTCCGTCCTGCACCGGACGGTCTGCGCGCGCGCCGAGGCCGCCTCGGCCATCGGACGTCCGGAGGCTAGCGCCGTCGTAGGCGCCACTTCCACGATCAGCACCACGCAGGCGGGGTCAGTGGAGTGCGCGAGGACAGCCCAGCGGCGGGTGAACTCACTTGTGGCTGGGAGCGCTCCGACGGGAGGCGGTGTATCGACATACCCCGTCGACGCTGCATCGAGGGAGCCCAGAGAGCCGTGCGACAGGCCCGGTCCTCCGGCCAGGAACTCGTCAGCCTGAAGCAGCGTGACGAGGTCGCGAGCCTCGCCGCCGCCGGGCAGTGCATACCAGGGGAGGCTCCGGAGCCGCTCGAGCTGGCTGCTGGCCAGCGCAGCCGCCATCGTGCGCTGCCGGGTGTTGGCCGTGGACTCGAGCGCGAGCGTCACCACCGGCGCCACGGAGGTGAGCAGCAGCGCAGCCAGGCCGAGGGCGACGGCGACCTCGGCGAGCGAACTGCCCCGCGTGGGGCAGGACGGGCACGTGGAACACTCGCGGTGCCGGATGTGCATGCCCGCCTGCAGGGCAAGCGGCGGGCCAGGGACGCGAGGACACGAACCCTACGGGAATGGGCGTGAAATGGGCGTGGTCAGCGACGCAAGGCGAATCATGGCGCAGATTCCGCTATTGCCAGGCAGGCCACGGCAGGCAGGATCTGCACGCCCCTCAGGACACGCGTTCGTGGTGGACGAGGCACAGCACGCCGTCCACCTCGCCGGCGCTCGTGGTGAGCGGCACCGCGGTGACGGGGAACTCGACGTCCAACTCCCCAGGGCCCGTCGCCGTGCCGTCACGCCGGGCCTGTGCCTCGACGCAGGCAGCCGCCAACGACTGCAGCGCTTCGGTGCCCGCGATGTTCGACAGCAACTGCCCCGCGACCGGGTCCGGCAGGTGCAGCCACGAGGCGGCCCATCGGTTCACGAGGCGCACGTGGCCTTGCGGCGACACGACAATCACGCCGGTGGGAAGGCCTTCGACGATCTGCTGCAGGAAAAGCTCGAGGGCTTCGTACCGGGCGCGGCGGGCCAGGTCCTGTCCCCGCAGGCGGGTGACGGCATCGGCCATCGCCTGCGTGAGGGCGGCATCGCTGCGGGTGCTCTGCGCACGGGCGTGCGTGAAGCGGGTGCCGTGCGCCACAGCCCGACGCCAGGCCACCAGCATGAACACCAGCACGAGCAGAAACGGTCCGATGAGCCAGATCATGATCGGCGCCTCGCCTCACAGGTTGAGACGCGGGCCTGAGGGTCGGCGTCACAACGCATACAACCCCAGATACCACGACACGATGCCGTCGCCAAACAGCGACGACACCAGCGCCCCCACGGCCAGGAACGTCCCGAACGGCACGGCGGTCGTCCGCGCATCGGCGCGGGCCGCGATGAGCGCCATCCCGAAGAGCCCGCCCGTGAACGATGCCACGACCAGCGTCAGCAACATCAAAGGCCAGCCGAGCACGGCCCCCACCATCGCCAGCATCTTCACGTCGCCCATCCCCATGCCTTCGACGCCTCGCACCCGCTCGTAGAGCGCCCCTGTCGTCCACAGCAGACCGCCGCCGAGCACGGTGCCGATGAGCGACGACGTCAGCCCGGGCGGAAGAAATGCCGCCGCCACCCAGCCGACGACGATGCCGCCGAGAGTGATTTCATTGGGCAGGATGCGGCAGTCGTAGTCGGTGAGGAAGAGCACGACCAGCGCCGCGGCGAACACCACGCGGACGAGCAGCAGCGCCGACGGCTCGAACCACCAGCCGTGGAAGGCGAACAATCCGGCGGTGACCAGCTCGACGAGTGGGTAGCGCCAGCTGATTGGCGTGCGACAGAAGCCGCAGCGGCGCCCGAGCAGCAGCCAGCTCAGCACCGGCACGTTGTGGTACCAGCGCAGGGGCGTGCGGCACGTCGGGCAGTGCGATGGCGGAGTGACGACGGACAGATCGCGCGGCAGCCGGTGAATGCAGACGTTCAGGAAGCTGCCGACGAGCAGGCCGAACAAGCCGAGGATGAACGGCCAGGCGACGTCGGCCGTCACGGCGTGGCGCCTTCCGGCCGCACGACGGCACCAGCGGCTTTCGGCGGCGCGGGCAGCGGCCACAGCGGCGAGTGCGGCGAGACGTCGATGCGTCCCGATGTCATGCCGATGACGAGCGGCACGCCCTCCGTGTCCACCGGCACGGCAGTGATGAGCCCTCGCTGGAAGAGCGCCGCCCACGACCACGGCGGGCCGATCCCCTCCGCGCGGGCACGCTCGACCCCCGCCATGAGGCCATCGATGCGTTCGAGGGTGTCGATCTGCTGGAGCCGGCGTGCGGCATCCTTTCGCAGCCACTCGTTGTCGGCCGTCTCGAGCAGCATCTGCCACATGAAGCGTGAATTGCGCAGGTCGCCGCCAGCGGCCAGCGTCGTGGCGGCCATCGACTTGAGCCACCAGGGCGCGCCGGGGATGGCGGCCCCGCGTTCGAACCAGGTCGCGGCTTCGACGTAGTCACGCGACCACCAGTAGTGGACGAAGCCGATGTCCTGGTAGTACTCCCACCGCGTGGGGTTGGCGGCGATGCCCTTCTCGAGCAGCGCGATCGCCAGGTCCGCGCGCCCAGGTCCGCCCGGCGGCGGCTCCGACAGGAAGATCGCCCCGAAGCGATACGCGACAGTGAAATGTGGGTCGAGCGACGTCGTCAGATCGAGGAAGGGGTAGAGATCGGCGTAGGTCTTCTCACCGCCTTCCTGCAGGCGGGTGCTGCCAAAGGCCTGCAGCGCGCGCATCCAGTAGAGGTCGGCCGCCAGCGTGTCGTAGGACAACGCCAGTCGGCGGGCGGCTTCGGGCGATCGCAGGTAGCGGACGGCGGGGATGGCCGGCCGCTCCTCCACGCGCGAGGCCCACACCCGCTGCACGCCGGCCGATGCGGCCAGCAGCAGGAGGCCGAGCATCGCGGCCGCGAGCCTCACTTGAACTCCCGCCGTTCGAACACCACCACCGCCAGCGACAGCACCGCCGCCGTGTACAGGACCGCGTACGCGAGGGCGAACAGCCCCTGTCCGGGCGGCAGCGGCAGGCCGTGCACCACTTCGGCTTTCGCGTCGAAGAGCGCGAGGTTCGGCAGCACCCACGACACGGCCGACGCGAGGGTGGAGGTCGCACCGCCCACCCCCACGGCGTCGAGCGCACGCAGGTCGGCGACGAAGTGACCCGCCACCCAGAGGGCTGCGGTGAAGCTGGCCGAGAGCAGGGCGCTCGAGTACGTGGAGAACAGCAGCGCGAGCGCGGTGACGACGGCGAGTTCGAGGTAGATGAGCGCAAGCCCGATGAGCAGCCGCGGGTCGGCCGGCGGCCGCGTCCACGCGGCGCGCGCGCCCTCCGGCGCGAGCCACTGGTAGACGGCCAGCACCGCAAAGAGCGCCAGCGCCATGACGACGATGTTGACGGCCAGCGTGAGCAGCAGCCCGAAGTACTTGCCCAGCAGGAAGGCCGTGCGGCTCACGGGTTTGGCGAGGACGCCGTAGATGCTGCGGCGCTCGACCTCGCGAGCCACCAGCTGGATGCCGATGAAGATCGCGATGCCGACGCCGAAGAGCGACGCGGCCGCGAGACCGATGTCCTTGACGATCTTCACGTCCTGGCCTGCGGCCAGCTGGCCGATGACCACGGAGCTGCCGACGAGCAGCACGGCAAACAGCACGAGGTTGTAGAAGACGCGGTCGCGCACGGCCTCGCGAAACGTGTTGGTGGCGATGACCCACACCAGCCGCATCACGATGCCGCCTCCCGATCGTCGCGCGCGTCGCGCCGCTTGCCCTCGACGTAGCGGACGAAGACGTCCTCGAGGGTCTCGCGGACCGCGGTGAGCGACAACACGCGGGCCCCGGCAGCGGTGGCCTGCTGCAGCACGGGCTCCGGGGCGTCGGGCGCCGGGAGGTGGACGTGCACACGGCCCTCGCCGACGCTGGTCACGGTGCGTCCCTCCCGCTCGAGCGCCATGTGCAGATCGGACGGCACGCCATCGAGCAAGAGGTCCCAGCCGCGCACGCTGAACTCGACGAGTTCGTGCATGCCGCCGACGGCCTGCAGGCGGCCGGCGGCGAGAATGGCGACGCGGCTGCACAGGGTCTCGGCATCCGACAGGATGTGGCTGCTGAAGAAGATGGTGCGCCCTTCGTCACGCAGGTCCAGGATGAGCGTCCGAACGTCTCGTCGTCCCAGGGGATCGAGGCCCGACATGGGCTCATCGAGGAAGACGACCTCGGGGTCGTTGACGAGGGCCTGCGCCAGGCCAAGACGCTGCACCATGCCCTTCGAGTAGCGGCGCACCGCGAGGCGGCGCTCGCTGCCGAGGCCGACGCGGTCGAGCAGGGCGCTGGCGCGCGTGCGCGCATCGGTGGCCGTGCAGCCGCAGAGCTGACCGAAATACGTCAGCAGTTCCTCACCGGTCAGGTAGTCGTAGAACGTGGGGTTCTCGGGGAGGAACCCGATGCGCCGCCGCATGGCGAGGTCATCGAGCGGACGTCCCAGAATGGTGGCCGATCCCGATGTCGGGAAGACGAGGCGCATCAGCAGCTTCAGCGTGGTCGTCTTGCCGGCGCCGTTGGGGCCGAGGCAGCCGAACACCTCGCCGCGACGCACCTCGAGCGACAGCCCGTCGAGCGCGCGATAGGGACGCGGGCGCCAGAAGCCGACGGGATAGTCCTTGGTCAGCTGCTCGAGGTGAATGACCGGGTCTGACATGGCGACGTGCGCGGCGGCCGCGAGGCCCCCGCTCCGGGACAATCGGCCACAGATCCCGGATTCTTGACCAGATTCAGGGCGCCGCGGGCGTCACCTTGCTGAGTTCGTATTCGATCAGGTAGTCGAACATCTGCGGCTGCATGCCCGGCACCTTCACCCCGTTGATGAAGAAGGTGGGTGTCGAATTCACCCCTAGGGTGGCACCGAGCGAGGCGTCGCCGCGGACGCTGGCGAGCTGCTCGGCATAGCGGGCATCGAAATCGGTGATGCCCGTCACTTCTTCGACGCCCTGTCGCACCAGCGCGGGGGTCAGCGAGGCCTGCCGCGAGAACAGCCACGTTTCCATCGCGTCGACCTTGTCCTGCCCTCGCGCGAGCCGCACAGCCACGGCAGCCTCGCAGGCGGCCTGATGGCTGCCGCCGGGGGCCGCGGCGTTGCACTCCGGCTCGAGCGGGAAATCGCGCGTGATGAAGCGCACCTTTCCCGGGGCAGCCGCGTCCCACTTGGCCTTCACGGGGCGATACAGCTCCCACGTCTGCCGGCACGGCGGGCACTGGTAGTCGTTGAACTTCACGACGACGACGCTGGCGCCGGCCGCGTCAGCCGGCACGATCGAACGCGGCAGGCTGTCGTATTGCGCGCGGACCTGCGCCTTCTGCGCCTCGGTCAGCGCGGGCCCCTGAATCTGGCGGGGCGCGCTCGTCGCAACGGCGCCGGTAGGAGCCGATGCCGTGGCGCCCGGGTCGGCCGGGAAGAGGAACGCCGCGGCGGCGGTCGAGGCCACGACCACGAGGACGGCGGCAATCGCGAGCGGATTGCTCACCAGGCGCGTCAGGTCGCGCGGCAGGCGGGAGGACAGACCGGACAGCGGAAATGGCATGGCAGCCCCGGCGACGAAGAAGAGGCCGATGACGGCCGCATAGGTGGCGAGACACAGCAGGCACAGGGTGCCGAGCACGAACACCGTGGCCCAGGCCAGATACAGCACGACGCCGAGCGCCGGGATGCTCGCGAGGAACAGGTAGCCCGCGAGGGCCTCGAGCTGGCGGCCGAGCGTCATCAGCAGCAGCAGCCCGAGGAAGAACGCCGCGCCGAGCACCGCCACGGGGATGCCGAGCAGGCGGCCGTAGTCGCTCTGGTACGCCTCGGCGCAGCTGAACGTGGCGTTCACGTCGCAGAAGCTGATGTAGCCAGGGCTGGCCGCGAGTTGGAAGTGCACCCAACTGGCCGCGACGGACGCGCCAAGGCCGACCAGCACCAGGGCAAGGGCAATCGAAAACGAACGGCTGGACATGAGCGGTGACGATGCTAACACGGCGTCCTTTCAACGCGCGCCGGGTGGGCGCCGGGCCTCCAGCCGGTGTACACGCAGGTCCAGCGCCTCCAACGCCACGTCGTGCCCGTCGAGACGCTCGACGACCTTGTCGTGGCGCGCGAGGTGGGCGCTCAGGGTCTCAGCGATCAGCCGAAGCTGGTCCGACTGCGCTTCGAGGAGGATGCGGACCTGCCCCACGGCGTCCTGAATCGCGGCATGCATCTCGCCGCGTGTCGGCAGGGGCGCCAGGTCGTCTCTTGTGGCGAAGCGCTTCAGGTCGTCCTTGGTGGCGAAGCGCTCGAGGTCCTCTTTCGTTGCGAACCGCTCGAGGTCCTCTTTCGTCGCGAACCGCTCGAGATCCTCCTTCGTGGCGAAACGCGTCAGGTCGTCCTTCGTGGCGAACCGCTCCAGGTCGTCCTTCGTGGCGAAGCGCTCCAGGTCGTCCTTCGTGGCGAAGCGCTCCGCGTCGTCCTTCGTGAGGAACCCCTTGGGATCCTCCCGTGTCGGCACGCCCGCCAGGTCGGCCTTGGTGGCCAGCGTTGGCAGAATCTGCTCGACGCGCAGCAGCCGCTGATCGAGGTTTCTGACAACGTGCCGCAGGGTCTTACCGCGATTCATTGGAATTCCTCCCGCCCGCCCTGGCAGGAAAGCACGGACCGTGCCCGCTCCAGACGATGACATCGTCCGGACAGGGAGGCAAGGGACGGGAGGAACCAAGGAACTAAGGAGCGAAGGAACGAAGGAACTAAGGAGCGAAGAAACGAAGGAGCGAAGGAGCGAGGGGAGGATGGACGCGTCGCGTCAATTCGTGTCCAGCGGCGCGACCGAACCGGCGACGACGAAGGGCTCGCCGGGGGGGACGCCTGTCGAGTCCTGCCACAAGGTGCCGACCTGATTGGTGGCAAACGCACGGCGACCTGTGGAGGCGCCGAGGGGCTGGGCAGAGAAGTAGTACCCGCTCATCGTGACGGCGCCCGTGCAGTCGGTGGCACCGGGCTGCGCGCCGTCGCCTGCGGCCAGGGCAAACGCAAAGCCGCTCTTGGGCGACACGTCGATGTCCGGGGAGGCGAACCGCTCGCTGACGAGCGTCGGGAGTGACACGGTGTAGCCCCCGCTGCCACAAACTGTCGCAAAGGTGGCTTGCCCGGAGTTGAGCGCCTTCAGCGAGCCGATGGCCGACGACTCGTTGGCCGACGACTTGGCGGCCATCAGAAACGGCGCGCTCAGGGCGGCCAGGATGCCGATGAGCGTCACGACGATGAGCAGTTCGATGAGGGTGAATCCGCGGCGGCAGTGCAGGGACATGTCGGTCTCTCCAGTTGCCGAGATCAGTAGCAAGGACGATGCCGCCCGCGTGGCGTCGGCCGGCTGCCGGCACGCGAATCCCCCGGCCCTTTTCGGAGCGGGCAGCACTGCCCCAGAATGCACGACGCCCCGGACCGCACGTGGCGGCCCGGGGCGAGAGGCAACGAGGAAGATGTGGCTTACTGAACGGTGGCCGTGCCATCAGGAATGGGGTTGGCGATGGCCGCACCCGTCTGGTCCTGGAACACCGTGCCACGCTCGTCGGTCGCGAACGAACGCTGGCCG
This sequence comes from Acidobacteriota bacterium, assembly GCA_023418055.1. Taxonomy (GTDB): domain Bacteria; phylum Acidobacteriota; class Vicinamibacteria; order Vicinamibacterales; family Vicinamibacteraceae; genus JAEZDP01. The sequence goes on from JAEZDP010000052.1 coordinate 19,683, forward strand.
GACGAGCCGATCGTCACCGGCTGGGCGTCGGCGAAATAGGTGCTCACCGCGTCACCGGTTGCGTTGCACACGTTGGCGGCCTGCGTCACGACGACGGCCCCACCGGTCAGGAGCACGTTGTAGCCGCTCTTGAGCACGGCGCCGTTGGCACCCGGGTTGTTGACCGGGTTCAGGTCAGGGCTCACGAACCCGGCGGTGCTGCCGGCGGGCGGCGTGACGAGGGCCGCGAGGTCCGCACCGAACCCGCCGCCGGCGCAGCTGGACGCAAACGTCGCCTGGCCGCTGGAGATCGAGCGCAGCGAGCCAATGGCCGACGACTCGTTGCCCGACATACGGGCGCGGAGCAGGCCGGGGATGGCGATGGCGGCGATGATGCCGATGATCGCCACCACGATGAGCAGTTCGATGAGCGTGAAGCCCTGGTTGTTCTTGATCTTCATGTCGTGTGTCTCCTCTGAGCGTTCAACCCTTGCGTGGCCGAGTTCCGAAGGCCGCCCCCGCGACCCCGTAGAAGTTGCCCAGAGTAGTAGCAAGCGGTATGCCAGCTCATGCCAGGGCGCCTGCCAGCCCCGAAATGAGCGAATCCCCGAAGGTTTCTGACGATCCGCCCCGCGATCCGGCTTGACCGCCCCTCCTCCATGCTCGACTCGGGTGACGATTCCTGTCAATGCCAGCAACAGAGGTTGTCAGTGGCGTCGGAGGACCGACAGGAATGGGCAGGGGCGCTGACGCTACAGCTCGTACTTCTTCGCGTAGTAGCGGAAACTGCGGAAACTCATGCCGAGCAGTTCGGCGGCGCGCATCTTCACGCCGTCGGCCCGGCGCAGCGCCTCGGCGATGTACTCGCGCTCGAGGTCGCGCACGTGCTGTTCGAGCTGGAAGCCCTCGGCAGGAAACGCCCGCACCGACGAGGCTTCGTCGTCCGGCCGGTACTCCCCCACCGGCGCGCTCGACACCCGCGCCAGGATGTGTTCGGGCAGGCTCGACACCTGCACCAGCGTCGAGCGCTCGAGCGCCACGGCCCGTTCCATCGCGTTCTCGAGCTCGCGGATGTTGCCCGGCCAGCGATAGCGCACGAGCACGTCGATGGCCTCGGGCGACAGCCCGGCGACCTCACGGCCCATGTCGGCGGCCGACCGGGCGAGGAAGTGCTGCGCAAGCAGGGGAATGTCGTCGATCCTCGCCCGCAGCGGCGGCAACGCCATCGGGATGACGTTCACGCGGTAATACAGGTCTTCGCGGAACGTGCCCTCGGCCACCATCTTGCCGAGATCGCGATTGGTCGCGGCAATCACGCGGATGTCGGCCGCAATCTCCTCGGTGCCGCCGACGCGACGGAAGCGCCGCTCCTGCAGCACGCGCAGCAGCTTCACCTGCATCAGGGGACTCATCTCGCCCAGCTCGTCGAGGAAGATCGTGCCCTTGTCGGCCTCTTCGATCAGGCCGCGCTTGGCCGTCATGGCGCCCGTGAAGGCGCCCTTCACGTGGCCGAACAGCTCCGATTCGAGCAGCGTCTCGGTGAGCGCCCCGCAGTTGATGGCCACAAACGGCCGGTCCGCCCGCGTGGACAGCCGGTGGATGGCCCGCGCCGCCACCTCCTTGCCCGTGCCCGACTCCCCCGTGATGAGCACCGTGCTCGACGTGCCCGCGATGGCCTCGATGAGCCCGCACACGCGCTGCATCGACGCGCTCGTCCCCACCATCGTCGCCGCCGCGAGGCCCGTGGAGCCGGCGTCGGCGGCCGTCGCCGTGCTGGCGGCCACGCGCCGCTCGAGCGCCTGCGCCACCACGCGCTTCATCTCGTCGACGTCGAACGGCTTGCTCACGTAGTCGAGCGCCCCCGTCCGCAGGGCCTCAATCGCCGTTGCCGTCGAGGCGAAGCCGGTCATCAGGATGCCCGGCAATTCCGGATGCAGCGCCTTGGCGTCGCGCAGGATCTCGATGCCGTTGCCATCGGGCATGCGGATGTCGGAGATGAGCAGGTCGAACGTGCCCTGCCGCAGCGCCTTGCCCGCCTGCGTGCCGCCGTCGGCGGCCACCACGTCGTAGCCCTCGCGCGTGAGCATGATCGCGAGGAACTCGCGCATCGACCGTTCGTCGTCCACCACGAGGATGCGGGGTGGGCGTCCTGACATCACGCCCGGCGGGACGTCGGACGGCATCACCGATCTCGCCAGCGCGCTCATGCCACCGTCCTTTCGTCGATCATCTCGATCGGCTCCCGCCACGGAATACGGACTTCCACCGTCGTCCCCTGTCCCGGCGTGGAGGTCACACGTACCGTGCCGCCGTGGTCCGAGACGATGCGGTGCACGATCGACAGGCCCAGGCCGGTGCCCTGCCGGAAGCCACTCTGGAACGGCTGGAACATCCGCTCGATGCCACGTGCGTCCATGCCCACGCCATCGTCTTCCACGAGGAGCGCGAGCGTGGGTTCGCGAACAGCGCCTTCGGTCTCGTGCGCAACCGCCAGGCGCAGGCAGCCGCCATCGGGCATGGCCTTGAGCGCGTTGGTCGCCAGGTTCCACAGCACCTGCCGCAGCTGCGCCTCGTCGACGTCGTGGACGACGGGCGTCGGAGGCAGGTCGGCGAGGATGCGGTGCTGCGGGCTGGTCGTCCCGCCCTTGGTGAGCAGTTCCACGGTCTCGCGCACCAGCGGGCGGACGTCCACCGTCGTGCGGGTCACGCGCTGCGGCCCGGCGTAGGTCAGGAAGTCCTTGATCGTCTGGTTGAGCCGCTGCGACTCGCGCAGCACGATGTCGAGCAGGACCGCCTGATCGTCGTGCAGCGTCAGCTCGCGCTGCAGCAGCTGGATGGAGCCCGACATCGACGCCAGGGGGTTGCGGATCTCGTGGGCGATGCCCGCCGCCATCTCCCCGACCGCCGCGAGCCGCGCCTGGCGCTGCCGCTCGCGCTCACGGGCCTTGATGAGGGTGAGGTCCTGGAATGTCAGCAACTCGCCCTCGACGTGCCCGGTGTCGCTGATGAGAGGCGCGACCGTGGCTCCGAGTTCGAGGGCGACATCGTCGCCGCGGGTGAACCTGAACTCGAACCTCGTCGGAAGGCTCTGGGACAGCCCCACCTGCCAGCCTGCCGGCAGTTGGAGGACGTCCACGAGGCGCTGCCCCAGCACCTCGTCGGCCCCGAGGCCCGTGATGGCCGAAGCGGTGCGGTTGAACAGCACCACCTCGCCGTCGGCATCGGCGGCCACGACGCCACCGGCCATGCTGTCGATGACGCGCTGGCTCAGCGAGGTGAGGTCGGCAAGGTCCGTGTGCGCGCGATGCAGGTCCTCGTTGCGCCGCTGCAGCCTGTCGGCAAGTTGGCCGACGAGCAATGCCATGCTCACGAGCCCGATGGCCTGGATGGCCCACGTGTACAGGCCGACCAGTGCCGACACGCGGGCCGGGCCGAACCAGTCGATGGCCGGCCCCATCGTGACGACCCCGTGCTGCGCGATGAACATGACGCCGAGCGCAACCACGAGGGCCGATGCCACGCGCAGGCCCGTCGCACGACCGCGCATCGCGCTGGCCGCCAGCACCGGCAGCAGCAGGAGCGGCGCAAATGAGCTGCCGAGCCCTCCGGTCGCCCCGAGCACCGTGAGGACCATGGCGCCGTCGACGGCCAACTGCAGGTGCAGCGCCCACGCCGCGGCTCGACGGGCCGTTGCCAGGCCGAACGCGCTCGCGCCGAGCAGCACGACAAACACCACCGCCATCCAGACCACGCGACCGCCCTGCCCCTCGGCGAGCGCCAGCGTGGCCATGGGCGCCAGCACGGCCAGCGCCAGCACCACGCGGAGCCCGGCCAGCCAGCGCATGCCCCTCGGGTCGATCCGCGGAGGGACCGACGCCGGCACGCGTGGAGCCTCGCCTCCAGGCCACGGACGGGTGAGCGACAGGGTGGACATGCGTCAGGTCAACTTCGAGATGAGGTCGAAGATCGGCAGGTACATCGAGATCACGATGCCGCCGACGATGACGCCGAGAAACGAAATCATGATGGGCTCGAGCAGCGTCAGCAGGCCCGCCACGGCGGTATCCACTTCGTCCTCGTAGAAGTCGGCGATCTTGGCCAGCATCATGTCGAGCGCGCCAGTCGCTTCGCCGACGCCAATCATCTGGGTGACCATCGGCGGGAACACCTTGGTCTCGGCCAGCGACTTCGAGACGGTTTCGCCGCGTTCGATGCTGCGCCGCGTCTCGAGGATGGCGTCCTCGATGATTGCGTTGCCGGCCGTCTTGGCCGTGATGTCGAGCCCGTCGAGCAGCGGCACGCCCGAGCTGATGAGCGTCGAAAGGGTGCGGCAGAAGCGCGCCACGGCCACCTTGCGCAGGATGATGCCGAGGATGGGGGTCTTCAGCAGCGCCCGGTCGATCGTGTGCCTGCCGTTGTTGGTGCGGTAGTACGAGCGCACCAGGAACGCGAGGCCGACGAGCGTCAGGATGACGAGCCAGCCCCACGCCACCAGGCCGTTGCTGAGGCCGATGACGATGCGCGTCGGCAGCGGCAGGGTGGCGCCGAGGCCGGCAAACATCTGCGCGAAGGTCGGGATGACCTTCCACAGGATCACGCTGACGACGACGGCGGCGATGATGAGCACCGCCACCGGGTAGATCATCGCCGACTTCACCTGCGAGGTGAGCTTGACGGCCTTCTCGATGTAGGTCGCGAGACGCTTGAGAATCGTGTCGAGGATGCCGCCCGCTTCACCCGCGGCCACCATGTTGGTGAAGAGGCCGTCGAAGGTGCGGGGGTGCTTACGCATGGCGTCGGCCAGCGTCATGCCGCTCTCCACGTCCTCGCGGGTCTTCAGGATCGTCGCGGCAAAGCCCTTGTGCGGCTCCTGGTTCCCCAGGATGTCGAGACACTGCACGAGCGGCAGCCCGGCGTCGATCATGACGCTGAACTGCCGCGTGAACACGGCAAGGCTCTTGGCCGGCACCTTGCCGCCAATCTTCACCGCGCTCCGCCCGGCCTTCGCCTTGACGGGGTCGATGCGCGTGACGAGGATCTGCTCGCGGCGCAGTGCGGCCACCACCGCTTCGATCGACTCGGCCTGCCGCTGGCCGCTGATGGCCTCACCCGCGCGGGTACGGCCGCTGAAAGCAAATGCCTGCATCTGTCACCTCTGGCTAACGACGGGCGGGCACCGGGGCCCCGCGGCTGAGCCCGGCACCGGCCACCACGCCCGTTCCGCGCTGAATCATTTCCTGCAGTTCGTCCCGCAGCGACGAGGCCGACAGCGCGGTCTCGAGCGAGATCTGCCGCGACAGATAGAGCGAGGCCAGCGACTGGTTCATCGTCTGCATGCCGAGACGTTCCTGCCCGGCCTGCATCGCCGAGTAGATCTGGTGCACCTTGTCTTCACGAATCAGGTTCCGGATGGCCGGCGTGGGCACGAGAATCTCGAGCGCCACGACACGACCCGCGGTGTTGGCACGGCGCAGGAGCGACTGGCAGACGATGCCCTCGAGCACGAGGCTCAACTGCGTACGGATCTGTGACTGCTGGTTCGACGGAAAGACGTCGATGATGCGGTTGATCGTCTGTGCCGCGGAGTTGGTGTGCAGCGTGGCAAACGTCAGGTGGCCAGTCTCGGCGATGCGCAGCGCCGACTCGATCGTCTCGAGGTCGCGCATTTCGCCCACCAGGACGACGTCCGGGTCTTCACGCAGCGCCGCGCGCAGCGCCATCGCAAAACCCTGCGTGTCGCTGTGCACCTCGCGCTGGTTGACGACACAGCCCTTGTGGTTGTGGATGTACTCGATCGGGTCTTCGATGGTGAGGATGTGCTCGTTGCGTTCGCCGTTGATGCGATCGATGAGCGCCGCCAGCGTCGTCGACTTGCCGCTGCCGGTGGGACCGGTCACCAGGATGAGCCCGCGGGGCTTGTCGGCCAGCTTGGCCAGGATGGGCGGCAGCGACAGTTCCTGCAGCGTCGGGATGCGCTCGGGGATGAGGCGGAAGACCGCCGCCACCGCGCCCCGCTGGTTGAAGATGTTGCAGCGGAACCGCCCCACGCCGCGAATGCCGAACGAGAAGTCGAGTTCCTGCGTCTCTTCGAACCGCTTCTTCTGGGCGTCGGTGCAGACGCTGTAGGCCAGCTGCTTGGTCTCGGGCGCCGACAGCACCGGCAGCTTCAGAGGCACCAGCTTGCCGTGCACGCGGACGACCGGCGGCGCGTTGGTGGTGACGTGCAGGTCGGACCCCTGCATGTCGACGGTCGCCTGCAGCAGTTCGGGAAGTGTGGCCATGGTCTCGCCCGGGGAAATCGGCACACTCCCTGCTCGACGTGAGCGGGAGCCGCACAGCCCCGATTGCAACTGCCGGGCCAGCCCGATCGACGCCGGGGCCTCGCGAGCATCGTGGTGCTAAGACGCCGTATTTGCTGGGGTTTGCAGGCGCCGACCCAAAGGGGACGCGTCGGCGCGTCGACAGCACATTGACGGAATTGCCATCCAGTCGCGCGGGTGGACTGACGGATCTGCTACTTCACCGTCTCGCGAGTGACTTCTTCGACGGTGGTCACGCCTTCGCGAATCTTGAGCAGGCCGCTCTCGCGCAGGGTGACCATGCCCTCTTCCGAACCCTTCCGGCGAAGGTCGATGGCCGAGGCGCCGACGAGGACCAGCTCGCGCAGGGCGTCGGTGATTTCGAGCACCTCGTACAGGCCGACGCGACCCTTGTAGCCGGTCTGATTGCAGTTTTCGCAGCCGGCGCCGCGCATCGGAGTGACCTCGCCCGCCTCTTCGGGGGAGAACCCGATTTCGACAAGGGCGGCGACAGGCATGGGATGGGGCTGCGCGCACTTCGAGCAGACCCGGCGGACCAGGCGCTGGGCACAGATGAGGTTCACCGAGCTGGCCACCAGGAACGGCTCGATGCCCATGTTCATCAGGCGGCTCACGGTGCTCGGCGCGTCGTTGGTGTGCAGGGTCGACAGCACCATGTGGCCGGTGAGCGCGGCCTTCACGGCAATTTCGGCCGTCTCGAAGTCGCGGATTTCGCCGACCAGGATGATGTTGGGGTCCTGGCGGAGGAAGGACCGCAACGCGGCGGCAAAGGTCAGGCCGATGTTCTCGCGGACGTTGACCTGGTTGACCCCGGCGAGGTTGAACTCGACGGGGTCTTCGGCGGTCATGATGTTGGTCTCGGTGGTGTTGAGCTGCGACAGCGCCGAGTACAGCGTGTTGGTCTTGCCGCTGCCGGTCGGCCCCGTGACGAGCACCATGCCCCAGGGCCGCGAGATGGCGTTGCGGAACTTGGCGAGCGCGTTCTCCTCGAAGCCGAGCCGCGTCATGTCGAGCATCAGCTTGTCGCGATCGAGCAGGCGCATCACGACCTTCTCGCCAAACAGCGTCGGCAGGCACGAGACGCGGAAGTCGATCTCCTTGCTCCTGCCGCCGTCGTTGAAGCGGATCTTGATGCGGCCATCCTGCGGCAGGCGCTTTTCGGCGATGTCGAGTTTCGCCATGATCTTGAGCCGCGAGATGATGGCGTCGCGGAACTTCATGGGCGGCTGCATCACGGTGTACAGGATGCCGTCGATGCGGAAGCGGATGCGGAAATCGCGCTCGTAGGGCTCGATGTGGATGTCGCTGGCCCCCCGCTGGATGCTGGACATGAGCACCAGGTTCACCAGCCGGATGACCGGAGCCTCGCCCGTCTGACGCTCGAGCGCCGCGACGTCAATCTCTTCGAGATCCTCGAGCACCTCGACGTCCTCGGCATTGCTGCTGCTGACGTCTTCGAGGGCGCGCGTCACCATGTCCAGGGTGTTGACGCTGGAGGCGGCCTTGGCCGCCACCGTGTAGTACTTCTGGATCGCGTCGGCGACGGCCTGTTCGGAGGCCACCACCGGCTCCACGTTGTAGCCCGTCATGAACTTGATGTCGTCCATGGCGAACACGTTGGTGGGGTCGGTCATGGCCAGCGTGAGCGCGGCCCCGGCCCGGCTGAGCGGGATGACCTGATACTTCTGGGCGGTTTCGGCGGGAATCAGCTTGATGACCGTCGGCTCGATGTCGAACTTGCCGAGATCGATGGCCGGCACGCCGTACTGCCGACTGAGCAGGGCGGTGATTTCCTCGTCACGCACGAAGCCCAGCTTGACCAGGTTGATGGCCAGCTTCCCACCATTGGACTTCTGGTAGGTCAGCGCCTCCTGGAGCTGGGTGGGCGTGATCTTCTTCTCCTTGATCAGGAGTTCGCCGATTCTGACTGCCATGGTTCCGTGTCTTGACGTGATCGGACACCGACCGCCCCGTGCGGATGCCCGTGCCAGTGAATCAATCGGCAGACACGCGCGGAGGTTCAGCGCTAGAAGACGACGCGCAGCCCGAAGCCCCCGCCCGACGGCGTGTCGTCGCCCACGCCGACGGCGACATACCCGTCCGCAAACACGCCCGTGCGGATGGCCGCGCTCGCGCCGGCCGTGAGCGCCGGACGGGCCTCGCCCACCGTGCTCAGCCTGACGCCGCCGCGGACGCCCACGCGGCGCTGCCACAGGTGCTGCTCCGCTCCGAAGGCCAGCGCGCGACGCGGACCGGTCAGGTCGAGCGCGCGCGTCAGGTCGGCATCCGCCGTCAGGGCCAGCGTCTCGGATGCAAAGACGGCGACCCCGGCCCGCACCTGGCGCGGCAGCACGAGTGCCGGCCCCGTCGGGGTGGCGAATCCGGGCTCGAGGAGGTTCCGCACGGCCAGCCCCGCCCGGGCCCGCCCGAAGTCGGCCATCAGCCCGAGATCGACGTCGAAGGCGCGCGCCCCGGCATCGGGCCGCGCCGCGGCGGTGCCCAGCGGGTCGCCGACCGGGCCGGCCACCTCCACGTCCGCCGCGGAGCCATGCACGTACTTGAGCGTGCCGCCCACGTGCAGGCCGTCCACGATCGTCTGCAGCAGCGTCACTCCGACATGCGACGTCCGCAGCCGGCCAAGCGACGCACGCGGGTCGGCCGTGGTGGGGTCGACGGTCTCGATGGCGGCCACCGACGTCAGGCGATAGTAGGCGATGCCGAGCGGCGGCGTGCCGACGGCGATGAGCGTGCCGGTCTGGCGCTCGATGTCCGACGCCACACGCCCGGTGTCGAAGACGAAGGAGAAGAACCGTCCCGTGGCCAGGCCCGCCGGGTTCCAGTACACGGCCGACGCATCGTCGGCCATCGCCACGAACGCGCCGCCCATCCCCTGCGCACGCATGCCAACCGACTCGTACGGCTGCGCGGCGGCCTGCACGGGCAAGAGGAGCAGCAGGCAGCACAGCACTCGGCGAACGGCGGCGACGACGGACATCCCGCCCAGTGTACCGTTGCCCAGCGCACGACGTGGGCGCTGCAAAGGCAAGCCGCGCTTGCGCGGCGACACGCGTGCGCGGCGGCGAGCGTCCGGATTCGCCACAGGGTGCCCGTGCGGCGTCCGGTTCCGAACATCCCGGTAAGTGGTTGCGTACTATAGGCGGTGAGCACAGCCGAACTGTACTTGGACGAGGCCGGCCGCCTCTCCGCTTACGCTATTTGTCCCAACGACATGCGCTATGTCTGAGACGATGACATCCCCCGTGCCCCGACTGTCGCTGCTGCAGCGCGTCATCGGCGTCGTATTCTCTCCCGGCGACACGTTCCGGAGCGTGGCCGCCCACCCCGCGTGGTTCGGGGTGCTGGCCGTGCAACTGCTCGTGACCGCCCTGGCCTTCTTCGTGTTCTTCTCGACCGACGCGGGCAAGGCCGCCTACGTCGACCAGTCGGTGAGCAGCATCGAGAGCTTCGGGCAGACCGTCAACGACCAGATGTATGAAGGCATCCGGGCGCAGGCGAACTTCGCGCGGTACATCCAGCCGGGCGTGCTGCTCATCTTCGGGCCCGTGATGGCGGCGATCATGGCTGCCATCCTCTACGGCGCGTTCACGGTGATGGGCGGCGAGTCGACCTTCCGCCACGTCTTCGCGGTCGTCTGCCATGCCGGCGTGGTGACGATGCTGCAGCCGCTGCTGACGCTGCCGCTCAACTACCAGCGGCAGTCGATGAGCAGCGCCACCAGCCTGGCGGTGTTCCTGCCAATGCTCGAGGAAGGGTCGTTCCTCGCGTCGCTGCTCGGCGTGCTCGACCTGTTCTACATCTGGTACGTCGTGGTGCTGGCGATTGGGCTGGCCACCATCTATCGTCGCCGCACGACGCCGATTGCCGTCGGGCTGTTCACCGTGCTGGTGCTCATTGGCGTCGCCGTCGCGACGTTGAAGGTTGCTCTGGGGGGAAGATGAAGTCGTCGACCAGGAAGTGGGTGATAGGCGTCGTGATCGTGGCGGTCGCTGGCGCGGTGGTCGTGGCCAACATGCGCTACCGCCGCCAGACCGGCAAGGTGGTCACCGCCGAAGCCGTGCAGGCGCGCAACCTGACGGCCATCGTCTCGGCCTCCGGAAAGATCCAGGCGAAGCGGACGGTCAACATCAGCGCCGACAACATGGGTCGCGTCACGCGGCTGGCCGTCGAGGAAGGCCAGCGCGTGCAGCGCGGTGAGTTCCTCCTGCAGATCGACCCGCAGTTGCTCAGTTCAGCGGTGCAGCAGGGGCAGGCCGGTCTGCAGGCCGCCCGTTCGCAACTCGAGCAGCAGCGCGTGGCGATTGTGGCCGCTCGCGAGTCGCTCAGCCTGGCGCGCGCCAACCTGCAGCGTGAGCAGGAGTTGTGGTCGCAGCAACTCACCACCCGCCAGGCGCTCGACCAGGCCGAGAACGCCGTCAAGCTGCGCGAGGCGGAACTCCTGCAGCGCGAACAGGACGTCAAGACCCAGGAGCAGCGGATCCGGCAGGAACAGGCCGGGCTTGCGCAGGCGCAGTTCAACCTGAGCCGCGTGCGCATCGAATCGCCCATCGACGGCATCGTCACCCGCCGGAACATCGAGGAGGGCGAGACGGTGGTCATCGGCACGATGAACAACCCGGGCACGGTGCTGCTGACCATCGCCGACATGTCTGTGGTGGATGCTGAGGTCGAGGTCGACGAGACGGACATCCCGTCAGTGCGCATCGGGCAGACTGCCACGATCACCATCGACGCGCTGCCGGGCCGCGAACTGACCGGAAAGGTAACCGAGATCGGCAACAGCCCGATTCAGACGGCGACGGGCCAGACCGCGGCGGCCGGCCAGTCGGCCACCAACTTCATGGTGAAGGTCACGCTCGACGAGGCCATCGAGGAACTGCGGCCCGGGTTCACGTGCACCGCCCAGATCACCACCGCCACCCGTCCCAAGGTCACCGCCGTGCCGATTCAGGCGATGGCGGTGCGTGACGTGGTCTACGATCAAGCAGGGGCGATCGTCCGGCCGCCCCGCGAGGAGAACGGCAAGGGCCGCCAGGCGACGCCGAGTTCGCCTGCGGACCTGCCGGAGGGGCAGACACGGCGCGAAACCGAAGGCGTGTTCGTCATCGAGAACGGCCGCGCGGTCTTCACCCCCGTCAGGACCGGCATCGCCGGCGATCGGTACTTCGAAGTGCTCGAGGGCCTGGACGTCGGCGCGCAGGTCATCACCGGCCCGTTCAACTCGGTGCGCGACCTGCAGGATGGCGACGAGGTCCGCGTGGAAGATGCGGCCAAGAAGTAGCCTGTAGCCTGTCGCCAGAACGCCTGACGCCGCCATGAACAAGTTCCTCGACGCGATTTCGCTTGCGCTGTCGTCGATCTGGGCCAACAAGCTCCGGTCGTTCATGATGGTGCTCGGCAACATCGTGGCCGTCACCTCGATCATTGCCGTCGTCTCGCTCATCCAGGGGATGAACGGGTATGTCGCGCAGACGATCGTCGAGGAAGTGGGCGTCGGCACGTTCAAGGTCGTCCGCGTCGGTGTGATCACCGACGAGGACGAGGAGAACGAAGCCCGGCGCCGCAATCCCTTCATCACCACGGCCGACGCGCGGGCGGTGCGCGGCTTCAGCCCGATGATCGACGCCGTGATGGCCGAGTCGTCGTGGCAGGCCAACGTGAGCTTCCGCGACACGGTCGTCGAGAACGTCAGCATTCGCGGCGTGTCGCAGGAATACGACCAGTTCAGCGGGTACAACGCCGAGCGCGGCCGCACCATCAGCCGCATCGAGGTGTCACGGTCGCGTCCGCTGGCCTATCTCGGGTACGAGACCGCCGAGAAGCTGTTCAAGGGCCGCAACCCCGTGGACCAGACCATTCTCGTCAACGGCGTCCACCACCGCGTGGTCGGCGTCAACGAGAAGAAGGGCACGATGTTCGGCAACTCGCTCGACGACTTCGTGGTGGTGCCGCTCGGCAGCTTCCTGAAGATGTTCGGGTCGCGCCGAAGCCTCGAGCTGACGGTGAAGCCGGTGGACCCGTCGTTCGTCCCTCAGGCGATGGACGAGGCGCGGGTGGCGCTTCGCATCGCGCGGAAACTGAAGCCGAGCGACAACGACAACTTCGGCCTGGTGACGTCCGACACCTTCATGGAGTTGTGGGCCAACTTCTCGCAGGGCGCCTTCGCCGTGCTCATCGGCATCGTGTCGTTGTCGCTGGTGGTCGGCGGCATCGTCATCATGAACATCATGCTGATGGTGGTGAGCGAACGCACCCGCGAGATCGGCCTGCGGAAGGCCCTGGGCGCCAGGCGCCGCGACATCGTCTGGCAGGTGCTGACCGAGTCCACTACGTTGTCGGTGGTGGGCGGGATGATCGGCACGACCCTGGGGTTCGTGGCGGCGCTCATCGTTGCGGCCTACAGCCCGCTGCCCGCCGCGATTCAGCCGTGGTCGGTGATTCTCGGCATCAGCATGACCGCCATCGTCGGTGTCTTCTTCGGCCTCTATCCCGCGATGCGGGCCGCCCGTCTCGACCCCATCGAGGCGCTGCGCAAGGAGTAAGTCGTGGCCTTCCGCATCGGACTCGTCAAGGAGATCCTGCACATCGCGGTGCAGACGCTCGTCAGCAACAAGCTGCGATCGTCGCTCACCATTCTCGGGGTGGTGATTGGCGTGACGTCGATTGTGGCGATGACGTCGCTCATCAACGGGTTCGGCGAGTCGCTCGAGGCGCAGATTCGGCAACTCGGCAGCAACACCGTCTACGTGCAGAAGTTCGGCATCCAGAGCTTCGCCAGCGGCAAGGAGTTTCTCGAGCTGATCAGGCGGCCCAACCTGAACGAGGACGACGCTCGCGCGTTGGCCGCGTCGCCGCTGGTCGAACGCGTCGGCCTGCAACTCGGCGGCGGACCGTTCACCCAGCAGGAGCGCATCACCTACGGCGGCGATGCCACCAAGCCGTCGGCCGTCGTCGGTGCGACGGCGAATTTCGCCGAGACCAACTTCATCAGCCTTCAGGCCGGACGGCCCTTCGTCGACTTCGAGGTGCAGGGGCGACGGCAGGTGGTGATGCTCGGCTTCGGACCGGCCGACACGCTCTTCCTGCAGCGGGGCATCGACCCCATCGGCAAGCAGGTGCGCATCGGACGCGACATGTACACGGTGGTTGGCGTGTTTGCCAAGCGCCCCTCCACGCTCGGCGACGCTGACGGTTTTGCCGTGATCCCATTCACGACCTACGAGAAGAAGTATCCGACGCCGCGATTCCGCGGCATCCTGAACCGCCCGCTGCAGATGGCCGTGAGCGCCGCGCCCGGTGTGTCACAAGAGGACCTGCAGGCTGAAATCGAGCAGATCATGCGCGGTCGTCATCGCCTGAAGCTGGGCGAAGAGAACGACTTCGACATGATGACCGCCGACAGCATCCTCGGGTTCGTGCGGCAGTTCACACAGGCCGTGTTCCTCGCGCTGGTCGTGATCTCGTCGATCGCGCTCATGGTGGGCGGCATCGGGGTGATGGCCATCATGACGATTTCGGTCACTGAACGCACGCGCGAGATCGGCGTGCGGAAGGCCCTCGGTGCCAGGCGGCGCGAGATCCTCTTCCAGTTCCTGCTCGAGGCGGTCTTCCTCACGTCGCTGGGTGGGCTGCTCGGCATCCTGCTGGGCGTGACGATCGGGCTCACCGTGACGCACTTTGCCGGCTTCCCGTCTGCCCTGCCCTGGTGGTCGTTTGCGCTCGGCGTCGGGTTCTCGGCGACCGTCGGCATCCTGTTCGGGATGCTGCCGGCCGTGAAGGCCGCAAAGCTCGACCCCATCGAGGCGCTGCGGTACGAGTAGCCGACGCCGTCCTTTGTCGTAAGCGTCTGCCTACCGCTCGCGTTCGAACCGCACAGGCCCGTCGGTGGCTTTCGGCAACGCCGCCACCGTGAAGGCCCCGGCGTCAGGGGCCGGCGCAGCGGAATCCACGCGCCATCGCACCAGCACGGCCTCTGCGGTCTCATCGACCGCCGTGATCTCGGGCATGCCCGTCCCCGCTGCTCCACCCACCACGGCAAAGAGCGTCACTCGTGTGAAGTCGATGGGAGGCGCCATTTGACGCGTGGGGAGCCGGCTCCAGAACGCGCGCCACTCGCCTTCAGTGCGAATGACAAAAGTGCCGGCCTCGGCGTGACGCGACGAAGGGCCGTGCGCCACGACAGAGTGGCCGTTTCGACGAGACGCGGGGGGTGCGGCGTCCATGTGCAGGGGCACGGCGTGTCGCACCGCGTCGGCGGCCCGTGGCGGCACGGCTTCGACGATGAGCAGATAGTCACCTGCATCCAGCCCGCCGGTCTCGAGCAGGCCGGTCGCCCGCCGGTGGCCCGGAGACGCCCCCGCGTCGAGCACCGCGTCAGCCGATCGCACGACCCCTCCGCCGGCGTCGGCGAGCGCGAGGCGAACCGCGACCGTGCCGTCCTGCACCGGGCGTCCGGCGACCTCTGCCTGCACCCCGATCGGTTGCCCGGCGACGAAACGCCGTCCGGCCGTCGGCGCGACCTGCGTGCCGACCTGCTGCAGCACGACGGGCGGAGCGAGCAGCAACTGTCGGCCCGGTTCGACGATCTCGACGGGCGTGATGGTCAGGCCGGCCTGTGCGTCGTCGGTGACGGCCGCCACGCGCAGCTGATGCCGCCCACGCGCCAGGGGCAGTTCGGTGGTGAACTCGAGCGGCCTCCCGGCAGGCGGCGCCTCCACGCGTAGCTGGTGTTGATTGGTAAGCGCTCCCTCATCGTCGAACGTGGCGAGCACGACGTCGAGAGGCGAGGTGAGCGGTCCGTCGGCGGAGGCTGCCAGTACGGAGATCGATACGGCACCCTCCCTGCCGCGCGCGAAGCGTGGCACCGCGTGCACCGTCAACCGCAACTGTCCTTGCGGTGCGCTGCCCAGCAACGTTCGACGCAGCAGGCTGTCATCTGGCGATGAAGCGATGCTCGGCCCGTCAGACGTCGGCGCCTCGACGATGTAGCCGCGGCGGGCAGAGACGCGCGCACCCGCACGCTTCACGGTGACGTCGATGCGGTGGCGGCCAGGCGTCCGCGAGACCGGCGACTCGTAGACGAGCAGGTACGACGTCGCGTTCTGCTCGATGATGCGGCTCATGAAGCTGCCGAGGTTGTTGGCCATCGTGATGTAGCGCCCGCCGGTGTCGCGGG
>JAEZDP010000089.1 GCA_023418055.1 Acidobacteriota bacterium
TCTCCTCGGCGCCGTCGATGGCCGCCTGCACCCGGTTCTTGCCCATCTCGAGATGGCGCTGCGTGTTCTCGAGCACGACGATCGAGGCGTCGACGATCATGCCCACGCCGAGCGCCAGTCCGCCGAAGGTCATCGTGTTCAGCGTGTAGCCGCCGAAGTAGAGCAGCGCGAACGTCCCGATGATCGAGATGGGAATCGAGACGCAGATGATGAGCGTCGAGCGGAAGCTGCGCAGGAACGCGAAGATGATGATCACGACCAGCACGGATCCGAACATCACCGCTTCGGTCACGGAGTTGATCGACTGGCGGATGAAGAACGAGCTGTCGTTGGTCACCGTGAGCCTGACGCCCGGCACCTCGCGGTTGATACGCTCGATCTCCTCCTTGACCCGGTCGGCCACGGCCACGGTGTTCTGGCCCGACTGCTTGGTGACGCGCATCTGCACGCCGGGCTTGCCGTTGACGCGGACGAAGTTGCGGAAGTCTTCGGTCGTGTCGCGCAGCGTCGCGATGTCGCGCATGTAGACGGGCACGCCGTCGCGCGTCAGCACGATGAGGTTGGCGATGTCCTCGACGCTCGTGAACTGGCCCTGGCTGCGCACGAGGAAGGTCATCGACCCCTCGTTGATCTCGCCGACCGGGATGTTCTGGTTCTCGGTGCGCAGCACGCTGACCACGCGGTCCACGGGCAGCCCGAGCGCCGTCGTCTTCTCCTTGGACAGCTCGATGCGGATCTGGCGGCGGAGCCCGCCACTCGTCGAGACCGCAGCAATGCCGTTGACGCGCTCGAGCCGCGGCGCGATGGTGCGTTCGGCCAGTTCGCGCAGCGTCACCGGATCGAACTCGCCTTCGACCGCGAGGCTCATGATCGGGAACGACGACGAGTCGAACTTGAAGATGACCGGCGGGTCGGCATCTTCGGGCAGCCGGGCCCGGATGCGGTCGATGCGGCTGCGGACGTCCTCGGCGGCCTCACCGAGGTCGGTGCCCCAGACGAAGTTCAGCCGCACCGTGCTGCTGCCCTCGGCCGAACTCGAGTTCATCTGGTCGAGACCGGCCACGGCGCTGACCGCCTGTTCGATTGGCCGCGTGACGCTTTCCTCGATCTCGCGCGGGCCGACGCCCGCGTACCCCACGCGAATCGTCAGGCTGGGGAAGCTGACGTCGGGCATCAGGTCGACGGGCAGCCGGATCAACGAGATCGACCCGAGGAGCACGATCACCGCCGACAGCATGAACATGGTGACGGGGCGATGGATCGCTATGCGGGGAATGCTCATCCTGAGGCCTTTCGTGGGCGCGATGTCCTGAGATCTGCTCGTCTGGAACTACCGGGAGGGCGTCGGCGTGGTGGCCTTGGCTGCGCCCGCGTCTGCCTGTTTGGACGCGCCACCACCACTTCCCGGCCCGCCGCCGGTGTCGCCCTCGAGCAGCACGGGGTCACCGTCGCGGATGCTCGAGGCGCCAATCGACACCACCTGTTCGCCTTCGGTGATGCCTGTCGTGATCTCGATCCGCTCGGCGTCCTCGATGCCGACCTCGACCGGCCGGAACACCGCCGTGCGCTCGTCGATCGTGTACACCCCACGGCGACCGGCAACATCCACGATGGCCGACTTCGGCACGACGAGTGCGTCGGTCTTGGTCGAGGTGATGAGCGACACCCGGGCGTACATGCCCGGCTTGAGACGCCGCGTCGGATTGGGAATCTCGATCTCCATTTCGGCGGTGCGCGTCGCAGGATCGAGCACCGGGGCAATACGGGCAATGCGTCCCTCGAACTGCTCGCCGGGGAAGGCGTCCACGTCCACCGTACCGCGCGCGCCAACACCCACGCGCCGGAGATCACGCTCGACGAGGTTGACGACGAGCCGGACCAGCGAGATGTCCACCACCTGCACCACCGGCTGGTTTGTGGAGACGAAGGCGCCAGGGTCCACGTAGCGGCGCCCGACGTAGCCGTCGACCGGCGACGTGATGCTGGTGTTGGCCTGCGTGATGCGCAGTTCCTCGAGGCGCGCCGACGCCTGGGCGAGCTGCGCCTTGGCGAGGTCGAGCTGCGCCTGCGCCGACTGATAGCGCGCCTCGCCATCGTCGAGCGTCTGCTGCGGCAGCAGGTTCCGTTCGAACAGGCTGCGCGACCGGTCGAGATTGGTCTTGGCAAACGACAGGTCGGCCTCGCGCTGGCGGATGGTCGCCTGCGAGACGTCGAACGAGGCTTCGGCCTGCCGGAGTTGCTCGCGCAACTCCCGGTCGTCGAGCTGGGCGATGCGCTGTCCGCGCGACACCGGGTCGCCGAGACGCACCGAGATGCTGAGGAGCCGACCACCGGCCTGCGGCACCACCTCGACGGTCGCGGCCCCGATGAGGCTGCCGACGACCTGCACCGTTTCCTGCAGCGCCTGACGCGAGGCCGCGGTGAGCCCCACCGTGAGCGGCTGCCTGCCGAATGCCGACCCCTTCTTGGCCGCAGGAGCGCCCGAGCCCCGGCCGAAGGCGAAGTACCCCGCGCCAGCGGCCACCACCAATACGAGGACCACGATCCACTTACGCATGACTACAGTCCGCCTCCGCCGGGCACGCCCGGGATGCCACCGCCACCCTGCTGCTGCCCGCCGAAGTTGCCCTGGCCCCCGAGGTTGCCCTGACCGCCGAACTGTCCGCCGGTGCCGACCGTGCCGCCGCCACCCCCACCCCCGCCGCCCCCGCCCGTGTTGAGCGAAATGCCGGCGTTGCCGATGGACGTCTGCTGCACGCGCTCGAAGTCCACGAGCGACTTGCGATAGTCGAGGATCGCACGCAGTTCGACGTTCTCGGCATCGGCCAGGTCGCGCTGCGCCTGCACGACGAAGAAGTTGGTCGAGAGGCCGACCTCGAACTTGCTCTGCTCGGCCTCGAGCCGCCGCTGGGCCAGCTCACGGGCGGCGCGTGACGCCTCCACACGCTTCCAGTTGGCCTCGACCTGCAGCGCAATGTTGGTGACCTGCGTGGCGATGTTCAGCTCCACCTGCCGCATCTGCGTGCGGGTCTGTTCGAGCGTGATGCGCGAGCGCTGGTAGTTGGCCTCGGCGGGATTGGTGCCAATGGGGTAGGCAATCTGCAGTGACACGTTCCACGTGGGGAACTCGCGGTCGCGGATGAAGGCGAGCGCGTCGCCGTAGCCGCCGGGAACCGTGTTGATGACATCGCCGCCCTGGCCTGCCCGCTCGAGGAAGGTGCCGCCGATGCCCTGTAGGCCGTAGTTGGCGACGAGGTTGGCCTGCGGGCGTGACTGATCCCGCAGGAGCGCCAGGTTGGCCTCGTTGATCTCCAGGCTGCGCTTGCTCTGGGCCAGGTCGGTGCGGCTGGCCAGCGCGTTGCGAAGCGCCGCCTCGAGGTCGATGGGCTCGCTCTGCAGGCTTGGGCGGTCGGTGGGGTTCAGGCGCGCGCGCCACCGGGGGTCGTCGGTGCCCGACACGATGAGGCGCTTGAGGGCGAGTTCGGCCGTCTGGGCCTGTGCCTCGATGAGCGCGAGGGCCTGGCGACGCGTGGCGGCCTCGGCCTCGGCCTGCACGACGTCGATCGGCGCAAGCGTGCCGACCTCGACGCGGATCTTGTTGTCCTCGACCAGCTTGTCGGCCAGTTGCAGCGACCGCCGCGCCACGTCCACGGCCTGCACCGCGAACACGAGATCCCAGTACGCGTTGCGCACGTTGGCCAGGGTGTTGGTGACCGTCGTACGGAGCTGGATCTCGGAGATGTCGCGGTTGATGGCCGTCACGAGCAACTGTGTGCGGGTGTTGTCGGTGCGGAAGCCGCGCAGCAGCGGCTGCACCACCGAGGCCTGCAGCGTGGTGTTGAACTGCGGGTTGAAGGTGATGAAGCGGTTGTCGGAGTCCTGCTTCCGGTTGTTGAACGACAGCGAGTACGTGCCGCCGCCCCAGGGCAGCGTCTGCTGCGTGCCGAAGTTGTAGGTGAGCGCGTCCACCGTGACACGGTTGCCGCCGACCAGCTGACTGGTCGGAATGTTCACCGTGTTGTTCTGCCCGAGGTTCGACGTGAGCGTCGGGTTGAACTGCGCCCGCAGCGCCGCGAGGCTGTAGTCGAAGGCGCCGGGGTTCAGTCGCTCAACCGCGATGTCGAGGTTGCGTTCGAGCGCCAGCGCCACCGACTCTTCGATGCCGAGATCGAGCGTGTCCGCCTCGGCCGGCTGCATGGCGGCCGCACCCGCGGCCTGCAGCAACTCGCGCACCCGGCCTGCGTCTGCCGCGTCCCCCGTTTGCGCGTGGTGCGGGCCCCCCCCGATGGCCATCGCCATCGCCAGCCCCATCATGAGTCCGCGTCCTACCGTTGCACTCACACACTCTCCTCGGCGCCCGCGCGTCGGCTGCGGGACCTGCCACTGCTTCACCACGGATGCCTCGTTCAGAACTTTCGATCGTGACGCGCGTCGGAGGAGGCGCGTTCCTGATGTTTGTGGTAGTCGTCCAGCCTGACGCGCTGTTCGGGAGACAGGACACGCCGCATGCGGTAGAGCATCAGCGTGCGCGTCTTGGCCAGCGCGCTGCGGGCGGCCTCGACGCGGTCGATGGTGCGGATGACCACGGCCTCGTCGGCGCTGTCGGTGCCGAGCAGCCGCGTGAGCACCTGCTCCTGCCGCTCGAGTTCCGCCTTCTCGGCTCGTAACTCGGGGAGCACCGACTGGAAGATCCGCTCGATCTCGGCCGACTGCGCGTCGGTGAGGCCGGTGGCGGCGCGACCGCTGGCCGAGGACCACCACTTGCTCGGTCGCGGGGCATCCTGCTCGGGGGTGGCCCAGAGGAGGGGAGTGACCAGGAGCAGCAGGCCCGGCAGCCACATCGATACACGCATCAACACATCATTCCTCGCATCAGGTGCTACGGCGACCGTGCGACGGCCGTTTACCGCACACCTCCCGGCTCGGCTCCGGCAAAGCGCGCCAGCCGGTCGATGGCCTGGCCCACGATGTTGTTCGGCGTCGAGGCGCCGGCCGTGAGGCCGATGCGCACCGGGCCCCGGGGCAGCCAGCCCGTCGAGACCACCTCGTCCACCGACGCCGGATGCTCGTCGGGGGCGGGCACGGGGCGGTGCCGGATGCGGTCGGCCGACTCGAGGCCATCGACGTCGGCGATGTGAAAGGTCGGCACGCGCGTGGCGCACAGCCGCGCGAGGTTGCACGTGTTGCTGCTGTTGTAGCCGCCGACGACCACCATCACGTCGAGCGGCTCACTCGAGAGCAGCGAGACGACGGCGTCCTGGCGCTCCTGGGTGGCACTGCAGATGGTGTCGAAGGCCCGGAAGTGCGCGTCGATGGCCTCGGCGCCGTAGCGGTCGCGCAGCGCCTCGCCGACCATCCCGGCGATCTCGAGCGATTCGGACATCAACATCGTGGTCTGATTCGCCACCCCCACCCGCACGAGATCACGGTCGGGGTCGAAGCCCTCGCTCACCGCGTGGCCGAAGCGCGCCATGAACGCGTCGCGATCGCCGCCCGTCCGGATGTACGCGCACACCGCCTCCGCTTCGTCCTTGTCGAGGACGACGAGAAAGCGGCCGCCCTCCACCTTGAGGGCCTGCGACGCGGTGGCCTGCGTCTCCTCGTGGTGCACCTTGCCGTGGATGAGCGAGGTGAACCCGTCGCGGGCATACCGCAGCACGTTCTTCCAGACGTTGAGCACCGATCCGCACGTGGTGTCCACCAACGTGCAGCCGAGCCCCTGGAGCCGCGCCAGTTCCGCCACCGTCACGCCGAAGGCCGGGATGATGACGACATCACCCGGGCCGAGCGGAGGCGAGGGCTCGCCAGGGTCCGACAGGAAACGGATGCCCGAGGTCCGCAACTTCTCGTTGACGTGCGGGTTGTGGATGATCTCGCCGGTCAGGTAGACGCGCTGGTCGGCAAACCGCATCCGCGCCTGATAGGCGTAGTCGACCGCGCGATCGACCCCGTAGCAGAAGCCGAACTCGCGCGCCAGGAACAGCGTGAGGTTGCCGGCGTCGTAGCGGAAGTCGTTGGCCCGGATCTCCTCGACGAGCGCGCTGTGATAGTCGCGCGCCAGGTCGTCCTTCACGGCGTCCTTGAGATCGAGGCCTTTCCGGAAGATGAGCGGTTGCGCACTGGAAGCCACAGCCTTCCAGTATACGACGCCGGGTCACCGCCGAGGTGGCGCCCGGCGCCGACTAGCGGCGCGCGCGTGCGACGGTGGCCACGGGTGTCAACTCGTCGAGCGCCCGGAACTCTTCGTGCAGCGTCCGGGAGAGCGCCGCATCGACTTCGCCCAGCAGCCGTTCGTCGGCAATGGCCGGCTCGAGCCTGGGTGTGCCGGCCTGGTGCGGACGCGCAGCCGACGATGCCCAGGGCA
>JAEZDP010000092.1 GCA_023418055.1 Acidobacteriota bacterium
GGTACGAGCCGAAGAAGAACGTCCGGTTGCGCGCAATCGGCCCGCCGTAGGTGCCCCCGAACTGCTTGCGGTTCAGGCCATCGTCCACGCCGGGCGTGAAGAAGTTGGTGGCGTTGAGGCTCGAGTCCCGGAGATAGCCGAAGGCGATGCCCTTGAAGTCGTTGCTGCCCGAGCGCGTGACGGCGTTGACCACGGCGCCCATCTGCCGCCCGTATTCCGCGCTGAAGTTGTTGGTCTGCACGGAGAACTCCTGCAGCGCGTCGGGGTTGGGCATCGGGTTCGGGGCGTTGCTGTAGTGGTCGTTGTTCGAGCCGCCGTCGAGCACGTAGTTGGTGGTGTTGGCACGTGCGCCGCCCGAAGAGACGGGCTGCACGCCCGGGTAGGTCGAGCCCGAGGTGAGGCTCGTGCGCGTGTCGGTCTGCACGCCGGCCACCAGTTGCAGCAGCTGCGTCGGGTTGCGCCCGTTGAGCGGCAGTTCCTCGATGCGCTTCTGATCGACGACGGTCTTGAGCGTCGACGACGTGGTGTCGACGGTCGAGGCCATGCCGCTGACGGTCACCGTCTCGGTCAGGTCGCCCACGCGCAGCGTCGCGTCGAGCCGCACCTCTTCGTTGACACGGACGGTCACGTCTTCGGCCCGCACCGTCTGGAACCCCGACAGCTCGACCTCGACGACATAGGTACCGACCGGCAGCCCGCGCAGCACGTACTGCCCGCTGTCGAGCGAGATGGTGTCGGACGTGGCACCGGTGGCCGTGGACGTCGCGCGGACCGTGGCGCCGGGCACGACGCCTCCGTCCGAATCGCGAATGACGCCGGTCAGGCCGCCGGTGGTGGTTTGGGCGGAGGTGCCGGCCGCCAGGGCCAGCACGGTCAGGAGCACGGCCGGAACCGTGCGAAGAAGCGTGCGCATGAGGGCCGTCCTTGCACATCGCCGAGGCTGGACTCCGCGGCGCGCTTCGCGGGAAGGCGCAACCACGTCGGCGGGCGCCGGCCCACCGGCAGACGTCGGGATGCAGTGGACCAAATAGAACTCCACTTTGACCCGCTGTCAACAGAAATGACACGATGTGTCGATTTTTGAAACGGCGACGCCATTGCAATTCACCCGGGGCTGCGGTAGCGTGGCGCCGCTTCGCCGCCCGATGCCCTCGTCGTTCTTCAGGAGACGCGTACGATGTCGCTGACCCATCTCGCTCCCCGGCCCCTCCGGGTGGGCCTCCTCGATTTCGGCGACGGCCGCCACTTCCTCAGCCGGCCGCTCGCCCCCGTGCAGCAGGCCTTTCGCGACACGCTCGCCAACCGCCTCCGGGCCGATGGCATCGAGGTCGTCACCGGCGACGAGGTGATCTGGCAGAACGACATCGCCGTGCGCAATGGCAAGGCCATGCAGGCGGCCGACGTCGATGTGGTGATCTTCAACTTCTCGGTGTGGGCCTGGCCGCAATACGCGCGGGTGGCCGCGCAGTTCTGCCCGCAGCCGCTCGTGATGTTTGCCGGCGTCAACCCCCAGTACCCGGGGCTGGTCGGCATGCTCGCCAACGCGGGCTCGCTCGCGCAGGCCGGGGCCCGCTTCTACAAGGTCTTCGGCGACATCGCCGACGATGGGGTGTATGGCACGTTGAAGTCGCGCCTGCTGGCGGTGGCCGCGGCACGGCGGCTGCGCGGGCTCACCTACTGCCTCATCGGCGGACGGTCGCTCGGCATCGACACCACCGTGATCGACCCCGCCCAGTGGATGTCGCAGTTCGGCATCGACGTGGACCACGTCGACCAGCTCGAGTTGGTGCGGCGGGCCGAGGCCGAACTCGCCTCGGGGTCACGGGTGGCGCCGGCCATGGCCTACCTCGAGACGCACGTGAAGCAGATCCACTGGACGGCGCCCGACGCCGAGTTCCGCCTCACGCGCGACCTCCTCGGCCGGCAGATCGCGATGTACTACGCCGCCATCGATCTGATCGACGAGTTCCGGTACGACCTGTGCGGAATCAAGGGCCAGCGCGAGTTGACCGAGCACTTCGCCACGGCTGACGTCGCCGAGGCCTTCCTCAACGACCCCTACCATCCCGACGGCACGCCGAAGCCCTCCATCGTCTGCTCGACCGAGGCCGACTCGGACGCGGCGCTGACGATGCAGATCTTCAAGCACCTGACGGGCACGCCGGCCCTGTTTGCCGACGTACGGCACTATCACGCCGACCTCGACGTGTGGGACCTCTGCAACAGCGGCGAGCACGCCACCTACTTCGCTGGCGCCAGCGTCGACCCCGCGGTCAACCTCGCGCTGACCGAGTTCAAGCCGCAGGGCTTCTACTTCCCGGCCGGCGGCGCTGCCGTGTACCACGTGGCCGCGCCAGGGCGCGTGACCCTGGCGCGCCTCACCCGCGAAAGCGGTCGCTATCGCATGGTGGTGGTGCCGGCCGAGTTCATCGATCTGGGCGACCGCGCTCACGAGGTGGCCGCCATCAGCCAGGACAACTGGCCCCACGCCTTTGCCCGCTTCGACTGCACCCCGGAGGCGTTCATCCAGTCGTTCAACTGCAACCACATCCACGGGGCCTACGGCGACTGGGTCGCCGAACTGCGCATCGTCTGCGACGTGCTCGGCGTCGAGTGCGAGGTGTTGTAGGGATCGGGGATCGGGGATCGCGGATCGGGGATCGCGGATCGGGATCGCGGATCGGGATCGCGGATCGCGGATCGGGGAGCGCATCGATGGAACGGTGGGGCGGGAGGGCAGTCGGCATGACGTGCACGGTAGGCATCGATTTCGGGACCGAGTCGGCGCGCGCGCTGGTCGTGGAGACGACGACGGGGCGTGTGATGGGCAGCGCGACGGCGGCGTACGCGCATGGCGTCATCGACCAACGGCTGCCGGGCACGCACGAGCGGCTTGGCGCGGAATGGGCGTTGCAGCACCCGGGTGACTGGCTCGACGCGATGACGACCGCCACCCGCGCGGCGCTGACTGCCACCGGCGTGGAGCCTGCCACGGTCGTCGGGCTCGGCATCGACTTCACGGCGTGCACCGTGCTACCGGT
>JAEZDP010000094.1 GCA_023418055.1 Acidobacteriota bacterium
TCGAGGTCGGACACGCGGTCCACGCGCATGAACGCCCCGCCCGTCAGCGTGGCGACGCGGTCGAGCAGGCGCGGGACGTCCGAGGCCTGCGCCCCGAGCCAGGTGTCGGAGGCCATGTACGGCGACGGTGTCTTCTCGCGCGTGTCGAACCACGACCGCTCGAGTCCGGCGGCCATGGTGAACACCACGAAGTTGGTGCTCTGCAGGGCTCGCAACAGCGCGGCAGCGCCCGTCACGCTGGCCGTATCGGCGCCATCGGTGAAGGTGAGCATCAGCGCCGGGCGGCTGTCGGCCTGGCTCAGGGCACTTGCGACGATGAGAGCGTCGTGCAGGGCGGTACCGCCAGACGCGGGCGGAGGGCTTTGCAGGGTGGCGAGCACGTCGGCGGGCGGCGCCACCCGTGCCAGCACCCGCACCCGGTCGCTGAAGGCCACCACCGACACGCGGTCGTCGTCACCGAGGGTTGCCACGAGCGCCTGCACTGCGCCGTGCAACCGTGACAGGGTCTCGCCCTGGACGCTCGTGCTGCTGTCGAGCGCCACCACGACGTGCGCGTGGCCCGGGACGGCCACCGACGCCAGTTGCTGCGGCACGCCGTTGTCGGTGAGCACGAAGTCGTCGGCGGTGAGCCCGCGGATGGGCGTGCGGCCTCGGAGGGCCAGCACGTCCACGTTGACGGCATCGGCCGAGGCCCGGAACATCGGCTCCTGGGCGGGTGTCACGACGGCGGCAGCAAAGACCGACATGGCAAGCGCGAGGGTCGCGGCGCTCCGGCGGTCGCTCACTGGCGGGCCTCGTCCCTGAGCGCGATCAGCACATTGGGAAGCCCGAGCGGGCTGCTCGCGAGATAGCTCGACCACGCGTCGGGTGTCTGCTGGCGGCCAAGCATGGACGTGGCATCGAACTGGCGCGCCAGTGTGGCCGCCGAGGCCGGAGATGTCTCCAGCGTCAGGCGCAGCAGCGCGACGAGCGCACTCTGCCGCACGTCGAGCACCCGTGAGGCCTGAAGGTATGCCGCTCGCGCGTCGTCCACCGCGGCTGTCTTCGCGTGCCAGTCCCCCAGGAACAGCCACGCCAGTCCGCAGAGGACCGTGGTGCAGTCGCGCGACGCGGCGGTCGTGAGGTGAGGGCGGGCTTCGTCGAGCCGACCCTGCTCGAACAGCAGGCGGCCAAGACGTACCTGCGCCTCGAGATGCGACGGCGCCTCGCCAAGCGCACGCCGATACTCCGCAATGGCTGCCTGACGTTCGTTGGCGATCCACAACTCGCGCTCGAAGTGCGTGGGCGCCAGCGCCTGCACCTGCGTGCGCGTCGGACGGTCCCACAGGGCTTGGCGGGATTGGGCCTCCCGGGCCAGGCCGCGCGCGACGTACCACTCGGCCCGCGCCTCTGGCGTCAGGCCGTCGCCGGGCACGCTGGCCCCTGTTCTGGTGACGTTCGTGAACTCGCTCGTGAGCAGCAGGATGTGCAGCCGCGCGAGATCCCAGTGCGCGGTGAACGAGGGCGACGGCGCCCGGCTGCGCGAGATGGCGTCGCGGGCGTCCTGCGCCAGCCGCAGGTACTGCGCGCTCTTCGTCGCGTCTCCGGTCTGCACGTGCAGCAGGGCCTGCTCGAGCGACAGCGCGGCCGACACCTTGAGGCGGCGCAGCGCGTCCTGCTGGTCCGAGTCCTGGCGTACTCGTGCGACTTCGTTGGCGATCACGTCTTTCAGCGTGTCAGGCTCGGCTGCAACGGCCAGGGTGGCGGCGTTCCCGTAGTCGCCGCGCTGGTAGGCGGTCATGGCCGTGGCCCAGAGGGATGCGACGGTGTCGTCGGGCGCTGGCAGCGCTTCACGTGGAGACGACGGGGCGGACGGAAGGAGGGCCTCGAGGCGTGAGTCCACGAAGGCCGTCGGCCGGGCATCGGCCATCTCGGCGGCGAGGGCGTCCAGGTCTGACGGCGCGGACGGCACCACCTCGAGGTCCACGGCCGCCAGTCCATGAAGGCCACGGCTCGGTTGCAGCGTGGCCAGGCGCACCTGATGGAGCCCCGGCGGCAGATCCACGACCCACACCGAGCGGAGGCCGGAGGCCTGAAGGGCTGGCGCCTGCGTGTCGGGCACCCGCACGTCGAACGATCGGCTCGTGGCGGGGCTCATGCGCCCCGTTGGGTCCACGGTGACCAACGCCTGCGCGATGGCCAGCCGATCGCCATCGCGCGCGGCGACGAGTGGAGGGCCGGCGATTTCGGCAGCGATCGCATACCGCGGTCCCTGGTCCGCGTCGGTGAGGCGGAACGCCTGAAGCGTCACCGGCAGCGCATCGCCGACGCCGAGTCCGCGAAGGACCTGCGCCAGGCCCGCGGTGGTGTCTGCAGCATTCGTAGCGGTCGCGTCAGCCGATGCCGTTGCAGTGCCACGCGGCATCCCGGCGCGGCCTCGTCGCGTGCGCACGCGGACGCCCGGGCGGCTCACGCGCACCTCGACGGGCACCAGCCCCGCACCGGCCTCGCGGTCGGGCTCGTAACTGAGCACGTAGTAGGTGCTGGCCTCCTGCAGGGCCTCGGCAATCGCCTGCGGCGCATCGTTGCGATCGATCAGCGGCCGGCCACCCGTCAGGGCGGCAACGTCGCGCAACAGCGCCTTGCCCGACAGGGCATCGGCTATCGCGGCGCTGAGATCCTCGTGCGCCACCTCGCGTCCCGTGGCGTCCACGCTGCGCGTGAAGCCTTCGATCATGCCGTCGGTCGGCGTGTCGAGGCCCGCCGGGCTGAGGGGGTAGATGGCCAGGTCGGCCCGCGCGGCCCGTGCGAGCGCCTCACGCATCGCATCGGCCGCCGCGGGACCGGCGCCCTGGTGTTCCTGCACAGCGGCCGCGGGACCTTCCGTCAGGAGGACGAGGGTCTTGCGTTGTCCCGGGGCGTCTTCGAGACCTCGAGCCAGCGCGCCTATCACCGAGAACGTCTGGGCCAGATGGACGGCATGCTGCTGCGTGTCAACGGCGAGACCCATCTCCGTGCCCCGCATCTGTGGCGGCGGCGTCATCGGCAGGTCGGGCGTGTCGCGCCGCTCCTGCGCCGTGCTCGGCAGTCGCAGGCCCGAGAAGTCGTCGATGAGGTGACGCGCACGGAGACGCGCGGTGGTGAACATCCCCGTCGATCGCGATGCGTCGCTCGTCAGGCCGACGTACAGCAGATCGGCGGGGCGCAGCTGTTCGAGCACCTGCAGGGCAAGCGCACGCGCCGGCGCGGTGCGCCGGGCGTCGAGGTGCAGGTCGTCGATGAGCAGGGCGACGACGCGCGAGGTCGAGGGATCGCCGTTGGTGGCCCGCACAGAAGCCGCGCCTGGGGCCTCGACGGCCGCATCCGGGTCAACGGCCAACTGCACGGGAGCGAAGCTGAGCACCTCCTGCGGGCGTCCGCGCTCGAACAGCTGCACCTCGTCTGCCCGCAGGTCGCGCACGGGTTGCCCGTCCGCGTCGACGACGATGGCGCTCAGTTCGACACGGGTGACGCCGCTGCGGAAGGCGGGAGGAGTCTCGCCCTGGTCCTGCGCGTGGGCGATGTGCGCCACGAGGAGCAGGCACAGGGACGTGGCCGCCACGGTCCACCCCGTCCGGCATTGCCGGATACCTCTTCGTATGCGAACCGTCGGGGCCGTCCCGAGGGGGGGCCTGGGTGGTCTGCCGGGCACGGTGGAGACATGGTAGCGCGTCGGCAGAGTACACTGCCGCTCTCACCGCAGAACGAGGAGCATGGGCCCGCGTACCGTCGCAACCGCATTGGCGTTGTCACTCGGTGTGGCTGCGCTGCCTCGCGCGACGCCGTCACAGGAGGCGCAGCCGTTTCGCGCGCGCACCGACGTCGTCGTCGTGGATGTCGTCGTCACGGGCAATGACGGCCTGCCAGTGTCGGGCCTCACGCGTGAGCAGTTCGAGGTGCGCGAAGACGAGGCGATTGTCGAGATTGCGTCGTTCGAGGCTGTCACGCTGTCGAACGAGCCTGTCGCGACAGTGGAGGATGCGTCGGGCACGGCCATGGGCAGCAACGCGGTGGCACTCGAAGGGCGTCTGGTTGTCATCGTGCTCGACGACCTGTTCGTGTCACTCGACCCGGGCCACCTGCACCGCCTCAAGCGCGCGGCGTCAGCAGTCATCGACGGGCTCGGTCCGACGGATCAGGCTGCGCTGCTGACGACCAGTGGCCGTCGCGAGCGTCACCTCGACTTCACGACGGACCGCCGGCTCTTGAAAGATGCGCTCGAAGGCCTGTGGCGCCGTGGCGCCGGCATCGTACCCGGCGAGGTGCGCCTCCGGGTTCGTTGGGAGACCCTTCTCGCTCTGGCGACACATCTCGAACCGCTCGCGGCACGCCGCAAGGCGATCGCCCTGATCGGCGAAGGCTTTCCACTCCACGGCAGAAATCCTGGCTTCGCGATGGTCGCCGGCCTGATGTTCGATTTCTACCGCGCTGCGCAACGCGCCAACGTCGCGGTGTATCCGTTCGACCCAGGCTCCGTCCTGCGGGCGGACGTCAGCCTGGACACGACGCCCAACGCGGCCGCGGTTCGTCGCACCGAACATCGGCTCCAGATCGACGAGTTGATGACCATCGCCGACAACACCGGAGGCTTCGCTACGCTGAACACAAACGGCCTCGAAGATGGTGCTGCCCGCATGCTGGTGGACACCGGGTCGTACTACCGGATTGGCTACTACACGCGCGCCCCTCACGACGGGCGCGCGCACGCGATCGACGTGCGAGTCGCAGCGCCGGATGTCCGCGTGCGAGCGCGCAAGACCTATGTCGCACCGTTACCTGCCGACAACGCTATCTCCCGCCCCGATGACACGGCAGGTGCCGTCGCGGTTCCTGCGAGCAGCGATGCCTCACTCGATGCATTGGCAACCGGCATACTGCAGCGGCCTGGCCTGACGCTGCACGTCGTGGCGACTCCGGTGCCCGCGACGACGCCGACGCGCAGCGCCATCGCGGCGGTCACCGAGTTCGACGCCGATGCTGTCGCCGACTGGGAGGGGCTCGACGTGGTCGCACTAGCGGTCGACGATCGTGGGACGGTGGTGGCACGTGACCGCTACTCGGCGAAGCTCCCGGCCGGCGGGCCCGGCGCAGGCCGGCGCATCCGCGTGGCGACGCGTCTCGACGTTGGGCGCGGACGCCACCAGGTGCGGGTCGCGGTGCAGCGCATGGAAGTGCACGAGGGTAAGGCAGGCGTCGGCGACGGTGATGGCTCTGGGGACGGTGGCAGTGTCTTCCTGCACGTGGACGTGCCTGACTTCCGTCGCGGACTCCAACCCGGCGGACTTGTCCTTGGCCTGCCAGGCATTGCCGGCGTCGCTGGCGCGGACCGAATACGCGACCTGCTGCCGATGACGCCCCTTGCGACGCGGCAGCCGCCGGTAGGCGCGCCGCTGATCCTGGCGCTGCCGCTGCGTGCGTCCGGAGGCAGCACACCGATAGACTTCACCACGACGCTCACGGCGCCGGACGGCACGGCACGGACTGTCGCCCGTGAGTCGCGGCCGGCCGCGGAGTTCAGCGGTCCCGGAGGAGGTGTCTACACCTTGCCCCTGACGCTCGATGAGGTCGAGGTCGGTCCCTACATGCTGAAGGTGGAGGTCGCGCGGGGCCGGACGACGCGTGAGCGGCTCCTGGCGATCGAGCGACGATGAACCGCAGTGCTGACTGTGGACCGCGGGAGAATACTGGGCCCGAGCGTCTCGGCCACGCAAGCGGATCGTTCATGCCACGCCGGGCGCAGCAACTGGCTTCGCACCGATGGCCGTCACGAACATCGCGCCCTCTTCGATCCTGATGTTGGCGAAGCCGGCCTGCCGCAGGTAGTGCTCCAGTTCCTGAGGCGTCGACGACCGGCTGACGTGGGGCGGTCGGATGGCGACGTCAAGACGCGCCGTCTGTTGGAAGAAGCGCCATCCGGCCTCACCGAGCAGGTTGTAGTTGTCGACGAACAGGCGTCCGCCAGGACCGAGGACGCGCAGGGCCTCCTGCACGTAGCGGTATCGATCCCATTCGTCCATGTGCATGAAGACCGCGGAGCAGTAGGCCACATCGAACGAGGCATCGTCGATTCCCGAGAGATCGAACCCGTTCAGCAACACGAAGCTGGTGTTGCCCACTGCACCGAGATCGCGGGCCGCGAAGGCCAGCATGTTGCTCGAGACGTCTGCTCCCGTCCAGTGGCGGCATCGTGGCGCCATATGCACACCGATGCGGCCGGTGCCACAGCCGATTTCGAGCACGCGGTCGTCAGCGCCGAGATTGACACTCCGGGCGATATAGTCGGCGGTGGCTTGTCCGCTGCGTTCCCACTCGTCATCATCGGCATAGCCGGCGACGGAGATGCGTGCCTCGCGGGCGTTCCGGGAGACGTCGTTCCAGACGTCTCCGTAGTTGCTGCGCGCCTCGCGGCTCGGCGCACGGCTGATGCGGCGTACGGGCGTGACGGCCACCGTACTCCACGCGGATCCGTCGGAAACGACCAGTCGAAGCAGGCCGTATCTGACGTCACGCAGGCTGGCCGGCGTCAGGACATCTTCAATGGTATGGAGGGGGGGGGGGGGGGGGGGGGCCGG
>JAEZDP010000181.1 GCA_023418055.1 Acidobacteriota bacterium
GCGCGCCTTCGTTGGGGTACTCGGGCATGTGCAGCTTCGCGCCACTGAACTCGTCGGGAGACCGGACGTCCACCAGTTGGCCGTCCGCCTCGGCATGCGTCAGCACCTTGTCACGGAAGACGCGGTAGGGCTCGTCGTTGCGCGGCCCGGCCGCCTTGTACGTCGTGGCCGTGTAGCTCGGCACCTCGCGTGTGAACTCCCGGCCCTCCTGCTCCCACTTGAGCCGGCCGCCGTCGACGATGCGGGCATTCGTGTGCCCGAACAGGTGGAACACCCAGAACGAATAGCAGGCCCACCAGTTGTTGCGATCGCCGTAGAAGACGACGGTCGTCTCGGGCGTGATGCCGAGCCGCGACATGAGCTGCTCGAACGCCTCGGTCGAGATGTAGTCCCGCCGCAGCTGGTCGTTGAGGTCGGTGGTCCAGTCGATCTGCACCGCGCCGGGAATGTGGCCGGACGGGTAGACCAGCGGGTCTTCGTTCGACTCCACGAGTCGCACCGCGGGGTCCTGCAGATGGCCGGCCACCCACTCGGTGGTGACGAGCGCATCTGGATGCGCGTAGCCCTTGTCGTTGCTCATCGAATCGTTCTCCTCAGCCCCGCATCATAGCGGATCGGGAGGACGGCAGCCGGCCGCTTACCGAACCGTCCAGGTCGCGGTAGCCCTGAGCAGGGATGGTCAGTCGGACGCGCGCGCGCCGAGGGCAAACGTCACGAGCCCCACCCCGAGCAGCACGCCACACGGCACGAGCATCTCGGCAGGACCGAAGCCGCGCCAGATGGCGCCTTCGAGCGCGAGGATGGCCCACTTCACGGGGCTCACGTGGCTGACGGTGAGCATCCAGGCAGGCATCACCATCAGCGGGATCATCGCGCCGCCAAGCAGGAACAGCGGCATCATCACGGCCGGTCCGATGCCGCCCACCGCATGTTCGGTCTTCAGCAGCGACGCGAGCATCAGGATGATGCCCACGAACGCGACCGCGGCCGAGACGACGGCAGCCAGCAGCGCCGGCCACGACTGCGGCCGCACGCCGAACCCGACGACGCCCAGCATCAACAGCACGCCCAGCACCCCCACGATGGCGAGGAATGCCGCCGCGGCCTTGCCCGCCAGGATCTGCGGGCGCGTCATGGGCGACACCTGCAGACGCAGGTAGGTGCCGCGCACCCGTTCGGTGACGAACGACCCGCCGAAGGTCATCACGCAGCCGAAGATGGCCCACATCATCGCCTGGGGGAATGTGACGTCGTAGCCAGACCGCGGCCCTGTACGCTGGCGCACCAGGTCGTGGCGTGTGACGACCAGCGGCTGCCATCCTCCCGCTGCGCCTTCATCCGTTGGTGCTGCGCCGTCCTGCGGAGCCACCGGTCCCGGGATGGCCGCTGGCGACCCGAGAAACGCGTGGAGGTGGCCGAGGAACTGCTCGAGTTCGGGCTGCGTGCTCGCGCCTCCCCCGGCCTGGAGTTCGCCGAGCATGGCCTGCACCCTGGCCTGCGACGCCGACGGGTTGGTGAACAGCTCCTGCAAGACGTCCGCACCGTGCTGCATCAGCACGCCCTCGAGCAGACCGGCTTCTGCTTCGCGGCTGGGGTCCACCCAGACGTGTACGGCGGGCGGCGTGCCGGCAAACAGCTTCTCGCGTGCCTCGCCGAAGCCGGCAGGCAGCACCATCGCCGCCATCCGTCGGCCCGTGCGTACGGCCTCGAGCGCAGCGTCGCGGCCCATGCGCGCCACGTTCAGCGCCGCACTGGCTTCGAGCGCGTCGGCAAACGCCGACGATCCCGCCGTCCGGTCCTCGTCGACGAGTGCCACCGACAGCCGCGGCGAGGCGCCCCCGCCGCCGCCAATCAGCAGGCCAAACAGCACCGCGACGATGAGCGGCCAGGCAAAGGTGAAGAACATCGCGCTCCGCGAGCGCGAGAACTCGCGCAGGTCTTTCAGCGCCAGGGCCAGGACGGCACGCATCGGGCCTCTCAATCGCGAAGCTCCCGCCCGGTGAGCGAGAGGAACACCTGTTCGAGCGTCGGCTCCTCGACGCGGAAGTAGTCCACCGGTGTCTGGGCCGCCAACTCCTGGAGCGCACGAAGCGGGTCGGCTGTCGGCGTCCTGGTCTCGACGCCGTGTGCACGCGTCACGAGGACGCGGTCCCCACCATGAGCCGCCACCAGCCCGTCCACCGAGTCGAGCGCCAGCAGCCTGCCGCGATCGACGATGGCCACGCGATCGCAAAGGCGCGCCGCTTCCTCCATGTAGTGCGTGCTGTAGAGGATGGTCAGGCCCGCGTTCCTGAGCTGCAGGATGCTGTCGAAGATGGCATGGCGCGACTGCGGATCGACGCCCACGGTCGGCTCGTCGAGCAACACGATCCTCGGCTCGTGCAGCAGCGCGGCGGCGATGTTGAGCCGTCGTTTCATGCCGCCCGAGAACGTGTCCACGCGATCGCGCCGGCGATCGTCGAGCGCCACGAGCGCGAGCGCCCAGGCGACGCGGCTGGCGGCCTGCGCCCGCGACAGGCCGTGGATGTCGGCAAGGAAGTGCAGGTTCTCTTCGGCCGTGAGCAGGTCGTACAGCGCCAGGCTCTGAGGAGCGATGCCGATGACACGGCGGGCGCGAGGATCGGCAGGAGGTCCGAGATCCTCGAGCACCACGCTGCCGCTGTCCGGCGCCAGAAGCCCGATCGCCATGTGCATCGTCGTCGTCTTGCCCGCGCCATTCGGACCGAGCAAGCCAAGGACCTGGCCTCGCGGCACGGACAGGCTCAGCCCGTCCACGGCCGTGCGGCGTCCATAACGTTTCGTGACGGTGTCGAGAGTCAGCATCGTCGTCTGGCGGTTGGCATGGCGAACACGCTGGACCTTACGTGGACAGGTGCGCGTGTGCTGACGGGAATCGGCAGGAGGCGCCGGCGGCCCGGCGAATGCCGCGGACCGGCTGCGGCGGTACACTGGCGCCACATGACAATCCGGGTAAGGGTCACCGCTGGCGGGTGCCAGGTCGGACGGTTGCCGGCGACAGGTCGCTGGGCGAGTTTGCGCGTCGATGCCTACAGGCGGGCCTGGGTCGGGCGCCTGCTGCTGGTGCTGGCCGCGGCCATGATGGCTGGCCACAGGCCTGCCGCGCAGACCCTGCGCCCGGAGGTCGCTGGCACGACCGCCGTCGTCGCGGCAGGACGCACCTACACGGCCGAAGCGGGTGTCGCACTGATCGCACAGGGGGGCAATGCGATAGATGCGGGCGTCGCGGCCACCTTTGCCGCGGCGGTGGTCGAGATCAGCCACTTCGGCCTGGGCGGTGAGGCGCCGATGGCGATCTACCACGCGGCCTCGGGCGACGTGGTGATCATCAACGGCCAGGGACCGGCGCCCAGGACCGCCGAGCCGGAGCGCTTCCGCGGCGGCCTCTCCCTGGCCATCCCCGGCAACGGCCCCCTCGCGGCCACCGTGCCCGCCGTGGTCGATGCCGCCGCGCTGGCGCTGTCGAGATACGGCACCCGGTCGTTGGCGGAGGTACTGGCGCCCGCGATCGCGCTGGCGGACGGCTTCCCCATGTACGAGTTCCTGCGCCGCTATCTCGTCAGCGAACGCGGTGCGA
>JAEZDP010000215.1 GCA_023418055.1 Acidobacteriota bacterium
GCCTCCGCGCCCTCCCCGAGCGGGGGCCTTTTTCGGTCTAACCGGTCTACGGTCCACCGTCTACAGGCCACAGGCTACGGCCTACGGGCTACGGCCTACGGGCTACGAGCTACGCGCGCGCAGGCCATGGGCGATCCCCGATCCCCGATCCGCGATCCGCGATCCGCCATCCCCGATCCGCGATCGATATATGCTCACCCCCAGCCCAAGGAGCGTGGATGAGGTCCGTATCGGCCAGCCTGGCCGTCCTGTTGTTGTTACTGACTGCCGGCTGCACACGAGCCGTGCAGGTGCCGCCCGCGGCCCTCGAGGCGGCTCAGCTCGGCGTCCGCGTGAAGACCGCGCTCGTCAACGACGCCGACGTGGGCGCGCGGATCATCGAGGTGCGCGTGGATCGCGGCGTCGTCACGCTGTCGGGGCTCGTCGCGTCGGAGGCCGAACGTGAACGTGCGGTGACGCTCGTGCGGCGCGTCCCCGGGGTCACCGACGTCGTCTCGCAGCTCGTCGTGGGTGAGGAGGCCGACATCCCCCCGCAGGCTGAGCGTCCCTCGTCTCCCGAACCGTCCGTCATGAGCCGCGCCATCGAGTCGAGCGCGACCGAGCGGCGTCTGCTGGCAATTGGCGCGTCGCTCTTCACGCCGCAGCCCGTGGACGCGTCGTTCTCGTCCGGCGTGTCGCTGCAGCCGATGGTGCGCCTCGGCGTCGGGCGTGGGCTGGGGCTCACGATGGGCTTCAGCTGGTTCGACGCCGATCTCGCGGCGGCGCCACGCAGTGCGGCGCCTGCCACGCTGGGCCGCATCCGCGTCCGTCCGGTGATGGCGGGTGCCAGCTACAGCCTGACCGACCAGCAGCACTGGTCCTTCAGCCTGTCGATGATGGCCGGCCTCGCCTTCAACAGCTTCACGGTCAACGACGCGATGGCGCGCGATGGCCTGGCCCTGGCCATCGACAACAGCTTCGCGATGCGCCCGGGTGCTTCCCTCTGGTACGACATCAACAGCCGCGTGGCCGTGAACGTGTTCAGCGGCTATCTCTTCACGCGGCCGCGCATGACCTTCCTCGAGGACGGCCAGTTCACGCGGCGCAGCGTCCGCGCCGACACGGCGGTCTACAGCGTAGGCCTCGCCTACAAGGTCTTCTGACGCGGCATGCCCCTCGCCTTCCTCGTGTCGTGGCTTGCCGGCGCCGGCCGGGCGTTCATGTTCGCCGGACGCGCGCTGCGCGAGAGCCTGCGCCCGCCCTTCGAATTTCGCGAGACCCTGCGCCAGCTGTTCGAGCTCGGGTGCCGCTCGGCGCCCCTGATCGCGGTGAGCGGCTTTGCCATTGGCGTGGTGCTCTCGATGCACACGCGCTCGTCGCTCGCCCGCTTCGGCGCCGAGGCGCTCATCCCGGCGGGCCTCGCCATCGCCCTCGTGCGCGAGACGGGACCGCTCACCGCCGGCCTCCTGCTGGCCGGACGCATCGGCGCCGGCATCGGGGCCGAACTCGGCGCGATGAAGGTGACCGAGCAGATCGACGCCCTCGAGGCGTCCGCCGTCGACTCGTTCAAGTTCCTCGTGGTCACGCGCGTGGTCGCCTGCATCATCGCCCTGCCGTTGCTGACGTCGCTGATGAACTTCACCGGCATGCTCGGCGGCTACGCGGCCGAAACCACCATCACGGGCATCCCGCTCGGCACCTACCTCCAGCAGGCGTTTTCGCTCATCGAGTTCTCCGACCTGATTCCGTCCACGCTCAAGACCGCGGTGTTCGGTTTCATCATCGCGGTCGTCGCCTCGTACCTCGGCATCCACACGTCACGTGGCACCGAGGGCGTCGGCCAGGCCTCCACCCGCGCCGTCGTGGCTTCCTCCATCCTGCTCATCGTGGCCAACGTCGTCCTCGTGCGGCTGATCTTCTTCTTCTACCCGGCCTGACCAGTGATGGCCTCCAGCGCGCCGACAGACGTCCGACCGAGACCTTCGCGGCCTCCCGCCATCGAACTGCGGGGCGTGAGCAAGGCGTTCGGCCCACGCCGTGTGCTCGACGATGTGAGCCTGGCCATCGCGGCGGGACGTGGCTTCTGCATCCTCGGGCGGAGCGGCACGGGCAAGAGCGTGATGCTCAAGCACATCATCGGCCTGATGCAGCCCGATGCCGGGCAGGTGCTCGTGGAAGGGCACGACCTCACGGGTCTCTCGAGCCGGCAGTTGTCGCCGATTCG
Organism: Acidobacteriota bacterium; assembly: GCA_023418055.1. Taxonomy (GTDB): domain Bacteria; phylum Acidobacteriota; class Vicinamibacteria; order Vicinamibacterales; family Vicinamibacteraceae; genus JAEZDP01. The sequence goes on from JAEZDP010000215.1 coordinate 2,204, forward strand.
GCAGCGCATCGGCTTCCTGTTCCAGAACGCGGCGCTCTTCGACTCGATCAGCGTCGGCGAGAACGTCGCGTTTCCGCTGCGACGGCACACCCAGCTGCCCGACGCCGAGATACGCGAACGGGCCGCGGCGCTGCTCGGCCAGGTCGGGCTCGGCCGCGATGTCGACAAGATGCCGGCCGACCTGTCGGGCGGCATGCGCAAGCGCGCCGGCCTGGCACGGGCCATGGCCCTCGAGCCGTCGATTCTGCTCGCCGACGAGCCGAGCGCGGGCCTCGACCCGGTGACGGCCAGCGAGATCGACGAGCTGCTCGTCGAGCTGAAGCACGGCGCCAGCACCACGCTCGTCGTCGTCACTCACAACATTCCCAGTGCACGGCGGATCGGCGACGAGCTGATCTTCCTGCACGAGGGCCGCGTGCTCGCCAGAGGCACGGCCGAGGCCCTCGACCACAGCGACCACGCGCTGGTGCGCGAGTTCATGGGCTCGACAGGATCGGGCTGAGGAGACTTCCGTGAGCAACACCCGCACGGCGCTGGTGGGCGCCTTCGTCCTCGGAGGCCTCGCGCTGTTTGCCGCCGGCCTCTTCCTCATTGGCGATCGCCGGCTGCTGTTTGCCGAGCAGTTCGACGTGTCGACGGCGCTCGACCGTGTGTCGGGCCTGCAGGTGGGCACGCCCGTGCGCGTGGCTGGCATGAGCGCGGGCGAGGTGCTCGAGGTCCGTGTGCCCCCCGTGCCGTCGGCGCCGTTCATCGTCCGCATGCGGCTGCGCGAAGACCTCCACCACCTCGTGCGCACCGACTCGATCTGCGCGGTGCAGACCGACGGCCTCGTCGGCGGGGCGTTCATCCAGATCACGCCCGGCAGCGACGACGCCCCCATCGTGCAGGCGGGCCAGACGCTGGAGGGTCGCGACATGATCGAGTTCGCCGACCTGATCCAGGAGGGACGCGACACCTTCCGCACCGTGACCCAGGAAGTGATGGAGCTGAAAGACGATGTCTCGGCGGCCATCGCGGCCGCCACCGAGGCCACGCAGACCATCGACACGGTCATCGAGGACACCGGCACGGAACTGCAGGCCATGGTGCGGACGAGCACGCGCGCCATCGACGAAATTCAGGACGTGATGACCGACGCGCGCGTCATCGTCGCCAACATCCGGAAGGGCGAAGGCACCATCGGCCGACTCGTGACCGACGATGCCCTCTACACGCGCGTGACGGGGCTGGCCGGCGAGGCGGAGAAGACGATGGCGAACCTCCAGGCGGTGACCGCACGTGCGCGCACGACGTTCGACGGCCTCGCGGCCGATGACAGTGCCGCCAGACAGATGGTGCGCAACGTCCAGGGCACCCTGTCCGAAGCCCAGGAGGTGATGTCGGACCTGGCCGAAGGCACCGAGGCGCTCAAGCGGAACATCCTGTTTCGCGGGTTCTTCCGCGATCGCGGGTTCTTCGACCTCGACGCCCTCACGCGCGATGCCTATCTCGACGGCGCGCTCGAAGGCGGACAGCGGGTGGCGCTGCGGGTGTGGATTGACGGCGACGGGCTGTTTGCCACCGACGACCTCGGCCAGACGCAGCTCACCGACGCCGGCCGCCGGCGGATCGACTCGTCGATGGCCGATCTCGTGCGGTACCCGCGCGACAGCGCCCTCGTGGTGGAGGGCTACGCCGCCGTCGGCGAAGGGGGCACGCCGCACGTCGTGTCGGCCGAACGGGCGCGCCTCGTGCGCGACTACGTGCTGGGGCGGTTCAATCGGCGCGCGACGATCACCGGCGTGATGCCGATGGGCACGCACGCGCCCGGCAGCCCGGGCGGTGATGGCCGGTGGTCGGGAGTGGCACTTGCGCTCTTCGTGGACAACGCGGCACTCGCCCGCTGACCGCGCCGACCCTTGTCAACCTGAGCGGGCTCGACCGAGAATGTTCGAGCCTCATGTCCTCCTCACCCCACCCGCCCGACTCATCGTCTGCCCCCGATGTACGGGAGGACGGCGTGCAGGCGTCGGCCCTGCTCGACGTGCTGCAGGGCATCGACGACCACGTGGCAGCCTACGACGCCCACTGGTGCTTCACGTTCGTCAACGACTCGGCGGCACGGATGCTGGGGAGGCCGGCTGACCAACTCGTCGGCCGGTGTCTGTGGGAGTTGTTCCCCGAGGCGGTCGGCAACCAGTACTACCGCGAACTGCACGAGGCGCGCGCGACGCAGCGCGTCATCCGGTCGGAGCACTACTACGCGCCGTTCGAGCGCTGGTACGAGCACCACATCTACCCCACGCGCGACGGGGTGACCGTCTTTGCCACCGACGTCACGTGGCGCAAGCGGGCCGAAGCCGAGGTCGACTTCAGCACGCGGCGCTTCGTGGACACGGTCGAGCACCTCAGCGACAGCTTCACGGCCGTGGACGCACAGTGGCGCGTCAGCTACATGAACCACGCCGCGCAGCAGTGGACGGGCGTGGACGCCACGGTCATCGGCGGCGACTTCTGGGCGCTGTTCCCCCAGACCGTCGGGACGCCCTTTGGCGAGGCCATGCGGCGAGTCATGCGCACGCGCCAGGCCGAGTCGATGGAGACCACCTCAGCACGCTCCGGACGGTGGTTCGAGAGCAGCATCTTCCCGTCGGCCGACGGCATCGGCATGCTGTCGCGCGACATCCATGCGCGGAAGCAGGCCGAGGCGGCGCTGGTCGCGGCAGACCGGCGCAAGGACGAGTTCCTCGCGACGCTCGGCCACGAACTGCGCAATCCGCTGGCGCCCATCCGCACAGCCGCCGAGGTGCTGCGCCTGGTGGACGGGCATGCCCCCCAGGCGGCGCGGGCGCGCGAGATCATCGAGCGGCAGGTGGAGCAGTTGACGCGACTCGTCGACGACCTGCTGGATGTCTCACGCATCACGCGCGGACAGGTGGAACTGCGCCGGCGCACCGCCGACCTGGCCGACATCGTCGACCAGGCCATCGAGGCGGCAGCCCCCATCATCGAGGCGCGGGGGCACACGCTCGTGCGCACGCTGGCGACGCGGCGGCTGCTGGTCGATGGCGACCCCGCACGCCTGGCGCAGGTCGTCTCGAACCTCCTGCACAACGCGGCGAAGTACACACCAGAGGGCGGACGCATCGAGGTGGGTGTCGCCCACGACGGCGACTGCGTGCGCCTTGCGGTACGCGACAACGGACTGGGGCTGGCCCCGGATCATCGCGACCGCATCTTCGAGTTGTTCGCGCAGGTGGCGCGCGACAAGGCGCATGGCGGTCTGGGCATCGGCCTGACGATCGCGCGGGAACTGGTCGAGCGACACGGCGGCACGCTGGCGGTCCACAGCGAAGGGCTCGGCCAGGGCTCGCAGTTCACCGTCACCCTGCCCGCGCTGCCCGACGAGGCCGACCTGCCTGTGCCCGCGGCGCCGACAAGGCCCCAGGAGGCTGCGGCGGCAGGCCCTCGCGTGCGCCGGGTGCTCGTGGTGGACGACAACCGCGACGCCGCCGACGCCCTGGCCGCCAGCCTCACGCTGGCGGGCCACGCACTGCGCGTGGCCTACAGCGGCGGCAGCGCCCTCGATGCGGCCCGCGACTTCCTGCCAGAGGTCGTCCTGCTCGACATCGGGCTGCCCGGCATGAGCGGGTACGACGTCGCACGCGCCATGCGGCGCGACCCGACGTTGTCGCAAGCCCGGCTCGTCGCGGTGACCGGCTGGAGCCAGCCAGACGATCGCCGCAAGGCGCGCGAGGCGGGCTTCGACGTGCACCTCGTGAAGCCGGTGGACCTGGACGTCCTCACCGAACTTCTGGCTCGATGATGCGGCGGCTCCCGTGCCCCGTCGCGGAGGAATAGGCTGATGTCTCTGCGTTCGCTGTTGCCCCCCGCGGTGGCGTCGATGGGCGGTGCCGTGGCCCTCGTGATCCTGTCGGGCCTGACCGCGGCCGCGCAGCTGGGCACACGCCCGGCCGAGAGCTGGATCCCGACACTCGAGTCACCCGAGCGCGTCGCGTCGATGAAGGTGCCGGAACTCATCGCGGCGCTGGAGATTCGCCCCGGCATGGTGGTGGCCGACGTCGGCACTGGCTCGGGCCTGCTCACGGGACCACTCGCCAAGGCGACAGGCCCGGCGGGCGTCGTCTACGCCTCCGACATCGACGAAGGCTTGCTGGACCATGTCACGCGAAGGGCCCGCACCGACGGCCTCGAGAACGTTCGCACCGTGCTCGGCACGTTCACGGATCCCAGGCTGCCCGACGCCGTGGATCTGGCGTTCATGAACGACGTGCTGCACCACGTGGCTGACCGCGAGCCGTACGTCGCGCAGCTTGCACGCTATCTCAAGCCGGGCGGCCGCCTGGCGATCGTGGAGTACACGACCGCCGGTAGCCCTCACCGTACGGAGCCGGACCTCATCGTCACCGAGGCCCAGGTGGACGAGTGGGCGCGAGCCGCCGGGCTCACGGTGCTGCGACGCGTGCCACTCTACGACGACCGCTACTTCGTCATCTACCGCAAGTCGTGATCGGCGCCGGGCGCCTCACAGCGCGTCGACCCACCCCGCGAGCCGTTCGTCCACGCGCACGTATTCGTAGGCGCCCAGCCGCCCCAACACGTCGGCCGTGACGCCGGCGTCCACGATCTCGACGACGGGCTGTGTGGCGTCGGGCCGCTCACGCAGGATGGTGCCTGGCTCGAGCCTGGCACGTCGCAGCGGCACGTCGGCCGCCGTCACCGCTGTCGCAGGCAGGTAGCCCGTCGTGCGGTCTGGCAGGACGACGCGCACCGCCCGGTCGGACACGGCGACGACGCGTGCGAGCGTGGCCCGCTCCACCTGCAGCAGCGTGCCGGCATTTCGCCCCGGGCCGTCGCGCAGCGGCGTGCGCGCCGGGACGAGCCGCACCTGCTGCCCCAGGCGCTCGAGGGGCACGCGCGGCAGAGACGGCGGTTCGTCGTCGGGGCCGACAAACGGCAGAGGGTCGATGGCGCGGCCTTCGTAGATGCCAAAGTGCAGGTGTGGCGAGGTGGTGCGCGCGTTGCCGGTGTTGCCGACGTAGCCGAGGACGTCGCCACGGCGCACCGTCACCGTGCCTTCGATGGCCCACCCGTCGAGGTGTGCGTAGTAGAAGGTGCGTCGCTGACGATTGTCGCGCAGCCACACCACGTTCCCGCCGAGGCCGTTCGTGTCGACCCGCGCCACGCCGTCCACGACCGCCGCGACGGGCGTCCCCCGCGGCGCGAAGATGTCGATGCCCTCGTGCCCGCGGGTGCCGCCGTCACGCGCAGCCCCGAAGCCGCTTTGCACGGCCCGCGCCGTGAGACCCTGCACGGGGAACGCGAGCGTCGAGACGGTGCGCTCCGCGACCGTGAACCTGCCGCCGCGCAGCAGTTCCGGCTGGACACGCAACAGGTACACGCCATCGCGGTCGACGTCATGCGTCAACGTCGTGACATCGGGCTCGAGCGAGGCGACGAGCGCAGGCTCGTCGGCCGGGTCCTCTGACAGCTGGAACAGGTCCACGAACAGGCGCGCGGGCTCGCTGCTCTCGAAGCTCACCTCGACGACCAGACGACGTCCGCGCGACAGTTCCATGCGGTATGCGGTGGCGGCCGGCGACTCGGGCGCGAAGTACCCCGTCTCACTGAAAGGCAAGGTGGCCCGCGCCGGGTTCTCCAGCGCGGCGACGCCGGCCTGCAGCCAGTCACGGCCGAGGGCCGTACCGTCGAGGCCGCTCGATGCCAGCGTGTCCGCGTAGCGCTCGTAGGGCGACGGCGCGCGCAGCAGCCCTCCGAGCGGGCCATTGGTCGCGCATCCTGCGGCGGCCACGAGCCAGAGCCCTGCGAGCACACGGTATCGCGTCCTCCCCCGAGTCATCGCGCGGTTCCTCCAAGCAGCGGGTAGGGGTCGATCGGGCGGCCCTCCCACCACCGCTTCTCCGGTCCAAGGACGAACACCGCAAAGTGGAGATGCGGTGCGTCGTCGCTCGCGTTGCCGGTCGAGCCGACGTAGGCCAGGACGTCGCCCTGCCGGATGGCGTCGCCTTCGGCGAGTCCGGGCTGGTAGCGATCGAGATGGGCGTAGTAGTACGCCAGACGTTCCTCTCGGTCGAACTGATAGACGGTCAGGCCACCGGCGTCGCTCGTGAACAGGCGGGCAATGCGGCCATCGGCCACGGCACGCACCGGCGTGCCGCGCGGCGCCATGATGTCTATCGCCTCGTGGGCACGCTCGCCGCGGGCTTCGTCGAACGACGGATACAGCGCCTCGGGCGCCACGCCGTCGACAGGCATGGCCAGGCGTTCGCCGCCGAGGGCCTCACCGGGCCGCGAGGCCGGCGATGTCTCGGACGGAGGCGAAGTCGGCGGGGCTGGTGCCGCAGATGAGTTCGCCTCCGGGCGTACCGTCGATGCCGCGGGCGGCGGCCCCGCCGGGGCGTCAGCGGGACGGATGACGGCTGGCGCGTGAGGCGCCGGTCCGCCAGGGTCTGCGCCGCGCGCCTGCTGCCGGAGCGCAGAGTAGGTCCACTGACCACTCCACACCAGGGCCACCGCCAGCCCCACCACACACACGACGAGGCCGGCTGCCACGATCACCGTGGCGCGTGCCGAGAGTCGATGGAAAGTGGTGCGGGCGTCCGTCACGGCTCGAACATCACCGGCGTGCCTGGCTTGACGAGCGTCGCCAGGTGCAACCCGTCCCAGTTGGTCAAGCGGACGCACCCATGTGACTGCGTCACGCCGATCGTCTCGGGCACGGGCGTGCCGTGCAATCCGTAGTGCTCTTTGTCGAGATCGATCCACACGAGCCCCACCGGGCTGTTGGGGCCGCCCTGGATACGGGTCTTCGCGTGGTCAGGGTCGGCATCCCAGAACAGGTCGGGGTTGTAGTTGAAGATGGGGCGCAGATAGACGTTGGTCACCTTCCACTCGCCGAGCGGCAGCGGGTCGTGCTCGCTGCCTGAACTGACAGGTGCGTAGAAGATGACGCGTCCCTCCGTATCCACGACCCGCAGGTCGCGTCCCGACTTCGATACGCGTACGGCGGCGGTCTTGTCGGCTTCCGGCTCGGCCACCTCGCGCAGGTGACTCAGCGCGGGCTCCCCCATCGGCTCGACGTTCGGCACGCGAATGGTCTCACCCTCCACGAACGCCTTGCCCGGGTTCAGGCGTCGCAGCAGCGTGGGTGCGGCGCGGAATCGCTCGGCCAGCATCTCGACGATGTCGCCGTAGGGCACGCCGGGCAACTCGCCCTGCTTCATGAGGTCGTCCGGCAGGTTCGGCTCGAAGGGCCCGGCTGCATCGTCTGCGGTGATGCGGTAGTCCTGGAGCGGCTCGACGTCGGGAGCGAGGCGGTCGCCGGCCGCCTGCTGGGCCTTGCGGGTCTTCGGTCCGGCCTGTCCGTCGATGGCGCCCACCGAGAACCCGGCGCGTGTCAGGGCCACCTGTGTCGCCAACGCCCGGGAGGGTGCAGGCTGCGCCAGTCCCACGCCGCTCGATGCACAGCAGGCGATGGCGGCAAGGCCGAGGCACAAGGACGAGGTGCGTCTCACTGTCGGTACGGCGGTCACCAAATGCTCCCCTGGCCGGGCAGAATGCCCATGATGACCCTCGAGAAGCGCAAGAGGCATGCCACCTCATGCTGGCGACAGCGGTCCCGGGGCGACACCGGCTCGAGGCACGCCGAGCGTCGACACCAGCGCACTCGGCCGGTGGATGTCCCACCAGTGGCGCGCCCGTCCAGGCGTCCAGGGGTCCAGGCCGGGAAGTGTCGTCAGCTGCGCGGCGAGTGTGTCGGCATCGGGTGGGCGATCGGCGGGTGCCTTGGCAAGGCAGGCGAGCAGCAGCGCCTCGAACGCCTGGGGGATCGGCAGCTCGGTGCGCTGCGACGGCGGCACTGGGGGCATCTGCGTGTGAGCCAGCAGCGTGGCGATTGCCGTGGGCCGACTGAACACGAGTTCCCCGGTGACCATCCAGTAGCCCAGACAGCCGAGCGCGTAGAGGTCTGCACGGCCGTCCACGTCGGGCAGGCCGAGGGCCTGTTCGGGCGCCATGAAGGCCGGTGTGCCACCCACCCAGTGTGGGCGCACGGGCGTGTCTCCACCCCGGTCGTGGCCTGGCGCCTGAGGACGAGCCAGACCGAAGTCGAGCACCTTCACGAAGTCCACGTCGCGTCCGTACCGGCACAGGAACACGTTGGAGGGCGTGATGTCGCGATGGACGAGACCGGCCGCGTGCGCCTCGGCCAGCGAATGGCAGGCCTGCGTCATGACGTGCACCGCGCGTTCGACCGGCAGCGGGCCGAACCGTGCGACGAGGGTCTCGAGATCGAAACCATCGAGCAGTTCCATCACGTAGTAGAAGGTGCCGTCGCCGGCGACGCCGTAGTCGAACAGGCGCACCGTGTGCGGCGATTGCAGCAGCGCGGTGGTCTGCGCCTCGCGCTCGAACCGCTGGTGCAGTGCCGAATGCCGCGCGGCGCTGGCGGCGCCGAGCACTTCCGGGCGAATGAGCTTGACGGCGGCCGGTCGTGCCAGCAGGCGGTGCCGGGCGCGCCACACTTCGCCCATGCCGCCCGCCCCCAGCTTGACGTCGAGGCGGTAGCTGCCGAGATCGAGCGCGCGCTGCAGGTCGGCGCCGAGTCGGTACACGAGCGCGGCACCCACGTAGGCGATGAGCACCACCAGCAGGTAAGGCAGCACCACCAGCAGTGCGAAACGCGGCAGCGAGACGGCGGTGCTCGGGTCGAGACGCATCGCGACGAGCGCGACCAGCGGCACGGCGGTTGCCGACAGCAGCGCCGCGGCCAGCGCCCATCGGGGCGGTGCGGGGACGATCACCGTGAAGCTCAACATCCACACGGCCACCCACGACAACCCCGCGGTCGGCGCCATGGTGGCGTGCAGTTGCGGGTCGAGATACTGCGCGGCCGCGATGCCGTAGCTGCCGGCCACCTGAAACGCGAGTCCGAGCGCGACGAGCGTCGAGCCGCTCACGCGAGGATGACGGGTGAGGCGGGCCACGACGAGCGCAGTGAGGATCGACACGAGCGGCGGCGCCCACCGCGACACGGTGCCGAAGAACGCCGCTCGATCGCCAGGCACGAACAGGGCCGGGACGGGCGCGCTCATGGTGAAGACGAAAGCGTACAGCCAGGCGACCACCCGCAGGCGCCGCGCGGACTGCGCCATCAGGTCGGCTGGTAACGTCGAGATGTGGCTGCCTCGCGGCAGGAGCTGGTGGGTCACAGACAACGTCCTCTGCTCACTCATCGATTGCGGCTGGCCAGGATCGACGTGTGCGGCCGCTGGCGGGTTCGTCGGGGCTGGTGAAGGCAGAGCTTGCGCGCCGCCAGCGTCCTGCGTCACCCTGCCGCGTGCGCGCCCTGACGACGACATGGCTCGCCGTCGCGGCGATTGGTCTCAGCCTCACCCTGCAACTGTCCGACGGCTTCTACTACGAACCCGCGCTGGCCTGGCTCGGTCTGGTGGTCGTGGCCGGACTGCTGGGCGTTGGCGGAGCGCCGTGGCCTGCGTCGCGACGCGATGTGAGGTCGGCGCTGGGCAGTGACACCCGTGACGAGGCCTGCGCCGCGCTGCTCGCGGCCGGCGTGCTGATGAGCGCGGTGGCGTTGGTGACCAGACCGCTCGGGCGCTACATGGCCGACCCGCGGCCGTGGGCCCACGCGGACGTGCTGCTGGTCGTGGCGCTCATGACGACCGCGGCGCTGGCCGGGGCCTCGGCGCGTCGGCGTCATTGGCAGGCGGCCGCGGCGGGCGTCGTGCTGCTCGGCGGATTGTGGATGGGCCTCTGGACGGTGCGGGCCGCGCCAGACCCGCACATCGACGTCATCCCGGTGCATGTCGATGCGTTTGCGGCTCTCGCGCGCGGTGAGAGCCCGTACGGCATCACGTTCGACGACATGTACGAGGGGAACGAGGCCTTCTACACGCCGGACATGCGGGCGGGTGGCAAGGTCCTGTTCGGGTTTCCTTACCCACCGCTCAGCCTCCTGATGGCGTGGCCCGGCCACGCGCTGCTCGGCGACCTGCGCTACAGCGAGGTGCTCGCGTTCGTGCTCGCGGCGGGCCTGCTGGTGTGGATGCGGCCGGATGGCCTCGGGCTGCTCTGTGCCGGCGTCCTGCTGCTGGCGCCCCGCCTCCCGTTCCACATCGAACAGGGCTGGACGGAGCCCTTTCCGATCGTGCTGCTGGCCGCCACCGTCGCCACGGCGTTGCGCCGGCCGCAGTGGGCCTGGCTGCCGCTCGGCCTGCTGATGGCCTCGAAGCAGCACATGGCGCTCGCGCTCCTCTTCTCGCCGTGGCTGGTGCCGTCGCCGCGAACGACGCGCAATGTACTCACCTTCTGCGGCAAGGCCGTGGCGGTGGCCGCCATCGTCACGCTGCCGCTTGCGCTGCTCGACGCCGATGCGTTCTACCGGTCGGCCATCCTGCTCCAGTTGCGCGAGCCGTTCAGACTCGACTCGCTCAGCTTTGCCCGCCTGCTCGTGGCCGAGGGCTGGGCCCTCGACAAGCAGGGGGCCGTGGTGGTGTCGCTCTCGGCGGGCCTCATCGGCATCGGCCTGGCGTGGTGGCGGGCGCCGCGCACGCCCGCCGGCTTCGCCGCCGCGCTCGGTCTCGTGTGCCTCCTGCTGGCGGCATTCGGCAAGAAGGCGTTCCTCAACTACTACCTGCTGGTCGTGGCCGCGTGGCTCGTGGCGCTGGCAGCCGCGGGCCGACGGTCACCGGCGTTGCAATCGACGGCCGTTGTCGGCCACGATGCGCCGTGCCTGCCCGAGTCGTCCTGACCGCGCTGCTCCTGGCCGCGCTGCCGGTCTCCTCCCCCGCCCAGTCGCCGGCATCGCCCGGGGGCGCCGCCTCGCCCCCGCTGTCGTTCATCGACACGAGCATCGAGAATGCCTCGCCGCTCTGGTACGAGCGCGACGCCGAGGGCGTCTACCAGGTGTACCTGCTCTACGACCACGAACGGGACGCGCCCAACCGCGCAGCCGGGCACATCCACTTCGCGCTCGTGGGCACGCCGGGCGCCTCGGTGACCATCGAGTTCCGCAATCTCGACAACGTATGGAACGGCCAGCCGGGATCGGTGGCGCGAGAGCTGACGACCGTCGCGATCTCCGAGGATGGGGAGACGTGGCGGAAGGTGCCGACCACCACGCTCCCGGGCCAGCGCATCCAGCTCGCCGTGACCCTCGCCGGCCCGAGGCTGTACGTGGCCCGGCTCGAGCCCTACCGCCTCTCCGATCTCGACCGGCTGCTCGACATGGTGCGCGGCCGGGAGGACGTCGAGGTGGCCACCATTGGCCGCACCGTGGGCGGGCGACCGCTCGAGATGGTGCGCATCGGGCGCGTGGACGCGCCGTACCGCGTGTTCGTGCGTGCGCGGGCCCATCCCTGGGAAGCCGGCAGCAGCTGGGTGGCCCATGGGCTCATCGATCGGCTGAGCCGAGACGATGACGAGGCGCGGGCCTGGCGATCCCGCTACGTCACCTACGTGCTGCCGATGGCCAACAAGGACGGCGTGGCGCTCGGCCGTACGCGATTCAACCTGCTCGGCAAGGACCTGAACCGCAACTGGGACACGCCGAGCGACCCGGCGCTGTCACCCGAGAACGCGGCGCTCGAGCGGTGGCTCGAGGCGATGATTGCCGCCGATCGCCGGCCGCATCTCGCGCTCGAACTGCACAACGACGGCCGCGGGCTGCTGCACATCAGCCGCCCGCCCGTGCCGGACCTGCCGCGCCATCTCGCACGCATGGCGCGCCTCGAGACGCTGCTGCGCGAGCACACCTGGTTCACCGAAGGCCACACCGACGGGGCGTTCCGCAACAGCGGCACGCTCGGCGACGGCTGGCTGCAGCGCTTCGGCATCGACGCGGTCGTGCACGAGTTCAACGCGAACTGGATCGCGGGGGCGGACGACTTTCCGTCGGGCGCGCACTGGCGGCGCTACGGCGAGGCCCTGGCCGGCGTGTTCGACGCATACTTCGCCGACGCCGTCGCCCGCTGACAGCCACCGCGGGGCTGGGCCCGTCACGGACCGCGCGCGGCGAGGGGCCACGACGGCCGGCCGCGTACAATCTGGCGAGGCAGCCCTCGCGTCCGTCGCGCGTCACGCCGGCCGGGGTGCTGACGATTGGAGGCCCATGCCACGTTCGACAGAGCCTGCCCCCTGCGCCTCGGCCGTGGCGGCTGACACCGCGGCCGTGACGCCCGACGATATCGGCCGCGTCCTCGACGAGACCTGCCCGATCGAACGCTACCGCAACCGCCGCGTGGTGGTGATCGTGCCCGACGGCACGCGTTCCGCACCGGTGGGCCTCGTGTTCCATCGGCTCTTCGACCGCATCGGCGCGGTGGCCCGGCAACTCGATGTGCTCGTGGCGCTCGGCACGCATCAGCCGATGAGCGACGAGGCCATCTGCCGTCGGCTCGACATGACGCTCGACGAGCGGCACGGGCGCTTCCGCGAGGTGGCCTTCATCAACCACGAGTGGGACAACCCGGACGCGCTGACGCAGGTCGGCACGATCACCAGCGCGGAGGTCGAAGCGATCACGGGCGGACTCTTTGCGATGGACGTGCCGGTCGAGATCAACCGGCGGCTCTTCGACTACGACGAGATCGTCATCATCGGTCCGGTGTTCCCCCACGAGGTCGTGGGCTTCTCGGGCGGCAACAAGTACCTCTTCCCGGGCGTGAGCGGGCCCGCCATCCTGAACTTCTTCCACTGGCTCGGGGCGGTGGTCACCAACCCGATGATCATCGGCAGCAAGTGGACGCCGGTGCGCAAGGTGGTGGACGCGGCGGGGGCGCTCGTCACGGTGCCCAAGGCGTGCCTCTGCCTCGTGGCCCGACCGGATGGCAGCCTCGCCGGCATCTTCGGCGGCACGCCCGAGTCGGCATGGGACGCGGCCAGCGAACTGTCGCGCCGCATCCACATCGTCATCAAGGAGCGGCCCTTCCACACGGTGCTGTCGTGCCTGCCGACCATGTACGAAGACCTGTGGACGGGCGGCAAGGGCATGTACAAGCTCGAGCCGGTGGTGGCCGATGGGGGGGAACTCATCCTGTACGCGCCGCACATCACCGAGGTGTCGGTGACGCACGGCAACGCGCTGCTCGAGGTGGGCTATCACTGCCGCGACTACTTCCGCGCGCAGTGGGACCGGTTCGGGGCGTTCCCCTGGGGCGTGGTGGCGCATGCCACGCACGTGCGTGGCATCGGGACGTATCTCGACGGCGTCGAGCAGTGCCGCATCCAGGTGACGTTGGCCAGCGGCATCCCGCCCGAGATCTGCCACCGCATCAACCTCGGGTACCGCGATCCGGCGACGATTGACGTCGAGTCGTTCGCCAATCGCGAGGACGAGGGCGTCCTGCTGGTACGGAAGGCCGGCGAGATGTTGTACCGGCTGCGGCAGCCGCCGCCGTGGGCGGTGGGGAGTTGAAGGTCCAGGGGCCAGAGCGTGAAATATGTGCGGATTCGAGACCTGACCCCACGTAGGATGGGGGGATGGATACCGCCCCACAACCCGAACCCATCCCGGGGTTCGCGTCCCTCGGCCTCTCCCCCGCCATCGTCGCCGCCGCCACCGCCCTCGGATACGAGGAGCCCACGCCCATCCAGCGCGCCGCGATCCCCCTCATGCTCGATGGGCAGGACCTGCTGGGGCAGGCCGGCACCGGCACAGGAAAGACCGCCGCATTCGCCCTGCCGATGATCGACAGGATCGCCCGCGACCGCGACGCGTCACATCAGGGCGCGCGCGGACTCGTCCTCGTGCCGACGCGCGAGCTCGCCATGCAGGTGGCCGAAGCGCTGCACAAGTACGCGAAAGGCCAGCCGCTCAGCGTCGTGGCCCTCTACGGCGGCGCGCCAATGGACGTGCAGATCCGCGCGCTGAGGCGCGGCGCCGCCCTCGTCGTCGCCACACCGGGACGCGCGCTCGATCACCTCCGGCGCCAGACGCTCGACCTGTCGTCGCTGCAGGTGCTCGTGCTCGACGAAGCCGATGAGATGCTCGACATGGGCTTTGCCGACGACCTCGAGTTGATTCTCGACGCGACGCCAGCGACCCGCCAGACGGCGCTGTTTGCCGCCACCATGGCACCGCGTCTCGCCGCCATCGCCGCCCGGCACCTCAAGGCGCCGCAGCGCGTGACCATTCCGCGCGAGAAGCGGGCCGCCGGGAAGCTGCCCAGAATCCGGCAGGTGGCGCACCTGATGCCGCGCGCCCAGAAGACCGCCGCCCTGTGCCGCGTCCTCGACTTCGAAAGCCCGAAGTCGGCCATCGTCTTCTGCCGCACGCGGCTCGAGGTGGACCAGCTCACCGACACGCTGACGGCCCACGGCTACAGCGCCAGGGCACTGCACGGCGGCATGGAGCAGAAGCAGCGCGACCGCATCATGCAGGCGTTTCGCAGCGAGCAGGTCGAGATCCTCGTCGCCACCGACGTGGCCGCCCGCGGCCTCGACATCGAACACGTGTCGCACGTCATCAACTACGACGTGCCCTCGGCCCCAGAGGTGTACGTGCACCGCATCGGCCGCACGGGGCGTGCCGGCCGCGAGGGCGTGGCCATCACGCTGGCCGATCCGCGCGAGCACCGCTTCCTGCGCACCATCGAGGCCACCATCAAGCACAAGGTGGACGTCCGTCCCCTGCCCACCGAGTCGGATCTGCTCGCACGCCGGCTCGAGACGACGCGTGAGGCCCTGCGTACGCAACTGCAGAAGGGCGGACTCGAACACGCCCGACAGACCGTGGACGCGCTGGCCCAGGAATTCGACGTCCTCGACATCGCCGCCGCGGCGATTCAGTTGCTCCAGGCGTCGGAAGAGCCGGCCATCGCGCCGCCACCGCTCGTGGCGCTGACCTCAGCGGATACGGATGCCCGGCCCTCCGCTCGCCCAGCCGCGCGGGCTGGCCGCCGTGACCGCGACGAGGACGGACGGCCGGGAAGACCGACGGGCCGGGCAGATCGGGGCTCCGACGGCGGACGCGTGGTGCTGCGCCTCAGCGTCGGCAAGACCGCCGGCGTTCGGCCGGCCGACATCGTCGGAGCCATCACTGGCGAAGCGGGGGTGCCGTCGCGCGTGCTCGGCAGCATCCGCGTGGCCGACGCCTTTTCACTCGTCGAGGTCCCGGAAGAGTTGTCGCGGGCCATTGTCGCCGCGCTGCGCTCGACGTCGATTCGGGGAAGGAAGGTGAGCGTGCGCCCCGAAGCGGGCGGGCCGCCAGGACGCACGCGGACGACACCCGGCAGACCTTCGGACCGCCGGGCGTAAGCGAGGGCTATCGCGTTGGGTCGGTAGTGTCGGCGTCCTCGTCGGCGCCCTCGCTCGGCCGCTCGCCAGGAGCCACCTCCAGGCGGTTGACGACTCGCGATACGCCGTCGGTGTCGCGCGCGATCGCTTCGGCCGTGCGGCGTGCCGTCTGCGACGCCACCGCCCCGGTGAGCGTAACCACGCCATCACGCGCCGTCACGTCCACGTCGCGGCCTTTGACGTCGGCATCCAGGAAGTACTTCGACTGGATCTTCGTCGCCACCCAGGTGTCGTCCACGACGTCCCCGGCCGACCGCTCCGCCGTGGTGTCGTCACCCTGGCGGGTATCGGCCTGAGCCGAGACCTCCAGGCGGTCGGTGACGGAGCGCACACCGTCGGTGTTGCGCGCCAGTGCCACGGCCTGGCGACGTTCGGCCTCGCTCGCGACCGCGCCGGTCAAGGTGACGATGCCGTCCTGCGTGTCGACGTCGATGCGTCGCCCGGCGACGTCGCCGTCGAGGAAGTACTTCGACTGAATCTTCATCGTCACCCAGCCGTCGGCTGGCTGCGCGACGTCTCCGCTCGCGACGTCGGGGGTGTCGTCGCCGACGTCGGCGGCTGGTGCCTGGCCCGAACGCGCGACCGCGCTGTCCTCACGAACGATGCGCAGTTCGTTGTCCACGCGCCTGACCCCATCGGTCGCACGCGCAATCTGGCCGGCGCGCTCACGCGTCTCAGCGCTGTCCACCTCGCCTTCGAGCGTCACGATCCCGGTGTCGGTGGTGGTCACGTCGATGTTGCGGGCCTTGATCTCGCGGTCGGCGAAGAAGCTGGCCTGAATCTTCGTCGTGATCCAGCGTCCGCCGAGGTCGGCCGCGCTGGCCGTGCCACTCGCGTCCGCGGCTGGAGTGTCGTCGCGACCGGCCGCGCGGCGGGTGTCGACGGTGTCGGCAATCTCGAGCCGGTCATCGATCTCACGCACGCCGTCCACCTCGCGTGCCAGGCTGACCGCGCGCGTCCGAGCCGAGGCATCGGCGACCACGCCGTCGAGCGCCACCATGCCGTCGTTCACGCGCACGTCGATGCGTCGGCCGCGCACGTGTTCGTCGCCGTAGTAGCGCGCCTGGATCTCGGTGGTAATCGCCGCATCCGATCGCGTCGCGTCGTCGTCGACACGCGCCATGGCCTCGGCGGCGGCTTGCTGCTCGGTGGTCCGGGAGTCCGGAGCGGCACAGGCGCCGGTCATCGTCACCCCGGCCATGAGCAGACCGGACATCAGGAAGGGATGTCGCCTCGTCATGTCGTCCTCCTCGTCGTTCGGTTCGTCGAGGAAAGATGCAAGACGGCGTCCAGCGTGGCGAACGGGCGTCCGCGTGGCGTAAGTCGCTGCGATGGAGACGCTTAAGGGAGAAGCTCGGAGCCGCCCCGCACGGGACGGCCCGAGTGCCTGTGTAAGTCTTGCGCGGATCGCGTCAGTCCACGATCACGCCGCCGCCATCGCCATTGTCGAAAGTCAGTCCCCCGCACGCGGCAAACTCGTCCTCGAGATACGCGGGGATGGACGAGGGCCCATTGGCATCGTGCAGCTCGACGTTGCCAGCCCCTGGCTTCGCGGTGCTGAGGTCACGTGGGGTGACCGCGTAGATCTCTTCGAACGACGGGTACTCGCCCTCGAGCGCGACGTTGCGCGCGAGCTTGATCCCGAACTGGTCGAGGTTGCCGGGTTCTCCGTTGTCGGAGAGACGGACGCGAAAGTAGAGCGGGCGCGGGTCGTCGTTCCTGTTGGTCCTGGCGAGGCCGCAGATGTCGCGGACGGGCGACTCGGGGCCGAAAGGTGCAATGTACGCGGTGATCATCGTGCTGCTGACGTGATACCCAGTGGCATGGTCCACGTAGTTCACGTGGCCCCAGAACTTGCCGTTCTTGCAGCCGCCATGCGCGCCGAAGTTCGCCTTGTAGCCGCCGTCGGTGATGACGAAGCCACCGCCGGTGGCAAAATCGCACGGGTCGGGCACGCCCTGGCGTGCCTCTCCCACCATCGTGAGCGGCATCCACGTCGTCATCAGCGCCAGGGCCATGACACCCACGCGCGGGTAGTGGCCGACATGTCGTCGCGCGGCACGGTGGCCGGGCATGCGGTTCGCAGCGTCTTGCATCGTCTGATCTCTCCCGAAGTCGTCGCACGGCCGTTCATCGGCCGCCGTGTGGCCCGGGGTACTGCAGGGCTGGTGCCAGCCCGTCCACGCAACAACGACGGCGAGCCGGTGCGGGGTGCGGCACGCGTCGCGCGTGGCGGGAGTGCGCAGTCGTAGGCGGAGCGACAAATCTGTCGGTCGAGCGGGCGCGACCCGTGGGGTGGAGCGCGATGCTGCGGGGAGGGTGGCGGTGGGGGCCAGATCGTGCGAAACGCGTGGTTTCGAGACCTGACACCCAGGACGACGTCAGAAGCTGAAGCGGACGCCCAGCTGAATCTGTCGCGGCGTCGTCGCCAGCGACGTGATCGTGCCGAAGTTCGTGGCGCTGCGGTTGCCGTTCGGCGCGCCGAAGTTTGCGCGGTTGAACACGTTGAACGCCTCGATGCGGAACTCGAGACGACGGACGTCACCGCCGAGCCCGAAGCCCTTGTGCAGGCCGAGATCGAGCGAGTAGATGGCCGGCCCGCGTGCCGCGTTGCGCGGCGCGTTGCCAAACGGCTGCGTCCGATCCGTCGGAATCACCACGTTGTCGCGGTTGAACCAGTTGGTGATGCTCTGCTCCCCGTCGGGTGCGTAGATGTCACCGGTCACGTTCGGGCGGTACGTGGGCGCGCCGCTGACCGACGAGGTCGCTGCCGGGTTGTAGGTGAGGTTCACCGGCAGACCGCTCGTCATCGTGTTGATCGCCGTCAGGCGCCAGCCGCCGGCCAGCGCCTCAACCACCGGATGCAGCGACTGGCCCCAGCGGCGGCCTTCGCCAAACGGCAGTTCCCACACGATGGACGTGGTGTTGTTCAGCGGCTGGTTGTAGCCCGAGAGCCCGAACTCCCCCTCGATGTTGGCGTAGTTCACGCGGCTGTTGTCGCCGTTGGCCGTCTCGAGATGACCGGAGGCGTTGTCGCGGGCCCGCGACCAGGTGAACGAGTTCAGCAGGTACAGGCCCCGCGTGGACCGCCGCTCCACCTTCACCTGCAGGGCGCGGTAGTCGGCCCGCCCGCCGTCGAAGGCCGTCTGGATGAACTGGTAGCCCTGGATGGGCCGGCGCAGCTGCAGCAACGTGTTCTCGTTGGGCCCGTTCGGGCGTGCCTGGTTCAGGTCGGCCAGAATCATCAGCTTGTCGCTCTTGTTGCCGATGTAGGCCACATCCACCAGCAGGTTGTCGAGCAACTCGCGCTGCACCGTGACGTGCCAGCTCTGGACGTACCCGGTGCGCAGGTCCTTCGGGATGTGGTTGACGCGGCCGTTGAGCGGATCGTAGTTCTCCGGCACGTTCAGGCCTTCCGGATACCCCTGCTGCGTCGTCCGGAAGCAGGTGGTCGGCGCCTGCCCAGGCTGGCACAACCCCTGCGACGGCTGCTGCGTGATGGAGATGGGCACCACGTGCGGGCCGTTGAACGACAGCAGGTTCTCGCCGCCGAGCCGGTTGAAGTGGATGTAGCTCATGCCGTAGGCCGAACGGATGACGGTGCGCGGCGTCACGCTGTAGGCCACACCCACGCGCGGCGCGAAGTTGTTGCGGTCGGGATTGACGAGCGCCCGGTCGTAGATCGACCCGTCACGCGCCTGAATCAGCGTGTTGGTCTCGGGGTCGAAATTGGTGAGGTTGTTGCCCGCTTCCCACTGCGGCGTGCCGAACTCGTACCGCAGCCCGAGGTTCACGGTCAGGTTCGGCGCCACCTTCCAGTCGTCCTGCAGATACGCAAAGTGCATCCGCTGGCGCAGGTCGAAGACGAACGGGTTGACCAGGCTGTAGGTGCTGCGGGCCCCGAACATGAAGTCGGCCAGGTTGTACAACGCCGGGTTGGCCGGCGCTGTCGTCGGACGGCTGAACTGCCCCGAGTAGTTGTCGTTGCCGTACTTGGGGTTCACATCGTCGACCTCGGTGTTGATCGACTGGTACTCGTAGCCGGTCTTGAGCGTGTGCTGCCCCGCGATCCACGAGTAGTTCACGCGCGCGTCGATCACGAACGGGTCCTGGTACTGCGGGTTGCTGTTCTGGCGGCCCCAGGCCGTCCAGCCGCCCACGCCCTGCTCGGTGAGCCCTCCCGAGAACACGGCGTCGGTCGGCAGGCCGGTGATGCCGAAGCGGTCGAACATGTTGGGCGTGCCCGTGCCGAGCGCCGTCTTGCCCGCCTTCGTGCGGTTGACGCCGATGCGCAGTTCGAGCAGCGAGTTGGTGGACACGGTCTGCGTGATGCCGCCCGCCACCTGCTGGTTGAGCACTTCCACGAACGCGTTGGACGGCGAGCTGGTCTCGCCCGGAATGGCCGGCGGTTCGAAGTTGTCCACCTTGCGGTGGCTGAACCGCACGAACGCGTTGGTGCCCGGACGCAGCCGCTGGTCGAGCTTCACGTCGAACTTGTCGTTGAAGTCTTCGCGACGCGGCAGCGAGTCGAAGTTGTTCGAGTTGCCCGGACGCGTGGGGGCGGGCAGGCCGTCGAGCACCGCTCGCGCGAAGGGCGTGATGGCCGACGCCGGGATGATGCCATCGGCGTACACCTCACCCGTGATCGGGTTGCGCACCGGCACGCCCAGGTTGCCCTGCCGCTGCTCGAGCGTGGGGATGCTGGCGAACGTGAGGTTCTTCGACACCTCGCGGAAACCCTCGTAGTTGAAGAAGAAGAACGCGCGGTCGCGCACGATGGGGCCGCCGAAGACGCCGCCGAACTGGTTGCGGTTCATCTCGGGCTTCACGCCGCTCGTCGGCTTGAAGAACCCCGTGGCGTTCAGCTTCGTGTTGCGGTTGAACTCCCAGACCGCGCCGCGAAACTGGTTCGTGCCGCTGCGAAAAGTGGCGTTGATGACCGCGCCGCCGGCGCGCCCGAACTCGGCGCTGAAGTTGTTGGTCTGGACCTTGAACTCCTCGACGGCATCGGGTGATACCTGCACCACCTGGTTCGAGAACCCCTGGTTGCTCGTGCCGTAGGAGTTGTTGTCCACACCGTCGAGAATGAAGTTGTTGAGCGCGCTGCGCAGGCCGTTGACGTTGAATGACGCGTCGCGCGAGTTGGCAATCGACGAGCGGCGCACGCCGGGGCTCAACAGTGCCAAATCGGCATAGGCCCGGCCGTTCAGCGGGAGGTTGACGATCTGCTCGCGACTGATGACCGTGCCGCGGTCGCTCGACTCGCTTTCGAGCAGCCGCGCGGCGCCGGTCACCTGGATCGTCTCGCCCAACCCGCCCACCGCCAGCGACAGGTCCACACGCTGCCGGGCGTTGACCGTGACGGCGATGCCTTCGGCGACAGCCGTCGTGAACCCCTGCAGTTCGGCACGCAATGTGTAGGTGCCGATGCGGACGTTCAGGAACTGGTACTGCCCGCGCTCGTCGGTCACGGCGGTGTCGCTCAGGCCGGTAGCGGGGTTGGTGAGGGTCATCGTGACGCCGGGCATGGCGCCGCCCGACTGATCCGTGATGAAGCCGAGGACACTGGCGGCGTCGGATTGCGCCGCCGAGGTGGATGGCAGTGCCCACACCAGCACGAGGGCTGCCACCAGAAAGTGAAGAAAACGTCGAGACATCCGGTCCATCCTTTTCGGTAGACCCCGGCCGAGAGGGACCAGGGCACAGCGAG
>JAEZDP010000285.1 GCA_023418055.1 Acidobacteriota bacterium
GAGGCGCTGCTGCATGCGCTCGTGGCAGGCCCGTCCACCTCGCTGGCAGAACGCCGCGTGGCCGTCGCGCAGGCATTGGCCGCGCTCGGCGTGCCTACCGACGACATGCAGGTGGCCGACGGGTCGGGCCTGTCGCGGCGCAACTTCCTGACGCCCCGCCTGCTGGTGACGCTGTTGCGCGCGCTCGACGCGCCGACGCATCGAGCAGCGGTGCGACGGGCGCTGCCGGTGGCCGGCGTGGACGGCACGCTCGAGACCCGCATGGCCGGCACGCCCTGCCAGGGCCGCGTGTGGGCCAAGACCGGGACGCTGTCGCACGCCCGCGCGCTCTCGGGCTACCTCCAGACAGGCAGCGGCCGCGAGATCGTCTTCTCGGTGCTCGCCAACAACCACCTCAGGCCGACGTCGGACGTCGACGCGGAGGTCGACCGGGCACTCGTGATGTTGTGCCGCTGAGGCCTCGGGTCGCTCGGCACTACTCCTGAGAGCGGAGAGTCACGCGAGGGCGGCGTCCACCTCACGGCGCAGATCGGCGAGAGACGCGGTGACGCCTCCGCCCTGGGCGAAATCGGCGCGCCCGCCGGCCTTTCCGCCAAGCGCAGCGGCAAGGGCTCGCGCGAGACGTCCAGCGTCGTGCCCCTCGAGGTCGGCGCTGCGAGCCACGACGAGCGCGTGAGGCGCAGGTCCACCAGTCAGCACCACCAGACGACCCGGCGTCTCGACCAGCGTGGACGCGCTGCGGCGCAGGTCGGTGGCGTCCGCGGCGTCGAGGTGCGCCACGAGGAGCGCATATCCGCGACGGGGCTCGAACGCCTGCGCGAGGGAACGGGCTTCCAGGGCTGCCAGTTGCTCCCGCGCCACGTCCAGAGTCCGCCGCGTGGTCCGCAGGTCGTCCTGCAACCGCCTGACGGCGGCCGGAAGCTCCACGCGGCCGACGGAAAGGTCGCGCGCCGCCTCGTCGAGGATCGTCCGCAGGCGCCGATGGCTCGACACCGCACGCTGCCCGCAGACGAACGTCACGCGAGTGCCGCCCCTCACCCGCTCGGTGCCCAGCACGAGGATGGCGCCGATCTCACCGGTGCGTCGCACATGGGTGCCGCCGCAGGCCGAGAGGTCGTGTCCGGCGATGTCGACCAGGCGGACGGTGCCCGGGCGTCGAGTCGGACGGCGCAGCGGCAGGGCCACCGCCGCGTCGGCATCCACCATGCGCACGTGGACATCCCTGTCGTCACACACGACGACGTTGGCGTCCGCCTCCGCCATCGCCAGCTCGTCGTCTGTCACTTCGCGGTCGAGGTCGAGCGTGCAGACCTCGGCGCCGAGATGCACGCTGCGGGTCTCGGCGCAAACTGTCCGGGCAAACGACGCCGACAGCACATGCTGTCCGGTGTGCTGCTGGCGGTGGTCCGCGCGGCGGGGCGGGTCGATGTCGCCGCGGACGGCAGTGCCCGGCGCCAGGGCGCGGTCGAGGACGTGCCAGACGTGCCCGTCGTCGCCGTCGATGACGTCGAGCACGTGGGCGGGTGGGCCCTCCGTTTCTGGCGTGAGGGTGCCGACGTCGTGCAACTGGCCGCCGGACGTCGGGTAGAACGCCGAGGAAGTGAGAGTGACCGCAACCGCGTCACCGTGGGGGCGGACGTCGGTAACGGTGGAGGTGAAGGTCAGCTGGTAGGCGTCTTCGTAGTAGAGCCGTGCGGGTGCGTGCGTCACGACGGCATTGTCGCGCAGGCCGGAGCGTCACCGCTGCGGCGCGAAGAAGAGAAGGTGCTGCCAGGGCAGGCTGTCCACGCGTGCGTCCAAGCGATAGCCTTCGGCACCGAACTCGGCCGTGGCCTCCGCCACGCTCATCTTGTGTTCGGGTCGGATGGGGACCGACGCGTCCTCCTTGCGGTATTCGAGGATGGCGATGCGCCCGCGTGGCGACAGCGCCGCCTTCATCCGGCGCAGCACGAGCTGCGGCTGCGAGAGCTCGTGGTAGACGTCCACCATGAGGATGAGGTCGACGGTGCCTGTCGGCAGGCGAGGGTCGTCCTCGGTGCTCCTGATGAGCTCGACGTTGGTCAGGCCCAGCCGCGTGATGCGTGCCCCGAGCAGCTCCAGCATCTCGGGCTGGAGGTCCACCGCGAGGACCTTGCCATCCGGGCCGACCTGTCTCACCAGCCGCTCGGTGTAGTAGCCGGAGCCGGCGCCGAAATCGGCCACCACCATGCCGGGGGTGACGCCGAGCGCCTCGAGGGCGCGGGTGGTGTTCTCTTCGCGGTCACGCTCGGCGCGGTCGAGCCAGCCAGCGCCGCGGTGGCTCATCACGCCGGCGAACTCGCGTCCGGTGACAGGGTGCGTGCCGGGCGACTGGGCGGTCGTCGAGCACGTGAGCGCGGCCGGCAGCACGAGCAACAGGAGGAGGTGGAGCCAGCGGCGGTGCGGGGCGGCAGAGGTCATGGTGATGGGACGCGCGGAGGGGGCGTGGGGTGGCACGGGCGGCAGGTCTGACCCCAGGACGACGCGTGGCAGGTCTGACCCCGAGACGACGCGTCGCAGGTCTGACCCCAGGCTCAGAGCGGGAGGACGAAGTGATACGCCGTGATGTCCATCCGCTTGCGCAGATAGAAGCGATGGGCCCCGTGACGCTGGACGCCGGAGTCGAGTTCGAGCGCCCCACACTCGAGCGTCCGCGCGTGCGCCACGAGCCAGTCGAACAGCGCGTCGCCGTGGCCGCGGGAGCGGACGTCCGCGTCGGTGACGAGGTCGTCGACATACAGCACACGGCCACGCACCAGTTGGTCGAGCACGCGGAAGCCGGCAACAGCCCGCACCGTGCCGCCCTCCTCCAGCACCGCCAGGTGGTAGCCGAGCGCCTGCTGGCGCTTGACGCGGCCGACGTACTCCGCTGCCGCGAGGTGCGGCCGCAGCTGGTGCATCACGGGAAAGGTCGCGGCAATCTCGTCGTCGGCAGTGGCCAGCGCAATCAGCATCGGCTCGGGTCCTCGAGGCCGGCCTCGGCAAAGCCGCGGGCCCGCAGGGTACAGCTGTCACAACGTCCGCACGGGATGCCGGCGGCGTCAGGGTCGTAACACGACAGGGTCAGGCCGTAGTCCAGGCCGAGCGCGTGCCCCTTGCGCACGATGTCGGCCTTGGTGAGATCGAGCAGCGGCGCATGCACGCGAAAGGGTGTGCCTTCCACGCCGGCCCGCGTGGCCAGCGAGGCCAGCCGTTCGAAAGCACGCACGAACTCGGGGCGGCAGTCGGGATAGCCGGAGTAGTCGAGCGCGTTGACACCGATGAAGACGTCGGCCGCGCCGAGCGACTCGGCCCAGGCCAGGGCCAGCGACAGGAAGATGGTGTTGCGGGCAGGCACGTACGTCGAGGGAATCTGCCCGGCGTCGACGTCACGGTCCTTCGGCACCTCACCGGCGCCGGTGAGCGCCGAGGTGGCGATGCTCCTCAGGTCCAGGTCGATCTCGACGTGCCGCGCGACATCCAGCGAGGCCGCCACGCGGCGGGCCGCCTCGATCTCGGCCACGTGGGTCTGCCCGTAGCGGACCGTGAGCGCGTACACGTCGAAGCCGAGGTCGCGTGCGACGGCCGCGGCCGTGTAGGAATCGAGGCCGCCGCTCAGCAACACCACGGCGGGGGGCGAGGTCGTCATACGCGACGGGCTCCGGGGCTCCACACGTACTTGTGCTGCTGCAGTTGGAGTCGGACGGGCAGCCGGTCCTCGATGAGCCACGCCGCCAGATCCGCGGCCGGCAGCTCGCCGAACGCAGGCGAGAACTGGACGGCCGCCACGCGCCCCGCCAGCTGGTGACGCTGCACGACGTCGCGCGCGTATTCGTAGTCCTCGCGGGAGGCGATGACGAACTTCACCTCGTCGCCGGGGCGGAGCTGGTCGAGATTCGGCCAGTGCATCCGCAGGTGTTCACCCGACCCGGGACACTTGACGTCGACGATCCGGTGCACGCCTTCCGGCACATCGTCGATGGGGCGGTGCCCGCCGGTTTCGAGCAGCACGGTGTACTGGCGCTCGAGCAGGCGCGCCATCAGGGGGATGGCATTGGGCTGGAGCAGCGGCTCGCCGCCGGTCAACTCGACGAGGGGCAGCCCGAGGTTGTCGACGGCCGTCAGAATCTCGTCGAGCGTCCACTTGCGCCCTTCGTGGAACGCGTAGGGCGTGTCGCACCACCGGCAGCGCAGGTCGCAGGCCGTCAGCCGGACGAACGTGCACGGTTGCCCGGCAAACGTCGACTCGCCCTGCACCGAGGCATACACTTCGTTGACGGTCAGGGCGGGCGCGCTCACGACGGGAATTGTACCAATGCGATCGAACTCCTCACCGGTGGCCATCGGCACGTCCGGGTGGCACTACCCGAGCGGACGTGGCGCGTGGACGGGGGTGGTGTACCCGGCGGCCGCACGCGGAAGGAAGGTCGACGAACTGTCGTGGTACGCCGAGCGCTTTCGCACCGTCGAGGTCAACGTCTCGTTCTACCGGCCGCTGACCACGGCCATGACCCGTGGCTGGGTGCAGCGGACGCCGCCGGGCTTCGAGTTCGCCGTGAAACTGCACCAGCAGTTCACGCACCCCGCTGGTCTGGGCCCTGATCCGCGAGGGCCGGCGGTGCCCGACGTGTCGGCGTCCGACGTGACGGCCTGGCTCGAGGGCCTGGCGCCCCTGGCCGAGGCGGCGCGTCTGGGGCCGCTGCTCGCCCAGTTTCCTGCCGGATTCCACGCCACCCCCGAGACGGAAGGCTATCTGGCGTGGCTGCTCGAGGCGCTGCGGCCGCTGCCTGTGGCCGTGGAACTCCGCCACCGCTCGTGGAGCGACAGGCAGGCCGACGTCTGGCCGCTGCTCGACGCGTCCGACGCGGCCTGGACCCTCATCGACGAACCCAAGTTCTCATCGTCGGTCTTCCAGAGCACGGCGCTGGCGCGTGAGGCCGTGTCGACGCGCGGGTGGTCGTACATCAGGCTGCACGGCCGCAATGCCGCGCAGTGGTGGCAGCCGCCGACCTCGGAGGATCGCTACAACTACCTGTATTCGGACGAGGAACTCACGCCATTTGCCGAGATTGCGGAGGCGGCGCGGGCATTGGGGCGCAAGCTGTATCTCTACGCCAACAACCACTTCGGCGGCAACGCGGTGGCCAATGCGGCGCAACTACGTGCCCGGCTCGACGACCCGGTCCGTGCGCCATTCCCGCGCACGTTCGTCGAACGTTTTCCCGGCATCGAAGAGGTCGTGGAGACGGAGCCTGCCCTGTTCTGAGCGTCGCGCCGTTCACTGCAGCGACACGCGCTTGAAGCGGTCGGCCACCTTCAGCTTCCGGACGGCGTCCATCCCCTCCACCACTTCGCCGAAGATGACGTAGGTGCCGTCCCACTCGGGGATGGCACGCAGCGCGATGAACATCTGGCTGTCCGCGCCCGCGGCATTGCCCGAATGCGCCATCGACACGGTGCCGGCCCGATGTTTCAGCGTCTTGTCGAACTCGGCCACTCCGATGGTGCGGCCGCTGCCGCCGCCGGGACTGCGCCCCCACCACTCGCGGTAGGTCATGTCGCGGGACATCTTGTCGCCCCACTGCACCGCCTGTCCTGGGATGACGCGATGGATGCGCTGCGCGTTGTAGAAGTTCTTCTTCACCAGGTCGGTGACGTGCGCGACGGTCTTGGGCGCCTTGTCGGCGAACGTCTGGATGACGATGCGCCCGTGTTCGGTCTCGATGACGATCCTGGGGCCGCTGCCGGCAGGTGCCTGGGCCACGACGGTGGGGCTCACCACGAGGCAGACGCATGCGGCCAGCGCTGCCGCCAGGCGGAGGCGACGCGTGAACTGGATCATGCCCCCAGTGTACTGCCTGATCCATCGTCCAGCCGCGCCACGATCGCGGTGACGGCCATGTTGGCCGTGACGTTCCCCGTCGTCTTCACGGTGTCGGGAATCACGTCGAGCGCGATGAGGATGCCGATGCCCTCGACCGGCAGCCCGAGACTGGCAAACACGGGCGCCAGCACGACGAGGTTGCCGGCGGGAATGCCAGGCGTGCTGAAGCTCAGGGCCACGGCGGCGGCCGCGACGAAGGCAACCTGCACCGGCGCGAGGTCCACCTGGTAGAGGCGTGCCACAAAGAGCGTGCCCACCACCGACGACAACGGCGCGCTGAACTTGAACACCGAGACCGCCAGCGGCAGGACGAACCCCGCCACGGCGCGCGGCACGTGCAGCCCCTGCTCGGCGCCCTCGACCATGGCCGGCA